>NZ_JAAGLR010000176.1 GCF_010548245.1 Streptomyces sp. SID11385
GGCAAGCGGGCCTAACGTCATAAATGTGGCCCCGAATTCGCCGACGGAGGCGGAAGGCTGAGGCGGCCGGTCCGCTGGCGCCGCACATCAAGGACGACCGAGGCTTTATGGCCAGCCAGAACCGGGTCTCCTCCAGCACCGGCGCCGCTGGATTTGCTTGAGTGACCTGCTTGATTTTCCGAAAGGACGCACCATGACCACGCAGAACGCGATCAACTGGCCCGAGAAGTACCTGCCGGGCACCGGCGACAACTTCGTGT
>NZ_JAAGLR010000527.1 GCF_010548245.1 Streptomyces sp. SID11385
CAGCGCCTCGTCGATGCTGTGCCGGGCCATCAGCTCCTGCGCCTTGGTGGTGAGCGCCTCCGCCTCCTCGGGGAATCCGGTCGCCTCCGCCTTGGCCAGCAGCGCCCTGATCCGGGTCAGCATGCGGGGTTCGTCGTGCGCGGGCGGCAGGCTCAGCCCGTCGCGCGGCGCCCCGGGCGGGGGCCCGACGGGTTCGATGGCGGGCAGCCGCAGCAGCAGCCGGCAGAG
>NZ_JAAGLR010001179.1 GCF_010548245.1 Streptomyces sp. SID11385
CTCGGGCCCCTCGGCGAAGCGGCGCAGGGTCGCGACCGCGGCGCCGCTGGCGAGCGCCCCACGCGCCCCGAACCCGTCCGCCACCGCGAGCAGCCGCGCCCCGGCGTGCACGGCGTCCTGGTTCTCGTCCCGTACGAGCCCCCGGTCGCTCACCCCCGCGCACCGCAAACCGAACGCGGGCCCCGGGGCCGGCTCGGCGACGAAGGCGGCAGAGTCAGCGAGCGAGTGGGCGACGAAGGCCGCCAGCTCACCCCGTACCGCCGTCTCCGCCTCGACCCCGCGCCACCACCCCCGCACCGCCTCCGCAGCCGCCCCCGGTTCCATCGCGACGACCTCCCCCACCCGCGCGAGAGGCATCCCGACCCGCCGCAACCACCCGACGAGCCGCGCCCGTTCGACCTGCGCCCCCGCGTAGTACCGGTACCCGGTGACGGGATCGACCCACGCGGGCACGACCAGCCCCATACGGTCGTACAACCGCAAAGCCTTCACCGAAAGCCGCGAGACCCGCGCGAATTCCCCGATCGGCAGCAGACTCATGGGGCCCATCCTGCCGTCCACCGCGCCCACGGGCCGCCCTCGGCCTTCCACGCGTCGAGCGCGGGGACGGTCAGGGGGCCGACGACGATCAGGGCGACCGCCGGGGTGAGCCGGGCCATGACGTGCACGACGTCGACGAAGGGGGAGTCGAGCAGCGCCTGGGCCACCCGCGCGGCCTCCCGGGCGGCTTCGTGGTCGGCCTGCTTGCGGAGCTGGTGCCAGTCGCGCAGGTTCGAGCGGGCCCGGTGGAAGGCGTCCTGCCGCCCCTTGACCAGGTCGGGACGGTTGAGACCGAACACCTCGATCGTCTCCTCGCCCTTGGCCGAGTCCGCGACCGCCGCGTACTCGCCCGTGTGCAGCAGGAGTCGCAGGTGGTCGGCGGGGTCCTCGGCGGTGGGATCGACCAGAAGACAGTTCCCGTCCCCGTCCACCGGGTACTGCTCGCGCTTGGCGTTGCTGTTGCAGTGCGAACAGGCCAGCAGGTGGTTGAGCCACTCGAAGGCCCGTAACGGGGCCCGCTCCAGCGGCTCGAAGTGGTCGATGTCGGTGGCGCGGCTGTCGTCGCAGTACATGCACCGGACCGCGCCACGCGCCATCCCCTCCAGCGCCGTCCGCACGTGCTTCTTGGGCGCGTGCGCCCTCTCCCACTCCGTACGGGCCGCGCGCGAGGTCCCGCCGGCCTCCTCGACGTTCCGCGTCCGCCGTGCCAGCAGGTCGCGCGCCTGCTCCGGGACGGGCACGCGCGGGAGCCGGATCACCGCTCGGGTTCGCCTTCCAGGCGCGCCGACACCTCGGCCACTCTGCTCTCCAGCGAACTCGTCAGCAGGTCGCTCAGCTCCTGGTACTCCGCGATCTCCCCGGCCGTCGCCGTCTCCGCGTACACCTTCCGCTCCAGTGCCACGAGCCGCCGCCTCCGCTCCTCGGCGCGGGTGGAGTACGGCGTCTCCAGGCCGAAGAGTTCCGAGAGCACGGCGTCGTCGCCGCTCCCGTACACGACCCGCCGGTACAGGTCCTCGTCCACCACCGCCGGAGGCGCCTGCTCCTCGGGCCCCGGCAGCCGGATCAGCCCGCCCTCGTCGGCGGCCTGGCAGATGTACGGGCTGTGGCTGGTGACGATGAACTGGATGTGCGGGAAGTGCTCACGGAGCCAGCCGGAGATCCGGCGTTGCCACGTCACGTGCAGATGGGCGTCGACCTCGTCGATGAGGACGACGCCGGGATGGGTGAGGGCGATGCCGCCGGAGGGGGTGGCCTCGGTGCGCAAGGGGCCGTGCGTGGCGTGCAGTTGACGTACGAGGTCGAGGACGAGGGCGGCGACGGTGCGGTAGCCGTCGCTCATCTCGCGCAGCGGGAACCCTGGCCCGTCGTCCCCGGCCTCGCGCACCCAGAGGCCGTCGGCGGTGACGCGCTGGATCTGGTAGCGGTCGGGGAGGAGCCCGTCGCCGAGGAGGGTGAGGACTTGGTCGAGCAGGCGCCTGGATTCCCCGCGCTCGGGGTCCTCCTCGTACGAGCGCAGGCGCAGGTCGATGAGCCAGGAGACGCCCTCGGCGAGCGAGGCGTCCTCGTGGAAGAGGGTGGCGAGGCGGTTGCCAGGACCTTGGGCCGTCATGAGCCGTTGGGCTTCGCTCGATCCGCCGGAGAGCCGGCGGAAGGGACCGTAACCGGCGTAGAACCAGGCGTTCGAGTGCCCGGGCCAGGACGTCTCGGTAGCGCCCTGCCAGTGCAGCGCCTCCGCGTCCTGCGGGTTCGTGCGGTCCGGGTTGCGCCACAACAGCACCCTGAGCGAGGACTTCTCCTTCGGCTTCGGTCCGGCCTCGACCGTCACCTCCCCGGTACTGGCGCCACCGCTGACCCATCCGGCGATGCTCGGCACCAGCGCCCTCGCCACACCCGGCCCGCCCAGCACCAACGCCACCGCCTGGAGCAACGTCGACTTCCCCGCCCCGTTCCGCCCCGCCAGCACGGTCCAGCCACCCCGCCCCGCGAGGCGCAGGTCGACGGCGCGCGCGCCGCTGAAGCCCTTGATGCCGTCGAGCTGGACCCTCGTGATGTACACCGGCGCTCCGCTTCCGTTCCCGTCCGTCCCGCTGCGATACACCAGATTCGCACGGAGACCGCGTGGACGACGTTTCGGCGTGCTCCGGCCTTCGGCTCGGCTCGGAGCACGCCTCCCCGGACGGGCGGCGGGTCGCCGCTCAGGCGCTGACGGGCTCCCTGCGGCGGCTGGGTTCGGCGAAGCGCAAGGCGGAGAGGACGGCGTCCTCGGTGTCGTGAAACTCGGGATAGGTACGGTCGGGGTCGACGTGCAGCCGGTAGTCCCAGACGATGCCGAAGATGCCCAGCGTGCAGAGCGTCAGCACGAAGTGCGCCGCGAACGAGCGGTGCGTCTCCGCCACCGGTTCGAAGTGCAGCGGGTAGTCGACGATGCCGAGCCGCATCCAGATCACGCTGAGCCGTTCGTCGAAGTCCTGCTCGATCTCCTGCGCGTCCCACCAGAACCGCATGAGCCGCCGCGCGGAGACCAGGCCCCAGATGCCCAGCGTGATCCACGCGAGGAAGAGGGAGAGCCCCGGCCGCAGGCGGTGGTGTTCTTGGGCGAGCCGCTGACGCGTCTCGCGGTGCAGGTCGTCGAGCGCCGCGCGCGCCTCGTCCTCGTGGCCGCTGCGGCGGGCGTACTCACGCGTCGCGGTGATCACGGCGTCGTAGTAATGGATCTTTCTCTCGCGGAAGGCGTCGGTCCGCGCCAGCCGTTGGTAGAAGACGACGCTCGGATAGATCCCGAAGGTCACCCAGGAGAGCAGGAAGAAGTAGATTCCCCACCCCACGAGGACGCGGTCGGTTCTCCGGCGCTCGTGCACGAAGCGGTCGACTTGCTGCACCGTTTCCATTTGCCTCATGGCAGGCTCCCGGTCGAGTGCCCCCCTCGGCGCGACGCGGCGTCACCACATGCGACGCGAAGTGTCCATGCGCTTATGCCTATTCATCCACCGTACGCCGCTTCGGCCGTCCTCTCGACGGGAGCGGGCGGCAGGGGCCGGAGGGGTACGGGACGCTGGGGCCGATGTCTCGCCCAGCCCCGGCGGCCGCCCGCGACTTCGGCCGGTCGCGGCCCTTTCCGTCCCGTCGCTACCAGCCGTGGAGCCCGGGGTGGTTCGGAGTGGGTGAGTGCTCACTAACCCCGGAGGTAGGGGGCGGGGACTGCTGCCGGAAGTCGCGGAGGTCGCCATTCCCGGGGGCGGGACGCCTCGCCGGGTCAACTCCGGCCCGTCACGCTCGCCAGGAAGGTGGTGAAGGCGGCGGGGGTGAGGAGGAGGGCCGGGCCGGGGATGTGCTTGGAGTCGCGGAGGACGATGGCGGCGCGGGTGGCGCGGAGGTCGGCGAACTCGACGCACTGGTTGGTGGCCTGGCTGTACGGGGACTTCTGCCAACGGGCCGGTTCGATCTCGGGCGCGGTCATACGTGGAGGCTGTCCGCGCCGCGAGATCGTTATGCCTGCCGGGTCAGGCTCGGTCGCTCAGGCCCGTTACGAGGGCGGTGAAAGCGGCGGGGGCGACGAGGAGGACGGGCCCGGGGACGTTCTTGGAGTCCCGGAGCCCGATGGCGGCGTGGGTGGCGCGGAGGTCGGCGAACTCGACGCACTGGCCGGTGTCGCCGCTGTGTGAGGACTTCCGCCAGTTTGCTCCGCCGTGCTCGTCCTGGCCGTGCCTCGTGCTCACTTGTGCAGCCTTTCCAGGTGCTGGCGCAAAAGCTCACGCGTCTCGCTAAAAGGGAGCGCGACTTTCGCAATCGACTCAAATTCACCGGACTGGAAAGCTACCAGGTCGGCATCCTCCGTATGGAAGCCGCCCGAGGGACCGTCGACGCTGGCCACCGACGCCCAGGGGTGCCTGAAGTCGAGCAGGGTGGTGGCACCGTTCGAGCCGTACTTCGGGTGCGCGGTGAGCGGAAGTACCTGGAGGTCGATGTTGGGCATGTCGGATACGTCGAGGAGTCGGCGCAACTGGTCAGGCATGATGCCCGGGTTGTTCTCGAACCTGGGGTAAAGCGCTGCCTCAGGAACGATGGCGTGCAGACGCGTGAGGTGGCCAAGCACCGATTGCCGCGCGAGGCGCAGGTTGATCAGCATCCCCACCTGCCGAGGGTTCAGGCGCGATTCGTGAGAGATGATCTCCCGCATGTAGGCGGGGGATTGGAGCAAGCCCGGCACCACGGAGTAGTGCTGCACGCGGATGCTGTCCGCCTCCGCCTCCATCTGGACGAAGTCCAGTAGGTCCGCCTGGACGTGCCCCGTGTACGGCACCCACCACCCCGCCCCCGCCGGCTCCTCCGCCGCGAGGGCGACCTCCTCGATGCCGGGCTCGTCGTCCACGCCGAGCTTGGCCGCGAAGGCTCGTACCTCCTCGCTGCTCACTCGGTACGTGCCGCGTTCGATGCGGCTCAGGCGCGTGATGTCCCAGCCCATCAGCTTCGCGGCGTTACCGCTCTTCATCGGGCCGCGCCAGCGACGCAGTTGGGCGCCAACTCGCCGCCTTTTGATGGTCGGTACCGCTCTTTTCTGAACCATGGCCGCATTCTGGCACGCCGCCAACTCATCTTTCTATCCGCACATTTGAACGGGACACTCGCAATCGCGTGAATCCATTGCCGGGAGCCCGCCAAAAGACGCATGCTTATTTCCCGCTGGGGTCGGAGCCTTCGGCACACACCCTCGCGTGCCCTTCAACTCCCCCCGCCCCTCCCTCGGAGGGTCCGGCACGAGGACGTGATCTCCATGACCGTCGTATGTTCGAGCGGCCCCGCCGCTCCCCGCACGCAGTGGACGGGTGAGTTCGCCCCCGTGCTGGTGTCGGTGCCGGAGGCGCGGCAGACCTTGAGGCGGGTGCTGCCCAGGCTCGGGGTCGGGTGCGGCGAGTTGGCGTCGCTGACCGTGTCGGAGCTGATGGCGAACGCCGTCGTGCACGGGGGCGGGACGCGGCCGTTGCTGCTCCTCGTCGCCGTCGAGGCGAACCGTTCCGTGCTGATCGCGGTGACGGACAACAGTCCACGGATTCCGGGGCGTTGTGCGATGCCGGACGGGGAGGCCGAGGCGGGGCGGGGGCTGGCGCTGCTGCGGTTGTTCGGGGTGCGGGTGAGCTGGGACGTGGACGGGGACGGGCGGAAGCGGACGCGGGCCGTGGTGCCGGGGGCGACGGACGGGCGGCGGCTGTGAGGGCGCGGCCGATAGGGCGGGGCCGTACGGGGCGGGAACTGCGCCGTCTGCGGGACCTCGCCGAACGGGTGCTGGGCCTGGTCCCCGTACCGCCGCCGGACCCCCGTACCCAAGAGGCGCGCCTGTTACGGGGCTTGCGGCTCCTGGCGGCGGCGACCGCCGAGCACCCCCACCCGGCGGTGGCCCGCCTCTCCCGCACGGCGGCCCGTCATGCCCGTACGGAGACCCCCGCGACCCCCGCCCGCCTCCGCACCCTCGCCCTCCTGTCCCTCGCCCTCCTCGACGCCTTCCCCGCCCCGGCCGCCGAACCGCCCCGTCGAGGGTGCGGGGCCGTCAGGCGCGCACGGCTCTGGAGATGAGCCCGCAGGCTCCCTGCCGAAGCGCCCTCGCACCACGAGAGCGCGTCCCGCCGACACGGACACCGGCCCGCTTACACGCATCCCCAAGCGGTGGGCAACAGGGCATATCGGGTCACCGCGCGATGAGATCAAGCCTCTTCCGCTGGCCTTGGGCGCGGTTCCTTCGCGCAGGGGCAGGGACGGTCCGCAGGTGCGCCACAGTCGGCGAGTTGAAGGAGAAGTGGATGAGTGTCATCGTCAGGCGTCTCGGCGACTCCCTGCCGCCCGGCTTCACCGACTTCGCTGATTTCTTCACGAGTTGGGAAGACGCCTTCTGGGACTACCGGGAGGGCGACGTCAAGAACGACTACAACTCCATTGTCTTCGGGGGAACATCCCCTGCGGACCAGCTGGAGATCATGAACCAGCCCGAGTTCCGGTTGCTGCACCATCTGCTTCCGGCGGGCACGACGCCAGTGGGGGCGTTCTGCCAGATCTACTCCTTGAAGTACCGACGGGAGATGCAGACAACGGGCATCTCCGGTCTCTACACGATCAAGTTCACACTGTGGCCCCACGTCTCCGCGCAACCGCTGGGCTCACTGTCGACGGACTTCGAGTACAAGCTGTACGACAGCGAAAGGGGGACCGTGCCCGTCACCGTCGCCCTTCCGCCCCTCGTCCTGATGCCCGCCTGATCCGGCAGCCGGTCTGCTCCTCTGCCCGCGACAGGCCGGGCAGAGGACCTGCGGGGCTCAGCTCCTCGGTACGGTGGCGTCACGCCCCGCCCGGCGGGGAACCGGCCGCCGTCGACCCCACGCCCGCGTCCGCCAGGACGTTGCGGAGGCGGGTCACGCACTCCGCCGCGAAGTCCGGGAGCGTTTCCCAGTAGTACGGGATGCCCATCGCCGCGACCGCGAGGGCCCAGCCGCGGGCGCGGGACCACGTCGTGTCGTCCAGGGCGAGGGATGCGCGGTAGGCGGTGCGGGCCTGGGGCGGGAGGTCGAAGACGGGGGAGTGTTCGGCGTCGGGGAGGCCGATCGAGAGGGTGCCGAAGTCGATGACCGCGTGCAGCCTGCCGTCCTTGACCAGCAGGTTCGCGGGGCGCAGGTCGCCGTGGAGCCAGCCTTCGGGGCCCTCGGCGTCGGGCAGCGCGAGCGCCGCTTCCCACACGTCGCGCAGCGCCGCGAGGTCGAGGCCGAGGACGTCGCCGAGCGCCGCGCAGCCGTCGAGCGCCGTCCCGGTCTCCGCCGCGATCCCCCGCAACTGGCCGCCCCGGTACCAGCTCAGCCCGTCCGCGCGCCGCGCCCCCATGAGCGGGGCGGCGCGCAACTCCCGTACGAACGAGGCAAGATCGGCCCCGAAGGCCGTCCAGTCCCGTACGGTCCCCGGCCCCGGTTCCGCCCCGTCGATCCACCGCAGCACGGCCCACGGGGCGGGGAACTCCTCGCTCGCCGTCCCGACACGCACCGGCTCGGGCACCCGATGGCCCAGGTGCGGCGCGAGCCGTGGCAGCCACGTCAGCTCCCGCGCCTGCGAGCCCCCGGGCGTACGCGGCAGCCGCACGACGTACTCGTCCCCGAGCCGGTACATGCTGTTGTCGGTCCCCGCCCCCGCGTACCGCACCGGCAGCCCTGCCCACTCGGGCATCTGCGCGGCGAGCAGCGCGCGGACGAGGGCGGGGGTCGTCGGGATCTCGTTCGGGTGGAGTGGCGGCATGGGGGGAGTGTGGCGGGGGAGGGGCGGCGCGGACCAGTGCTTTTCGGCGCCGTGCCGGTCGTGCGCCGCCACCCCGGTCGGGGGGAGTCCTGTCAGTGGGTGCCGGGAGGGGCGGTGAACGTCAGCAGGTGTCCGGGCGCGGTCCCCGCCTCCGTCGGCCCTGCGGCGCGCAGCGTGACGTACTCCGGGTAGAGGCGGCCGAGCAGCGCCAGGACGACGAGGTCCGGGTGGCCGCTCGCGTCCACCGAGGCCCCCTCGGCGGCCTCCGTCCACACGAGGCCCGGCGCGCGGAGGACGGCCGGGACGGGGCCGGTACGGGGCGCGTCGCTGCCGGCCCCGGCCTCGCTGCCGCTGCCGGTGGGGGCGCCGCTGTCGTTCCCGCCGTCCGCGACGCGCTTCGCGTAGCGGTGGCCGCGCAGGGCCTGGCCGAGGTCGACGCGGGTGGTGGTGCCGTCGACGGTGACCTCGATACGGGCGGTACGGGCGCCGTCGGCGAGCGGGCCGGGACGGGTACGGGCGGTGAGCGGGCTCCGTGCGGGGCCCGTGGGCGGCAGGTCCTCGACGAGGGTGCGGGGAGCGGCGTAGTAGTCCTCCGCCTCGGGTACGTACGTGGCCGTCGCGGTCGTGGCGTCGGCGTGCGCCGGGGCCGGGCGCCAGGTCAGCAGGTGCCTGGGGGCGGTCAGGGGTGGCTGGTCGAGTACGGCGGGCAGGGCGGTGCCTGCGGCGTTCTCGAAGCCGTAACCGGCCGGGCCCGAGGTGCCGGTGACGACGTGGCGCGCGAAGTCCACGACGGCGGAGTGCCTGACGCGGCGCACCAGCAGCTCGGTGAGGAACGCGTCGCGGGCCGCCTCGGTGTGCCGCAGGCCGGTCGGCGTGACCAGGAGCGGCACGTCCTGCCAGTTGGTGAAGGGCAGCAAAGCGTCCCGGAGCAGGACCACCTGGTGCAGCCACTCGTTGTAGAGCTGCATCGTGACGGGTCCGCCGCGACGGCCCATGAGCAGGTCCGTGGCGGGCGGGGTGAGCAGGTGCCCGTAGCAGTGGCTGCGGACGACCAGCGGTCCGGCGGGCAGCGGCAGCCGGTCGCCGAGCAGGCGGTCCAGGGCCGCACCGGCCCAGGTGGCGAGCTGCCCGCCGATCGTCCGTGCCTGCGCGGCGAGTTCGCGCGCCCCCTCGTCGCTGTCGGGGCCGATGGACAGGGGCAGGGAGCTTTCCCGGGTGCCGAGCGCGAGGGTCGCGCGGATCTGCGCGTCCAGCACCTCGCGGTCGGCGTGGGTGAGGGCGTTGTCGTCGATGACGCCCTGGAGCAACGGCTCGATGGCGGTGAGGAACGCGCGGGCGGTGAGGGCCGCGCCGGCTTCGGGGAAGGTGTTCCAGCGACTGCCGCCGAGAGCGGCGGCGGGGTCCGTGGTGGGCAGGGAGGTCATGGGAGCGAACCTTTCTGGATCGAGCGTTACGTTTTGAGGACGTGAAAAAGCCGGCCAGACCGTGAATCGCTCGGCCGGGTCCTGCATGACGGAGCCGGGGTGCGAATAACGCGGGGTGGGCCGTGCATGACTCGCCCCGGGCGGGCGCGACTCGTCGGCCGTGTGTGACTCGCCCCGGCCGGGCGTGACTCGGCCCGGGCCGTGAAGGGCTCAGTCGAGTGCGGCGAGGGCGACGTCCACGAGGGGTTCGAGGGCGCGGGTGTCGGGGGTGATCTTGGCGGAGACGAGCAGTCCGTTCAGGAAGGTGACGAGGTAGGCGGCCAGTGTGTGCGGGTCGTGACGGGGCTCGATCTCGCCGCGTTCCGTCGCGGCGCGCAGCACCTCGGTGAGTGCCTCCCGGCTGGCGTCCTGCATGTCCCGGAGGGCGTGCCGGACGTCCGCGCTCGCGGGCAGGCGTTCGCAGGCGGCGTTGACCGCCAGGCAGCCCCGGCCGCCGCCCTCGACGGCGATACGGACCCGCTCGACCAGCATCGAACGGATCACCGTCCGGGCGCCCGTCCCCTCCTCCAGCGTGCGCAGGGCGGCGGCGGCCAGGGTGGTGCGGTAGTGCGTGAGCGCGGCCCGGTAAAGCCCCTCCTTGCCGCCGAAGGCGGCGTACAGGGAGCCCTGGCCGATCCCCAGCTCGCGCGTCAGGTCGCGCACCGAGGTGGCCTCGTACCCGTGCGTCCAGAACAGCTCCATGGCGCGGCACACCGCCGCCTCCGTGTCGAACTCCCGCGTTCTTGCCATGGCTTCACCGTAAGCTATCTGGAGCGAGCGTTCAAGAAAGAGGTTGGGGTCCTCGGCGGGACGCCTCGCGCGCCGCCGTCAGTGCGCGGGCGCCGCCGTCAGTGCGCGGGCGGCTCCGTCGGTTCCTTCGGCGCCGCCAGCTCCCGTACGCGGTCCCTCCCGATCCCCTCCCGTTGCTCCACCGCGAGCGGGTGTGCGGTCGGTTCCAGCTCGACGAGGGGGCGTGCGCCGACGGGGCGGGTGTGGACGTGGGTCTTGAGGTTGAGGGTGGTGGGGGAGTACGCCGGCAGCTCCGTGCTCAGCCACCCGAAGTACGACGGCTCGGCCTCGCGGCCCGGGGTATCCCAACGGTCACTCATCCGACCGAAGTTGGTGCGGCTGAGGGAGACCCACACACCCCACGAGAAGACCTCGTCCGTCCCTTGCACGGGTATCTCGATCAACCCCCGCACGAAGTAGTGCTCCGCGTTGATGACGCACTGGTCCGAGGAGAGCAGGCAGCCGGGCGCCGACTCCATCCCGGGGAGCCAGTAGTGGGGCGCGGGGGCGGCGTGGTGCAGCGGCATCCCGGCGTGCGGTGTGCCGCAGGTGGTGCAGATGAAGCCGGGGGCGGAGGTCATGGCGGGGAGCGTAGTAGGGGCGGCTGACAGGGGGAGTGGGTGAGGGATCGGGACGCGTGCCGGCTGGGGCGCCGGTCTCGCTGTGAGGCGTGCGTGAGGGGTGTGGGGATGGTGCGTGTGGAGGAGGCGGGGCAAGTTCTGGGGTGTCACGGGATCGTTCCGGTCGTACGGGGGTGGCGTGCGCGGTTCCCGCGTCGTTTCGCGGGGCCGGAACCGGCCGTGCGGTGCGGGACGGCCCTGGCTTCTGCCGGGCGAGGGCGCTCGGCTCGCGGCGCCGTGTCGTCGCGCCACCTCCTTGGGGCGCGCTGGTGCGTGTCACAGGCATGTATGAGAGGGGTGCGGGGCGGAACGGTTCCGGGTGGTCCCGTGGTCCTCTTGATCAGGAAGGCGCACCGAACGAACGAAGGAAGTCTCATGCGGGCCAAGAAGCTCACCCTCGCCGCCGTCGCGCTCCTCGCGGGGCTCTCGCTCACCGCCTGTGAGGGCGGCTCCGGCGACAACGCCGCCGGGGGCGACTCCTCGTCCGCCGCCACGGGCCAGGCGGCGGACTCCGGCAGCGGTGGGGCTTCCGGGAGTGGCGGTACGGGCGGGGCCAAGGCGGCCGGGACCGCGAACGGCTCCTCGGGCTCCGACTCCGGGTCCGGCTCCGGGTCCGCCTCCGGTGGCGACGAGCCCCGGGGCAGCGGCGGCGGCCAGATCACCGCCGGGGCCTGCAAGACCGAGAACCTTGCCTTCGACACCGCGCACGGCATGGGTGAGGGAACCCTCATCGTCAGCATGCGCAACACGAGCGGCGACGCCTGCGCGCTGAAGGGCTTCCCCGGCATCGACATCCGCTCCGACGAGGCCGGGGCCCCGCTCAGCGCCGAGCGCAGCGGCATGACGCCGCCCGCCGTCGCCCTCAAGCCCGGTGACACGACACGCTTCACGCTCCACTACCCGCCGAGCAAGAGCGGCAACTCCGGCGTCTTCATCAACGCCATCGACGTCACCCCGCCCAACGAGACCCACACGCAGCGCCTCTCCGTCGGCTTCAGCGTCGAGGCGGGCGCGGACAAGCCGGGCCTCCTGGTCGTGGACCCGGTGGGCGCGGGGAAGCAGTGAGCTACGCGGCCGCCCCCGGCCACGCCAGCACCCGCAGCTCGGGCCACGCCTCCCGCCACCGCGCCGCCTTCGTCTCGTACACCTCGCGCGGCGCGAGTACCGGGTTCGGTCGCAGAACGAGGCCGAAGACGTCCCCCAGGCCGTGCGGCGCGTACACCCGCCACGGCCCCCCGTCCTCCTCGGCGCGCACGCCCAGGCAGCACGTCGTCGCCGCGAAGGAGTCGATCGCCGCCTCGCTCGACGGGTACGGGGCGCACGGCACGCCGAACTTCGCCTCGTACCAGAGATGGACGCGCGCCTCGTTGCGGATCTCGACCTCGGCCGGGAGCCCCGCGAAGACCTCGCGGCCCGTCCTGATCACGGCGTCCTCGGCGGCCCAGGAGAGGTCGGAGGCATCGTGGTAGAAGAGGTCGTAGTCCCGGATGCCGTACGTGGGCGGGCGGCCGGTGACCGCGTTCCACACCGTCTGGAACACGCACCCCGCCGTCACGTACCAGCCCGGCAGCCCGAGCCCGGCCGCGCGCCGCACGACCTCGGCCAGGGTCTCGTTGCGCGCCAGGATCTCGCGCAGCGAGGTGAGTTGGGCGTCGAGAGGGAGCCGGGCGAGGGCGGCCGGGTCGGCTTCGGCGGTCATACGGGGCAGCCTCGCACGGAGCGCTGACAGCCGGGGGCGCCGCTCGGGCCGGGCCGCCCCGTCACCCCGCCCCCGCCTCGTCCTTCCCGCCTCCGCCCCGTCACCCCGGATACGCCTCCGTCTCCCGCCCCGCCCGCAGCGTCCGTGCCCACCAGCCCAGCCGGTCCAGGAGACCCATCGCGAGCGGTGCCGCCGCCGGGTCGAGGGGGAGGCCGTTCTCCCAGGCCGTGAAGTAGTTCGCGAAGGCGAGGCGGTCGCGGAGCGGGACCGCGTGGAGTTCGGTCAGGACGTTCTCCAGGTGGAGCGCCGCGTGGGCGCCGCCCGCCGCGCCGCCGTAGCTCACGAAGGCGACCGGCTTCGCCTGCCACTGCGTGAAGTGCCAGTCGATCGCGGCCTTGAGCGAGGCCGGGAAGCTGTGGTTGTACTCGGGCGTGACGAAGGCGAACGCGTCCGCCCCGGCCAGTGCCTCCGTCAGCGGGGCCATCCCGGGCGGTCGCGGGTAGGAGTCGCCCGCGTACTTGGGCGAGGAGGCGGGGAGGACGAGCGGCAGTTCGATGTCCGCGAGGTCCACGAGCCGTACGTCGAACCCCCCGTGTGTACGGGCCTGTTCGGCGAACCACGCGCCCACCGCCGGGCCGAAACGGCCCTCGCGGACGCTCGCGACGAGGACGGTGAGGACGGGAGGGCGGGCGGGGGTGCGGTCGGGTGTCCGTGTCATGCGCTCCACGGTCGTCCGGCCGCGCGCGCGGGGCCAGACCGGGCCGGGGCTGGCCCCCGCAGGGCCACCCAGCGCTCTGCCCGCGCCGGGCCGCCGTTGCCTACAGTGGCCGTATGGGCACGCCATTGGGTGACTTCGTCCGGGCCAAGCGCGACAGCATCCGTCCCGAGTCCCTCGGTCTCGCGGCGGTCCCGCGCGGGCGCGCTCCGGGGCTGCGCCGCATCGACCTCGCGGGGCGCGCGGGCATCAGCGTCGAGTACCTGACCCGTATCGAGCAGGGCCGGGACCGCAACCCGTCCCCGGCCGTCGTCAACGCCCTGGCGGACGGCCTGAGTCTGGACCAGGGCGAACGCGCGCACCTGCGGCACCTCGCGAAGATCACCACCGCGAACTGCCCGGGGCGTACGCGCCCGGAGCCGCCCCCGCGCGAAGTCCGCCCCACGGTCCTCGCCACGCTGCGACTCCTCGCCCCGGCACCGGCGTACGTCACCAACCGGCTCGGCGACGTCCTCGCCCACACCCCCGGCTTCGCCGCCCTGCTCGCCCCCAGCGGTCTCCTGGACACCCCCGCCCCCAACCTGACCCGCTACGTCTTCACCGATCCGCGCGCCCGCGCCACTTTCCCCGACTGGGACCGGCTCGCCGACGAACTCGCCTTCGACATCGGCCTCGGCCCCTCCGCGAGCGCGTCCGCCTGGTTCGCGAGCGTGCTGGAGGCGGAAGCGGGACCGGAGTTCACCCGCCGGGTGCACCGCCACCTCCCCCCGCCCCGCCACCCGCTCCATCTCGCCCACCCCGAGGACGGCGCCCTGCTCTGGCACCGCGAGCACCTCGAACTCAGCCCACCGGAAGGCCAGTTCATCGTCGTCCTGCTCCCGGCGGACGCGACGACGGAACGCGTGGCGGAGCGCCTGGCGGAGGGACTGGCTGAGCGCGCGGCGGAGCGTGCGGCGGACGGGTCGGGGCGCGGTCGCCCGCACCTGCGTGCCGTGAACTGACCGTCCCCCGCGCCCGGAACGGCCGACGGCCCGCCCGAGTCCCCTGACGAGGACCCGGGCGGCGGCCGGGCCGGCCGGAGTCGCGTCAGGCGGCGCGCTGCTTGCCGAAGGTCGTGGCGAGCGTGCGGGCCTTGTCGTGGGCCGCCGCCAGGGACGCCTCGTGCAGGGGGAGGAGCGAGGACATGGCCGGATTGGTGGTGGCCATGGTCAGCTCGGATATCACCGTGGTGACGTCCAGGCCGAGGAGGTGGTCGTGGCCGAGAACGGCTTCCAGCGTGGGCACCACGTAGTCGAAGCCCTCGTTGGGAGTGCCGGGGCCGTAACCGCCGCCCCGGGCGGAGATCAGCACGGCCGGGCGGCCCGCGACCGGTGAGAGGCCGCCGGAGATCATGGTGCGGCCCGTGACGATGATCTGGTCCAGCCAGGCCTTGAACACCGAGGGCATCGACAGGTTGTACATCGGTACCGTGAACAAGTAGGCGCTGGCGCCCAGGAGTTCGTCGATCAGTTCGTCCTGGATCGCGAGCGCCTTCGCCTGCTCGGGAGTGTGCAGGGCGGGTTCGGTGACGCGGGCCGTGACGCCCGCGGCGCTCAGGTGCGGCACCGGTGAGGCGGCGAGGTCACGGTGCACGACCGGACCCTCCCACTGATCGCGGAAGGACTGGGCGACCTGACGGGAGAAGGACGCCTCGCCGAGCGCGGAGGAGTCGATGTGCAGCAGGTACGACATGGCTGGTGTGCCTTTCGCGGAGACGGGGATGCGGGACGAGGTGCCGGGTCGGGCGCGGCTGAAACCTCAGCCTTCCTGGCCTGACCTGCAATTCCTCTTATTTGTTCGTAGCGCCATGATGCGTCAGTATGGAAGCCGGTACAAAAGGCACACGCGTGTGCGCGACGGAGAGGAATGGGTGCCATGCAGGACAGCACGGATACGGAGATGGCTGCCGTGAGCGGGCCGTGCGCGCGCATCCCCGCCGACCGCATGCCTTTCGTCCGCCAGATCCTCGACCGGGTCGGCGACAAATGGAGCATGCTGATCGTCGCCGTCCTGGAGGACGGCCCCTTGCGCTACACCGATCTCCAGCGCCGGATTCCGGGCGTCTCGCAGCGCATGCTCACCCACACGCTGCGCCAGCTCCGGGAGGACGGCCTCATCACGCGCACGGCCTACGCCGAGGTGCCGCCGCGGGTGGAGTACGCCCTCGCCCCGCTCGGCCGGGGCCTGCACGAGGTCGTGGCGAGGCTGATCGACTGGGTCACCGAGCACCACGACGAAGTCCGCGCCAACCGCGGCGAGGCCGGTACCACCGCGGTCCGCTCCTGACCGGCCGTGCGGGCCGCACGGCTCGTACGGAGCGGACGCACCCCCGCGGAAACGCGCTCGCCGCCCCCGCGCCCCGCGCCTACCCTCTCCGGGTGATGACCTCGTGATGACCGCTGAGCACGTCCTCGCTCTCCTCGCCCTGCTGCGCCGCGCCGGCGCGGACGTCTGGATCGCGGGCGGGTGGGGCGTCGACGCGCTGCTCGGCGAGCGGACCCGTACCCACCAGGACCTCGACCTCGCCTTCCGCCGCGAGGACGAAGCGGCGATCGTGGCCGCGCTCGCGGCGGACGGCTTCGCGGAGACGGAGGACCAGCGGCCCGTACGGCACGTCATGACCGCCGCCGACGGCCGCGCGGTGGACCTGCACCCGCTCGTCTTCGCGGCGGACGGCTCGGCGTGGCAGGAGTCCTTCGTGCCCGGCCGGCCCTTCCCGTACCCGGCCGACTGCTTCGTGACGGGCACGATCGCCGGAACGCCGGTCCCGTGCCTCTCGGTGGCCCAGCAGGTCCTCTTCCACACCGGCTACGCACCGAGGCCGCACGACGTGGCCGACATGGAGCGGCTGCGGCGGGCGTTCGGGGTGCGGACCCCGTACTGAACCGCTGCCGCATCCCGTACGGGCGGGGCCCCGCGAGGTGGGTGAGCGCTCACTCACCTCGCGGGGGCCCGTACCCCCCGCTACCGCGACGGCGGCTTGATGACGGCGAACCGCGCGCCCTCCGGGTCGGCGACGACCGCCATCCGGCCGGCCACCATGTCGAAGGGCGGGGCGAGCACCGTGCCGTCGCGACGGATCAGCGCGTCCGCCGTGGAGTCCACGTCGTCGACGGAGAAGTACGTCAGCCAGTGCGCCGGGGTGCCGGGCGGGTCGCTCTTGAGGCCGGTCGCGCCGCCGACCGTCTTGCCCGCGATCTTGATCTCCCAGTACGCCTCGACGCCCTCCACCGGCTCGAAGTTCATGCCGAACACGTCGCCGTAGAAGGCGGCGGCGGTGGGCACGTCCGCCGTGTGCAGCTCGTTCCAGATCAGCGACCCCGGCTCGTTGACGAGCCGCGCCCCGGCGAATTCGCCCGCCTGCCAGACGCCGAAGGCCGCCCCCTGCGGGTCGGCGGCGACGAGCATCCGGCCGTAGTCGCCGATGTCCGCGACCGGCGCGAGGAGCGAGCCGCCCGCGCCGACGATCGTGTCCTGCATGGCCGGGGCGTCGGTCGCCGCGAAGTAGGTGGTCCACGCCTGCGGCAGCTCCGGCTGGTCCGCGGGAGCCGCGCCGATCCCGGCCACGGCCTGCCCGCGCAGCTCGCAGATCGCGTAGCCGCCGGACCCTGGCTGCCCCTGCCAGCCGAGCAGGTCGCTGTAGAAGTCGATCGCGTTCTGCTGGTTCTTCGCTCGCAGGTCGACCCAGCACGGCGTGCCGGTCGCGTACGGGCTGGTGATTTCGGGCACGTGCGCCCCTTTCGTCGGATTCGTCCCACACCCTGGCGGCCCGGACGAGCCCGCTGCCACCTGACACGCCGCCACCTGGGCGCGCGTCAGTACGGCGGCTGGCGGGGGCGGGCCGTACGGGGCGGGGGCACGTGCGTACGGGCCCGTACCGTCCGGCTCCGCGCCCCCGTACGGTGACGGGAGCCCCGTCGACCCCGACCGAGGAGCCGCCCCGTGCCCCCGTACCTGCGTCCCGTCGCCGTCACGCTCGACTGCGCCGATCCGCTCGCCCTCGCGGCCTTCTACCGGGAGGCGACGGGGCTCGCCCCGCACCCGGGGTCGGGAGCGGAGTTCGCCGCGCTCACCGGGCCGGACGGCTTCGTCCTCGGCTTCCAGCCCGTCGCGGACTACCGGCCGCCCAAGTGGCCGGGGCAGGACGTCCCGCAGCAGGTCCACCTCTGCTACGAGGCCGACGAGGACCTGGCCGCGGCCGAGGCCCGCCTCGTCGCCCTCGGCGCCGCCGTACCCGGCCACCAGCCCCACGACCCGGCCCGCGCCCGCGTCCTCACGGACCCGGCGGGCCACCCGTTCTGCCTCGTGCGGAAGAAGACGGCGGACTGAGCGCCGCCGGGGTCGCTCCACCCGCCGCGCGGTCGCTCCACCCGCCGTGCGGTCACTCCACCCGCCGCGCGAGTACGCAGAACTCGTTCCCCTCGATGTCTCCCGACACACGGAACTAGACGTTCTGGAGTGTCGTCGTGGTTGCATCGGTCCTGGTCAAGCCCGGTACGGAGTCGAACAGCGAGATCCCCCCGCTCCCTACAGCGGGCATGACGACTGCCAGCACCCGGAACCCCCTCGCGGGGACGGTCTACACCGAGACCCTTCGGGGTGTGCGGTGTGTCCGTCTGTCCGTGCTCACCGACGAGACCACCAGCCCCGAGCGGCAGCGCGAAGCCAACGACAGGGCAGCCGCAGAACTCGGTATCAGCTTCGGCGAGGGCGACAACCTTCGTGAAGCCGTAGACCTGGACGTGAGCGCGTCCAAAACGAGCCCCTTCGACCGCCCCGAGCTGGGCGCGTGGCTCGCCCGACCGCAAGACTTTGACGCTTTGGTGTGGTGGCGTTTTGACCGCGCTATCCGGTCGATGGCGGATATGCACGAACTCGCGAAGTGGGCGAGGACGCACCGCAAACTCATCGTGTTCGCCGAGGGCATCGGCGGGAGCGGGCGACTCGAATTCGACTTCCGCAACCCGATGAACCCGGTAAGCGAACTCATGATGACGTTCTTTGCGTTCGCTGCTCAGGTCGAGTCGCAGAGCATCAGCGACCGCGTAACCGGTGCGATGGCCGCCATTCGCAAGATGACCTACCGGTGGCGTGGCGGGCGCCCCCCGTACGGCTACATGGTTGCCGAGATGCCCGGCGAGCACGGGGGCAAGGGGTTCACGCTCGTCCCCGACCCCGAAGCCGTTGCGGTCATCGAACGCATTGTCTTGGACATGGCCGAAGGCAAGACCGTCTCAGCAATCGCCGTGGACCTCAACGCAGACGGCATCCTGAGCCCCCGCGACCACTGGTCGGCCATGAAGGGGCGGAAGCTGGGCGGGAAGACCGGCGGCGCGAAGGGACAGAAGGCAGTCACGCGAGAACGGTTCACCTGGAACGCGGGCGTCATAACGCGCCTGCTCCGGAACGAAGCGCTGTTGGGCTGGAAGATGCACCAGGGCAAGCCCGTCCGCGACGACGACGGCAACCCGATCATGGCGGCCGAAATCCCGATCCTCACCCGCGAGGAGTTCGACCACGTAGGGAAGCTCCTGGACGCTCACAGCATCGACAACCGGGACCGGGTGGACACGGACGCGCTGTTGTTGCGGGTGATCCACTGCGCGGGGTGCGGGGCACGGATGTACCTGAACAAGCAGCAAGGCAAGCGCCCGACGTACAAGTGCAACCCCTACGGCCGAGGGGAGAAGTGCGAAGCGTCGGCGAACATCCGGGGCGACTGGGCCGACGAGTACACGGAAGCGGAGTTCCTGCGCCGCGTGGGCTCGATCCAGACCACCACGGTCAAGATCATCCCCGGGTACGACCCCAAGCCCGAACTAGACGCCACTATCGCCGAGTTCGCAGAGCACCAGGAACAGAAGGGCCGCCAAAAGTCCCGGCACGCCGCCGCAGAGTGGCAGCGACGGGCGGACGCTCTCGACGCACGCATTGGCGACTTGGAAAGCCGCGAAGCGCGCCCCGAACAGCGCGTCGTGACCACCACGGGCCGGACCATCGCGGACGAGTGGGCGAATGCCGACACCGCCGGACGCCGCAAGCTGCTGCATGAAGCCGGGGTGCGTCTGGAAGTCTCGCGCGGTACGCGTGGGGGGTGGCGCAAGCTCGACGTACGGCGGGTGTCGTTCACGGTGAACGGCGCGTTCGACCCTGCCGCCGAGACCGTCGCCACGGCAGCCGAAGACGTGGCGTCCGTTGAGCGCGGAGACCACCCCGCCCCCGGTTCCGCCTCCCGTCTCGCCGAGCCCGAGCCCGTGCGCGAACTGGTCGCCGCGTAGCGCCCGTCACGATGCCGGGATCTTTCCGCTCCCTACAGCGAGTAGGAAGACGAAAGATCCCACCAACAAACGGCGCTGCGCGGCAGATGCAGACGCCCCGGAGCCCCGGACGCCCACGAGGACGGCCGGGGCTTCGCGCTGCCGTCTCACGAGCCGCACGCCCGTGGGAGCACAGCGGACGAAACCGCGCCCCAAGAGACAGAGTTACTTATTTGGGTGACGCGTAACAATAAATAGAATGCATAGAAAAAATCTAAGGAAAAACAGAGAGCGTGACTCATCACAGCAATTCATCACCCCGCCTGCCCGGTGAGCACTGAACATGGGCTACTACGCACCCGCCGCGCACTCCGCGCGCTGCGACCAATGCGGCGGACCTCTCTCCGGACGCCAGGAACGCTACTGCTCCGGAAGATGCCGACAAGCCGCACACCGCGCCAGAACCCGCCCCCGCCCGGCCGAGAAGTCGTGTCCGCTGTGTGGGCAACTCTTCGAGCCCCTGAATCGCTGGCAGAAATATTGCGCCTACGACGAAGCGGGATACGACTGCATCAACGCACAGGAAGACATCGCAGAAGCCGCAGAGGACGCCAGAGAAGCCCGCACGGCAGCACGGTGCACCCATTGTGCGGGCCCCACGGGATGGGGCGGCAGGGGGCGACCTAGGCGATTCTGTTCGTCGAAGTGCAGGCAAGCCGACTACCGGAAGCGCATTGCCGCGAGGACGGCCGGCACACATCCGAAAGGGAAGGAATGACGATGACGAGTAAGCACCTTTGGAATGCGGATCGCGTGAGCGGACGAGTCGACCGAGAGAGGCTGCGCGCCGCAGCGTGGAACCGTGATGAGCGGTTGGAGAAGCTCGCCCATCTGCGCGACACACAGCCCGACCTGTACGGCCGTCTCGGCGCGGTCGCACACATTGCCCTCGGTCACTACGAGGCCGACAAGAAGAATGCGGCAGCTCATGGCCGCAATGTTGACGAGGGGAACTGAGCATGAACAACGACATCCAGAAGGCTGCCGAGCGCGTTGCCAAGCTGCGAGCACAGGCGGACAAGCTGTCCGCCCCGCTCGATGATGCGCTAGCACAGCTCGAAAAGGCCGAGCGCGCCGAAGAGGACCGCCGGGCCCTCCGGGCGGAAAACTATGACACCCGGGTTGCCGCCACCTACAAGGATCGCTTGCAGGAAATGACCGAGTCGGCACATGCCGCACGGGAACGCTTCTTCGAAGCGCTTTCCGGTGAACCCTGGTTCGCAGGCTACGTGGAATACCGTTCCGCCCGGCACAAGCGCGAATACATTCTTTCCGAAGCCCGCGCCGCGCAGCGAAACTTGGGACAGGTGTGCACGGTCCCTGATCAGCGATGGACCGATAACCGATTCGCAGATGACCTTCTGGAACACCTGGAAAAGAAGGCGTATGAGTCTGCCGACAAATTCGGCGAAGAGATGCGAACCGCGCGAAGGGATTTCATTTCCGCTGAGTAGCGCCCGTCTCCATTTTTTCGTGGGCACCCAGGGGGGTGCCCATCGCCCTCCCCGATCCTGCACGGCAGGGAGGGAAAAAGCTCACGCCGCAACTACAGCACTTTGCGCGGACTTCGAATGCGACACTGCGCAACGAAAGGAGGGAAAGTTGGCCGACCCGTGGCGCAAGAAACCAGCACTTCAAATCGTCCGAGAGGGAAACCCGGGAAAGCGGGCAGCGCCGGACACCGTGGCCGTGCCGCCCGCCCAAATGATCGAACCCGACTGGCAGGAGACGTTCCGCACGGTTGAGAACCCGGAACAGGAAACAGTCAATGCCCGCTGCCGTTCGGTTGCTTCGGCCGAGTGGCGGCGCGTCGTTCCGGTACTCGCTCTGGCGGTCGGACTCGGAGACGTAGACGCCTCGTTGATCAAGGACTACTGCGTCGCCGTGGCCCGCATCGACCAGTGCGAGCGGGAGTTGTCAGAGCACGGCTTGATGCTCCGAGGAGAGCGCGGGTGGCAGAAGAACGGCGCCGCCACCATCGCAGGGCAGTACCGGGTTCAAGTCGCCCGCTACATCCGTGAACTTGGGCTCTCCCCCAGCGCTCGTACCGGCCTCGCGGCCCCCGAGCCGGCCGACGACGACAGCGGCCTTTGGGACTGACCCACCCCCCCTACAAGCCCCCCCGTGCTGCCCGTCCCGCGTGGGACAGGCAGCACGGGGGGCTCTTTTGCGTCAGCGGCCCCGACGCGGCTTGCGGGCGGTCTTGACGACCCCCCTTGACTGGGCAACGATCGAGCAATCATCTGCAATCAGATCGACACAGGGGGTAGTCATGCGCTTGCGTTTCCTCGGGATCATTCCGAACTCTCCCGACACGGATTCGCCCACCATCTGGCTCGACGAGGACAGCGGGGACCTGCTGATTCAGTCGTACCGGGCGAGCGAGGAAGAGGTAAAGGCATGTAAGGAGGTTGGGTCGATCCCCGGTCACGGCACGGACGTGCCGGACCACGAGGTAATTCTTCGACTGCCCAAGGTCATGCGACAGTACTTGCCAGCTCTCGACAACGAGTAGGGAAATGAAGAACCCAGTACTTGAAGGGCTCTCCACCGCTCGGACTTCGGTAGTCCATCTGGAGATGCGGGATTCCTATCTACCTGGCGACCCTGAGTTCGTCGCTTGGCAGCGCGGGAAGCGTCTGGACCCCAACGCCGAAAGGTCCACATGGTGGCGTCCTTTTCTGGATGTGGTCCAGGAAGTGACCTCCCGAGGGGTCGTCATGCAGCGAGCGCGGATCGTCTCGGAACCCGTAACCGAGTACATCCGCTACGAGCACCACGTCAGTTTCCCGAATATCGCGGCTGGGGAGTTGATCCGCTGGCTTCCAAGACGTCTGGCTGCCGATATCCCACTTCCGGGTACCGACTTCTGGATGTTCGATGAAGAGTCGGTGCTCTTCACCTACTTCTCCGGCACCGGAGAAGTAGTGGACAGGGAATGGTGTCGGGATCATGATGTCGTGGTGATGGCCGCTTCGGCATTTCGTGAAGTATGGCGCCGGGCCACGCCCCACGAGGACTACAAGCTGACCTGATTGATAATGGCACAGTCGTCCTCCTCCAGCGTTCAGCAGGCTCGGCAGGTTCTCGCTGACAGGCTCCGAGAAATTGTTAGAGACGCCGGTCTTGACGGAAAGGGATTGGCAGCCCTTTGCGGATGGCATCCTTCCAAGGTTTCTCGAATCTGCACCGGCAAGACCCAACCGAGCGAAGAAGACATCCGCACTTGGTGTCGAGCCTGCAACGCCGAGGGCCAAACAAGTGACCTGGTTGCCTCCCTGCGCGCCGTGGAAGGGATGTGGCTTTCGTGGAGCCGCATGGAACGTACAGGGCTGCGCAGGGTGCAAGACTCGCGCGTTCCGCTCTATGAGAGAACGCATCGTTTTCGCTCATATTCTCCTGGACTCTTTCCGGGACTTCTGCAAACTCTTGGATATACCGAAGATGTTCTGCGTGCCGTCCAGCGACGCCGTGTCGAGGTTGACGACGTTGCCGACGCTGTGGCCTCACGCATGGAAAGACAGAAGGTCCTGCGCGATGGACACCGCACTTTCGCATTCATTGTCGAGGAATGCGTGCTGCGAAATGCGCTCGGAGGTATAGAGAACCAGATCGAACAATTGGATCACTTGCTCACGCTGGTTTCTGTCCCGAATATTAGCATCGGCATCATCCCCGCTCGCCTGAATCGGGTTCGGATGCCCGTCGAGGGGTTCTGGATCTTCGATAGTGGGCAAGTGAACGTGGAGTTGGTTTCCGGGTTCCTGACGCTGACGCAGCCAAGTGAGATCAAGACTTACGCCGACACCTTCGCCGCACTTTCCGGTCTCTCCGTCTACGGAACACAGGCCCGTTCCTTGATCGTCAGTGCTCGGGATTCGCTCAGGTGATCCGCGTGCAATCACATAGAATCGGCTGTCTATCGGCACATCGCCGTTCCTAGCGTGTCCCCCATCGCACCGCGAAAGGGGGCAGCTTGTGAGCAAGCACCACACCGAACCGCCCGAGCCGGGCACGCTGCTGGTGGACGCGAACGGCAAGCTCGGCGTGTTCATGGGCAAGGGCGGCCCCCGCTACATGCTCCGTCCCGTGCGTGGCGGGTGTGAGTGGGAGGCCGAGCCCGACGCCGTGCGCGAGCCGACCCCGGCGGAACGGGAGACCGCCGAGCGGCAGCGCGCCGGACGAACGGCGGTGTCCCCGTGAGCTGGACGCCCCCGATTCCCCCGCCCGTCAACTGCCCTCGGTGTGTGTACCTCGCCGGGCAGGAGAACGCCGCCGCCGCGCGAGGCGACGCGGAAGCGGCGCGCAAGTTCGACGGCATCGCGTCGATTCACCGCGCGGAGACCGGCTGTCCGGAGCGTGCCGCATGAGCACCCGCAGCCTGTTCCGCTTCGTCTCCTGGACCGTCAAGCCCGACCGCGAGCCCGACGCCGCCCCCGTCACGCACCTGTACCGGTGCACCAGCGAGGACGAAGCCGGAAACGTCTGCGGCGCCGAGTCCGCGCGCACCGAAGACGGAGCGTCCGCCGAAGACTGGGCACTTCGCCACGCCGCCGAGAACCCCGACCACCGGTCGTACGCCTACGCGCCCGAGCTGCCCTACGTCGCCACCACCCCGGAACTGTTCGGGGGCCACCCCGAGCCGGAGGGGGCGGCATGAGCGGCGAACACCGGTACGTCGTCGCGGTGAGGGGTGGGGACGCGTCGCGGGGCTTCCAGCTCGGCGGGACGACGACGCGAAGCGCTCGGGTGGCGCTCGTCCGCCTTCGCGGGCAGGCACTCCGGATCGCTGACGGCTTGGACCCGGACCCGGGGACGTGGTGGCTGGGGAACGGGGGGCTCGTCCGCCTTCCCGACGCCCCCGAAGCGCTGCCGGACGCCCCCGCCGAACTCCGGGCGTGGGTGGTCTCCTCCGTGCACCAGGACGACGCGTTGGACCAGCTCGTCAACGGCTTCCCGCTGGTGCTGCGGGTGACCGACCGGTGGTCGGGGTGCTGGTTCGAACTGACCGCCCGGTCCCTGGTGCCCGTCCCCGCCGCCCCGCCCTACCGCCGTACCGCGCCGGCCCGCCCCGTGGCCTACGCCTAGACCCCCGTCCCGGCTTCGTGTTCCCCCACGGGGAGCCGGGACGGGACAACTCCGAAGGGATTGCACGATGCCAGCTGTAAGCGCTCCGGTCCGTGTCTGCGGGGCCGAAACCCCGATCCCGCCCCGCGTGGCCGAACTCGCCCTGTCCGTCGTCGTCTGGCCCGGCAAGGAGGTGGAGGAGGTCGTTTCCTGCGCCGTCGAAGACCACCCCGACGACGAAGAACACTGGTCGCTCGTACGCGAGTTGGACGGTCCGCACACCGGCGCCGTCTGGGTCGTGTGGACGGACCGCATCCCCCCGTACCGGGTCCGACAGATCCCCGACTGTCGGGTGATCAACCCGGAGGGGCAGGCGTGCCCGCTGTACGAGGGACACCCGGGCCGGTGCCCGTTCGACAGCGCCAACCCGCCCACGACCTCCGGCACCACTCACTTGTAGCACTCTCAAGCCCCACCCGTCCGGCGTGCTCTCTCTCCGCCGGGCGGGTGGCCGTCGGCCCCCGCGTGACGTGGGGCTGACAGCACGGGTCACGGCGTCCGGGGTGCGGTTCCCGCCCGCACCTTCGTGACCCGCGAGAGCCCCGCTAGGCGGTCCCTCCCCCGAGACTGCCGCGCGGGGCTCTCATGCGTCCGGGGCGTCGTCCTGGCGGTCGTCGCCGCGTGTCGGCTCGGCCACGTAGGTACCGCGCTGAGGCACGGTGAAGACCAGTTCCGCCGCGACCAGTTCTGCGACGGCACGGCGCACCGTGGGGCGTGACAGCCCGTACTCATCGCACAAGCGCGACTCAGACGGGATGGGGCGCCGGGGCTTCCAGTCGCCTCGCGCGAGCCGTGCGCGAAGGATGCCAGCGAGCTGCTGAAACGGGGGCTCGGGAGCATCGCGCTCCACCAGGTCATCCGGGCCGTAGTCCATACGGAAACGCTATCGGCCCCGGGACAAGCGAGCACATCAGCCCATGTCCATTTACGTGCCTTTACAAGTGCTGACGTGTGTTGACGTTAAGGCTTATGCTCGGGAAAGAAAGACGCCCCGGCGAACCGGTCCTAAGCGGTCCGCCGGGGCTCAGCCGACCAGCTTTAGGGAGCTGACCGACCGTGCGTGAGTTTATCGCCCTGCTTTCCTTCGTCCCCGCCGCAGCGGCGCTGTGGTACCTGATCAACCCCCGTCCAAAGAAGACGCCCCGCCGCCCCGGACGGCACTCCGCCGAATTCCTCGCCGCCGCTCGCCCCGAGCCTCACCGGTTCTGTGTCCATCACATGGACGTGACCGTTCCCGCGCACGTCCTCGCACGCACCATCCGCCCCCGACCGGACGACTTGGACCCCATCCGGCCGTACTACCGAGCGTGGGAGAACGACCCGTCCCACACGGTCCGGCTCCGGGTGATCCGCGAGCGGCAACGCGCGTTGGTCCGCGCTGCCATCGGCGCCCCGGACTTCCCTGTCTACCGCTACGAGAACGACCAGTTCGCCGCCGTGGGGGTGACCGCATGACCGCCGAGCACCGGGGGGCCGTCTGTGCGGTCTGCAAGAAGTGGACCGACACCCCGCGACCGCTCCGGTACATCGAAAGGCAGAGCGGCCCCGGGGTGACCCTGTACGGCTGCCCGAAGCACGCGCCGGAGCCGAGCCCCACGGAGGAGACGAGAGAGCGCTAGGAAGGCGCACAGAGACGCGGAAGCCCCGTTCGGCCAAGTGCCGGGCGGGGCTCTGTTGTTGCCGCTGACATGCCCGTATGATCAGAACTGGTAATTAGGTGTGTCGGGGTCCGCGAGGGTCACCCAGGGCACGTCGTCCCCCTGGCCCACGTCCACGTGCCGCGCCCCGAGCGCGAGCAGCCGCTCGACCTCGGCGGCCTGCTCGCGATCGCTCGGATTCACGTCGATGTGCAGCCGGTTCTTGACCGCCTTGCCCTCCGGAACCCGCGCGAACGCGAGCGAGGGCGGCGCGTGCCCGGGCCGCCGCGCCCCCGTCCCCGGTGCCCCGATCGACACGAAGTCCCCGTCCTCGTCCTCGTACACCTCGTAACCGAGCACCGCGCACCAGAAGCGCGCGAGCGCGCGCGGATCGGCACAGTCGACGGCGAGTTCGGTGAAACGGCTGGTCATGGCCTTGCCTCCCGTACGGGTCCCGGCCGGGGAGTCGGCGGGGCCCGGGCCGAACCTAGCGCGCCCGGACGCGGGACGAGGCGGCCGAGGGCTCAGAGGGTGAGGGCGAGCTTGCCCGTGAGGTGCCCGGAGTCGAGGCGGCGGTGGGCGTCGGCGACGCGGGCGAAGGGATACGTCTGCGCCACGTGGACGCGCAGCGCGCCGCGTTCGACGAGGGCGACGAGGCCGCGCAGGGCGACGGGGTCGGGGTCGACGGCGATGCCGCTGAAACGCCGCCCCGCCGCCTCGTACCGGGCGGCGAGTTCCGTGTCCTCGTCGGCGACCGCCGTGACGAGGTGGCCGCCGGGGCGGAGCACGTCGAGCGAGCGTGCGGCCGTCTCGCCGCCGAGCGTGTCGAGCACGACGTCGACGGCGCGGCACGCCTGGGCGAAGTCGGTGCTCGCGTAGTCGATCACCTCGTCCGCGCCGAGGGACTCGACGAACGTCCGCTTGCCCGCGGCGGCGGTCGTGAGGACGTACGCGCCGAGCGCCTTGGCGATCTGGATGGCGACGTGCCCGACCCCGCCGCCGCCCGCGTGGATCAGGACGCGGTCGCCCTCGCCGACCCCGGCGAGGTCCACGAGCCCGTGCCACGCGGTCAGCCCCACTGTGGCGAGCGCCGCCGCCTCGACGTGCGGGAGCGAGGCGGGCTTGCGCACGAGGTGCAGCGCGGGGGCCGCGACGTACTCCGCGTACGTGTGCGCCGCCCGGGGGAACAGCGGCATCCCGAAAACCTCGTCGCCCGGCCTGAACCGCCAGGTCACCGCCTCCTCGACGACGCCGCTGACATCCCAGCCGAGAATGAAGGGCGGCTGTCCGAGCAGGGGGAACTCCCCGGCGCGCAAGCGCGCTTCGAGCGGGTTGAGCCCGATCGCCCGGACCCGGAGGAGCACTTCGGTGGGCAGGGGACGGGGCACGGGCACGTCCTCGACGGCGAGCACTTCCGGGCCGCCGAAGGTGTGCTGGGTGAGGGCTCGCATGGTGCGCATGACTCTCCTGGCATCGCTGAGGGGGAAGGAGATCCACGCTAGGTTTCCGTGAGGAACCCGCAGGTACCTTGGTCGTATGAGCGGCTTCGGTCCCGTTGACACCTTTCTCTCCGACTGCCCCGCGCGCCTCACCGTCGAACTGCTCGCGGACAAGTGGACGGCGGTCGTGCTCGCCGCGCTCAGCGCGGGCCCGGTGCGCCACGGCGAACTGGTCGGGCTGATCGGCGGCATCTCCCGCAA
Source organism: Streptomyces sp. SID11385 (assembly GCF_010548245.1). GTDB lineage: Bacteria > Actinomycetota > Actinomycetes > Streptomycetales > Streptomycetaceae > Streptomyces. Next base: position 27,913 of record NZ_JAAGLR010001179.1, read on the forward strand.
GATGCTCACCCAGACCCTCCGCCGCCTCGCAGCACACGGACTCGTCCGCCGCCACGCCTACGCCGAGGCCCCGCCCCGCGTCGAGTACGAGCTGACCCCCCTCGGCACGACACTCATCGAACCGATCCACGTCCTGACCGAGTGGGCCCGCGCCAACGGCGAAGCGGTGCTCGACGCACTGGACGCCTCCGAGGCACCGCAATCCGCGGCGGGGGGCACGCCGCCGGAGGAGTCCGGCCGCCCGGGGGACCCGGCCGCCGGGCGCCGCCGGTGGGACTGAGCACGACAGGTGCCCGGGGCCCGGCCCGAGGGGTGCGCGAGGTCAGGACCGCGCGCTCCGGAAGGCGAGATACCGGTGGAAGGCTTCGTGGCTGTCGGGGGTGAAGCGCCACTCCGGCAGGGCCGCGCGCAGCTCCGGCTCGGTCAGCCAGGCGTGCCAGGCGACCTCGTCGGGGTCGGCGGTCACCGCGTCCGGCACCACGGCTTCGTGCACGCCGAGCCAATGGGGGCTCAGGCCACCGCGGTTGAGGAACGTGAAGAGCAAGCGCGGCAGCACGCGAACGCCCAGCTCCTCGGCCAGCTCCCGTGCGGCGGCCTGCTCGTAGGACTCGCCGGCGGTCACGGCGCCACCGACCACGACCTCGTAGCGGCCGGGGAAACGCGGCAGACGCTCCGCCCGCCGGTGGACGAGGACGCGCCCGCGCTCATCCCGGCAGACCGTCACGGCGATCCGGTGCAGCCAGCCCTCCGCGGTGGCCTCCCGGCGGCTGACCACCACCCCCGACGCGCGATCCCGCTCATCGACACGCTCCACCAGTTCGTCCATGGCGCACACCCTGACAGCATCCGCTGACAGCGCCGCTCCGCGCAGGCCGCGCTAGCCCCCGCTAGCAGGGCGCTTGCAATAGTTAGCAAGGTGGGGCAGCATCGGGGCATGGTTTCGCTTGATGTGGGGGGACTTGGGGAGTTTCTGCGGGAGCAGCGGCGGGCGGCGCGGTTGTCGCTGCGGCAGCTCGCCGACGCGGCCGGGGTGTCGAATCCGTATCTCAGCCAGATCGAGCGCGGGCTGCGCAAGCCCAGCGCCGAGATTCTCCAGCAGCTCGCCAAGGCCCTGCGGATCTCCGCCGAGACGCTTTACGTGCAGGCCGGGATTCTCGACGAGCGGGAGCGGGCCGAGACCGAGACCCGCGCCGTCCTGCTCGCCGATCCCCTGCTGACAGCGCGCCAGAAGGAAGTACTCCTCCAGATCTACGACTCCTTCCGCCGGGAGAACGGCTTCCCGGCGGAGGACGCCACTCCGGGCTGATCCCGTCGCTTCAGGCCGACCCGCACCACCCGTACTGCCAGGCACTCACCCTCACTCGTGTTCCGGGAGGACCACGCCATGGCCATCACCGACGATCTGCGCAAGACCCTCACCGACCCGACCCCCCTCTACTTCGCCGCAGGCACCGCCGAACTGGCCGTCCAGCAGGCGCTGCGGCTGCCCGTGATCCTCGAACAGCTCCGCGCCGAGGCGCCCGCCCGGCTCCAGGCCGTGCGCGAGAGCGACCCCCGGGAGATCCAGGACCGCGCCGTCGCCCGCGCCCGCGAGGCGCAGGCCGTCGCGCGCGCCGCCGTCACCGAGGTCGTCACCGCCTTCTCCTCGCGCGAGAGCCGCGACGCGGAGCTGAAGCGGCTCCAGGAGAGCGCGCAGGGCTTCGCGCTGCGCGGCTTCGGGCTCGCCGCCGAGTACGCGGTGCGCGCGCGGGAGACGTACGAGAGGGTCGCCGAGCGCGGCGAGGAGGCGGTCCGCGGCTGGCGCGCGGAGGACGCGGACGGCGACGGATTCGGGTACGGGAGCGGTACGCGTACGGGGACGCGGTCGGGGGACGCCGACGAGGCCCCCGCGCCCGGTGCGCCGCGCGTCGCCGTCGATCCGGAGCCCGATGAGCCGGCCGGGACGGACAAGCCGGTCGCGGCGGACGAGCCGGTCGCGGCGGACGAGCCGGTCGCGGCGGACGAGCCGGGCGGTTCCGCCGAGCCGGTTGAGCCGGTCGTCGTCACGAAGTCCGTGCCCGAGGCCGCCGCCGATGCCGCCCCGGAGGCCGGGACCGCTTCGGTCGAGGCGCCCTCCCCGGCCGACGAGCCCGCCGCTCCCCGCAAGGCCGCTCCCCGCCGTGCCGCCCGGCCCGCCGCCAAGAAGCCCACCGCCAAGAAGCCGGTGGCCAAGGAGTCGGCGGTCACCAAGCCGGCCGCCACGCCGCCCGCCGGGAAGAGCGCCGAGGAGACCCCCGCCGAGCAGGATGCCCAGCGCGAGGCGAAGGGCGACGCCGAGGGGAGCGCGGGCGGCGCCCGGGAGTAGCCGGGGGCGCGCCCGGCGGGCGCGTCTCCTCGCGCAGGGGTGCCCTGTCGGTGGCAGCCGGTACGGTGGAGAGTCACACGCCGTACCGGCCGGTCGCGGCGCGGAAGCGGAAACGTACGTAAGAGAACGACCGAACGAACCGGGCGGTGGCCATCGTGTTGATGCAGGGCTTCAGCAACTTCCTGTCCCTGCTGTCCCTGGCGTTGACTCTCTTCTGCGCCTTCGCGTTCTTCGACAGCCTCTTCCGCCGCGAGGACGCCTTCCGCGCGGCCGACAAGAAGACGAAGCCGTTCTGGGCGATCATCCTCGGGCTCGCGCTCGCGGTCGCGCTCATCTTCGGCTTCATGTCGTTCCTGCCGATCATCGGGCTCATCGCCGCGATCGTGTACGTCGTGGACGTACGACCAGCGCTCAAGCAGGTCACGGGCGGTGGCCGGCGGCGCGGCGGGTCGAGCAGCGACGGTCCGTACGGGCCGTACAACGGCGGCCGCTGAGCCCCACCGGGGCCGCTCCGGGCCGCGCGGGTTCAGCGGGCGAGGAGGATCGCCGCGACGTCGTCGGTGAGTTCGCCGCCGTTGAGGTCGCGGGCGGCCTGCACCGTGGACTCCAGCAGTTCCGCGCCGCGCAGGCCCGCGCTCTGGTGCTCGCGGACGAGCGCGAGCATGCCTTCCTGGCCCAGCCGCAGGCTGCCCGCGCCGATCCGGCCCTCGACGAGGCCGTCCGTGTAGAGCATGAGCGACCACTCCGGCCCGAGGCCCACCTGCGTGCGCGGCCAGCGCCCGCGCGGGAGCAGGCCGAGCGCGGGCCCGCAGGGCTCCTGCG
>NZ_JAAGLR010000068.1 GCF_010548245.1 Streptomyces sp. SID11385
TGGTCGCGGGCGGAGCGGCGGGGGTGGGCGGCGTCGGCGTCCAGGAGGGCGCCGACGCGGCGGAGCGGCGCCGTGAGCGCGGGGTAGGGGCGGCCGTCGACGAGAGCGGTGCCCGAGGTGGGGCGGGCGAGACCGAGCAGCAGCCGCAGCGTGGTGGACTTGCCGGAGCCGTTGGGGCCGAGGAAGCCGGTGATCCGGCCGGGGGCGAGAGAGAAGGTGAGACCGTCCAGGACGCGGCGCGCGCCGTACTCCTTGGTGAGTTCGTGTACCTCGATCGCTGTCATGCCGTGAGCCTCGCGCCCGGCCCCCGTCCCCGCCTCCCCCGCCGAGGGGGACCGTCTCCCCCGTGCGGGGGAGCCGGGCGGCGGGTGAGCGGGCCATGATGGCGGGGTGAACGCCACCGCCGTCCTCGTGCCGCCCCGGCGGCTCGCGCGCCCCGCCCGCCCGCTGCGCGCCGCCGTGCGTCCGCTCGCGCGCTCCGT
>NZ_JAAGLR010000177.1 GCF_010548245.1 Streptomyces sp. SID11385
TCTCCAGCTCCGGCGGGTTGCCCGCGAGACGCTGCAGAAAGGCGTCGAAGTCCACGCCGCACGGCAACAGCAGCCGGTCCACCCGCTCCTGGACGCTCCAGCCGTCCTGATCCCGCGCGTCGTCGTACGCGCAGAACCAGACCGAACCGATGCCCTGGCCCCGGACCTTCACCGCGAGAATGCCGCCCTGGACGAAACCGACCCCCAGGTAGTCCTTGGTCAGATGGTCCCGCAGACAC
>NZ_JAAGLR010000278.1 GCF_010548245.1 Streptomyces sp. SID11385
GGCTCTCGGCCGTGTTGGGCAGCGAGTACGCGTGCGCGCACCGGCTGGGCCGGCTGCTCGGCGCGCTGCGGCGGCTGCGGGACGAGGAGGGGGTACGGGCCGCCGCCGTGCCCGCCCAGGGGCACCCGGAAGGGCCGCTCCCCATGGGCGCGGCCCGCGCGGGCGCCCTCCTGGACCGGCAGTTGACGCTCGCCCGCAACCGGGCGCACTCGGCGGCGCTCGACGCGCTCGGCTCGGCGCGCTTCCACGCGGTCGCGGACGCGGTCGCGGTCCTCGCGAGCGA
>NZ_JAAGLR010000490.1 GCF_010548245.1 Streptomyces sp. SID11385
GGGGGGGTTCGAGGAGGCATTTGGCGGGGGAGGGCGCCTGCGCCCGGCCTCTGCCGCGCTGGGGCGCCGCCCGCACCGCGAGGGAGGCCGCCGCCCGCAACGCGAGGGAGGCCGCCACCCTCGTCCGCCCCGCTGGGCCGCCGCCCACAACGCGACGGAGGCCGCCGCCCCTCATCCGCCCCGCTGGGCCGCCGCCCACAACGCGACGGAGGCCACCACCCGCAACGCACCGCTCAGCCGACAGGCCCCACTCTCACTGGTCAGCCGAAGGCCCCACCCGCAACGCGCAGCGGACAGCCCTACCCGCACCGCGCAGCGGAGAGCCCCACCACACCGCTCAGCGGACAGCCCCCACCCGCCCTGGGGGG
>NZ_JAAGLR010000528.1 GCF_010548245.1 Streptomyces sp. SID11385
CGAAGACGATCGGCAGGAAGACGAGCGAGATCACTCCCAGCACCATGGCGATGATGCTCAGCACGTTGCCGGTCGCCGCAGGCGTCGGTGCGCCGTGCGACTGCCGGTCAGTCTTGTGATTGCCGTACTGCGTCGTCATGACCCACTCCTCTGTGATCGGCCTGAGGCCTGGTCCGGTGTTGACCGGCTTGACCTTCGATTGCCCCGAACTC
>NZ_JAAGLR010000178.1 GCF_010548245.1 Streptomyces sp. SID11385
GCGGACCGATCGCCATCGGCCTCGGCTGGCCGCAGCGCGTCCCCGACGCCGCCCCCGCCTTCGACTGGTCGAAGGCCTCGTCCTGGGAGTTCTTCCCGCTGGACACCGAGGCCTTCCCGTCCGTCGGCCTCGCCCGGCACGTGGGCACCCTGGGCGGCACCGCGCCGGCGGTGTTCAACGCGGCCAACGAGGAGTGCGTGGACGCGTTCCTGTCCGGTCGCCTCGCGTTCAACGGCAT
>NZ_JAAGLR010000376.1 GCF_010548245.1 Streptomyces sp. SID11385
CGCCGAGGACGCGTTCGATCGCGTCGAGCGAGCCCGAAGTGACGGCGACCGCGCCGTCCGGCACCCCGTCCGCCGTGAAGGACGCACGCGCGAGCGCGGCGAGGGAGGGGTCGAGCGGCGCGCGCCCGTAGAGCACCGGGTCCGCGTCGCCCGCCGCCGCGGCCTCCGCGAAAGCGGGGGCGAGCGCGCGCTGCATGTTGGAGCGGAGGCGGGCG
>NZ_JAAGLR010000529.1 GCF_010548245.1 Streptomyces sp. SID11385
GGGTCGCCCTTCATCGCCTTGGTCCAGGAGGCCTCGTCCTCCACCGGCTCGTCGAGGAAGAGGAAGTCGACGTTGTCGGTGATGTCGGAGAGCACCGTCACGCGGGTCTGGGCGTACGGAGCGATCCGCGTCCACTTCTCCGCGTCGAAGGCCTCCGGGGCCCAGGGCGCGAACGGGGCCTTCAGCCAGGGGCCGCAGGCCTCGGTG
>NZ_JAAGLR010001120.1 GCF_010548245.1 Streptomyces sp. SID11385
CAACGCGCCACGGCGAAGGCGGGGCCGAGCAAGGCTGATGTCCAGCTCCTGGACCGCGAGACGTCGCGTCGCATGGGCATCGAGGGGATGGTCCTCGCCGTGCGGCCGACCTCGGGCGCGGCGGGCAAGGCCAACGTGCAGGTGGACTACAGCGCGATTCGTGGAGCGTACGGAGCCGACTGGGCCTCGCGTCTGACGCTGAAGCAGCTGCCCGACTGCGTGCTCGACGCACCGGGTTCCGCCCAGTGCGGCACGGGGGAAACACTCGACTCGGTGGTGAACGACACTGCCGCCGGCACTGTCTCCGGCGTCGTCGCCTTGGGCAAAGCCGCTGTGCACGCGCAGTCCGATCCGGTCGAAGCCGCGCCGTCCACGGCGCGCTCGGCTACGGGTCTTTCGGCCACGAGCGGTACGGTCCTGCTGGCCGCCACGGCGTCTGCGTCGGGTGCTTCCGGTGACTTCGGGGCCACGTCGCTGGCGCCTTCGTCGAACTGGTCGGCCGGCGGTTCCAACGGTGGTTTCTCGTGGTCGTACGACATTGACACCCCGGAGGTTCCGGGCGGTGTCGAGCCGGAACTGTCCCTGGGCTACAACTCGCAGTCGGTGGACGGCCGTACGGCGGCGACGAACAACCAGGCGAACTGGATCGGTGACGGCTGGTCGATGGAGCCGGGCTACATCGAGCGCCGGTATACGTCCTGCTCGGACGATGTGGAGGACGGCAACGGCACCGACAAGAGCGGTGACCAGTGCTGGAAGTCGGACAACGCGGTCCTGAACCTGGGCGGCCAGTCGAACGTGCTCGTCAAGGACGAGACGAGCGGTGAGTGGCACCTGGAGAGCGACGACGGCACGAAGGTCGCCAAGCTCAGCAGCACGGACCGGGGCAACGGCGACAACGACGGCGAGTACTGGCGGGTGACCACGCCGGACGGTACGCGCTACTACTTCGGCTACAACCGCCTGCCCGGCTGGAGCACCGGCAAGCCCGAGACGAACTCGACGTGGAACACGCCGGTGTTCGGCAACCAGAAGGGCGAGCCCTGCCACGCGGACGCGTACAAGGACTCGTGGTGCCAGCAGGCGTGGCGGTGGAACCTGGACTATGTCGTGGACCCGCACGACGACGCGATGGCCTACTACTGGCAGAAGGAGACCAACTTCTACGGCCGCAACGTCAACCCGGACACGGGTGCCTCGACGGCGACCACGTACGACCGGGGCGGGTGGCTCGACCACGTCGACTACGGACTGCGCTCCGACACGGTCTACAGCAAGAAGGCCGCGGCGAAGGTCGCGTTCACGACGTCGGAGCGGTGCCTGAGCGACTGCGGCACGTTCGATTCGGCGCATGCGAAGAACTGGCCGGACGTCCCGTTCGACCGGTACTGCAAGAGCGGTGAGGAGTGCAAGGACCGGTACTCGCCGTCGTTCTGGACCCGCAAGCGGCTCACGAAGATCGATACCTCTGTCCTCGTAGGCGACGCCTACAAGCCGGTCGACTCCTGGGCGCTGGCCCACCAGTTCCCCTCGACGGGGGACGGTTCGTCCCCCGCGCTCTGGCTTGCCTCCATCCAGCGCACGGGCCACACCGGCACGGGTGACGTTACTCTGCCGAAGGTGACGTTCAAGGGGCAGCAGCTCGCCAACCGCGTCGAGGGAGCCACGACCGGCGGCCGCCCCGACCCCGTACCGCCGCTGGTGCGCTACCGCGTCTACGCGGTGAACACGGAGTCGGGTTCGACGCTCGGTGTCACGTACTCGGCCCCCGACTGCAAGCCGGGTGACATGCCGAAGCCGGAGTCGAACACCCGGCGTTGCTACCCGGTCATCTGGTCGCCGCCCGATTCCCCGGGAGCGGAGTACGAGCCGTACCTGGACTGGTTCCACTCCTACGTCGTCACCCAGGTCCTGGAGAGCGACAACACCGGTGGCGCTCCGGTCAAGGAGACGGACTACAGCTACCTCGACGGGCTCGCGTGGGCGAAGGAGGAGGCCGACGAGTTCACGAAGGCCAAGGAGCTCACCTACGGCGACCGCAAGGGCTACGGCCGCGTCCAGGTCCGTACCGGTGCTCCGGCCGAGGGCAAGCAGACCCTGACCGAGTACCGCTACTTCCGCGGCATCAAGGACGCCAAGGTCACCGACCACGAAGGAACCTCGGTCACCGACCACCCGGCCTTCGCCGGCATGACCCGTGAGGAAGCCACCTACAGCCAGGACGGCGGCACCCTCGAATCCACCACGAGCTACACCCCGTGGCACTCGGCAGCCACCGCCACCCACAAGCGTGACGGGCTGCCCACGCAGTACGCCTACGCGACCGGCGGCGCCACCGAGATCTCCCGCACCTCGCTGGGCGAGGACAAGTGGCGCACGACGCGCACCGAGCGGACCTTCGACGACAACGGCCAGCCGCTGACCGAGTCGGAGCTCGGCGACACCGCCAAGAGCGGCGACGAGGAGTGCACCACGACCTCGTACGCCAAGAACACGGACAAGAACATCCTGACCCTCGTCAAGGAGATCAAGACCACTGCGACGGCATGCGGCGAGTCCACGTCCCTGCCCGAGGACCTCATATCCGTCGAACGGCACTACTACGACGGCGCCACCAGCCTCGACACCGCCCCCACCAAGGGTGACGTGACGCGCCTGGACGAGCAGGACGACAAGGGCACCGGCTACCTCACCACAGCGACGCACACCTACGACCAGCACGGCCGTGAGCTGACCGAGACCGACGCGGACGGCAAGACCAGCAAAACCGCCTACACCCCGGCGACACTCGCCGCGCCGACCGAGGTCGTCGAGACGAACGCGCTCGGCCACGCCACCACGACCGAGTACGACCCCACCAGGGGCCTGGCCACCGGCATTGTGGACCCCAACGGCAAGCGCGCGGACGCCGAGTACGACGGCCTCGGCCGCACCCTGCGCACCTGGACCCCGGCCTGGCCCAAGAGCGCCCACGCCACACAGCCCGCCCAGGAATTCACGTACACCGTCTCCGCCACGGCCGCGAACACGGTCGCGACCAAGTCGCTCCAGTACGACGGCTCCTATGTCACCACCTACGAGATCCTCGACGGTCTGCTCCGCAGCCGCGAGACCCAAGTTCCCGCGTACGGGACGAAGAACCGACTGATCACCGAGACGCTCTACGACACCCGCGGCAACGCGTACAAGACCTACGACTCCTACTACGCGGACGGTGCCCCCTCGGCCACGCTGACCACCACGTCGGACAACAAGGTCCCGTCCATGACGGAGAACCTGTACGACGGTCAGAACCGCGTCACCGACTCCATCTCCCGCAAGTACGGCGACGAAACCTGGCGCACCCGCACCGAGTACGCCGGCGACCGCACAACGGTCATCCCGCCGTCGGGCGGCAAGGCGACCACGACGGTCACCGACGCGCGCGGCCGGACGAGCGAACTGTACGAGTACACGAACGCGGCCCGCACGGCCTCGCAGAAGACCTCGTACACGTACGGCAAGTGGGACGAGCCGCTCAAGGTCACCGACCCCGCGGGCAACACCTGGACGCACACCTTCGACGCACGCGGCCAGGAGATCCGCACCGACGACCCCGACAAGGGCACGACGACGACCGGCTACGACAAGCTCGGCCGCGCCACGACGGTCACCGACGCCCGCGGCGTCACACTGACCACCAGCTACGACGCCCTCGGCCGCGAGACATCGGTCAAGAAGGGCTCCACGACCCTGACCAGCCGCGTGTGGGACACAGTCGCCAAGGGCCAGCCCACCTCCAGCACCCGCTGGGTGGACGGCCAGGAGTACACGAGCGCGACGACCGCGTACAACGACGACTACCAGCCCACCGCCAGCACCGTCACCATCCCCGCCGCGGCGGGAGCGGTCGCGGGCACCTACGACTGGACGTTCGGGTACAACAAGTACACCGGACAGCAGGAATGGGTGAAGCAGCCCGCCGTCGGCAACCTGCCCAGTGAACGTGTCACCAGCGTCTACGGGGAGGGCAACCTGCCCTTCAAGACGACGGCGGGTTCCCTCGTTCTGGTCAACGACACCACCCGCGACGCATGGGCCCGCCCGACCCGGATCGAATTCGGGCCACTGGGCAAGAAGCTGTACCGCACCCGGGTCTATGACGAGCAGACCGGGCGCCTCACCCGTCAGATCACCGACCGCGACCTCGCCCCGCAGCGCGTGGACGATTCCACCTGGACGTACGACGACGCGGGGAACATCACCTCGCTGACGACCGCGTCCGGGCAGGACACCGCTCGCACGGTCGACACGCAGTGCTACACCCAGGACGCCCTCGGCCAACTCACCGAGGCGTGGACCGCCACAAAGGACTGCACTGCCAAGCCGTCGTCGACCACGGTCGGCGGCCCTTCCCCGTACTGGCAGTCCTTCACGTACGACGCGGTGGGCAACCGCACCGAGCAGGTCGACCACCAGAGTGGAGCCACCACCACCTACACCCAGCCCGAGCCGGGCAAGGCCCTGCCGCACGCCGTCCAGACCGCCACCGTCAAGGGCGGCACGGACGACGGCCGCAAGGACACCTTCGGCTACGACGACGCGGGCAACACCACCACCCGCAACCTCGGCACCCGCTCACAGTCCCTCGTCTGGGACGACGAACAGCACCTGAAGTCCTTGACCGAGAACGGCAAGAGCACCGACTACATCTACGACGCCGACGGCTCACGCCTCCTCACGCACCAGGCGGACGGCAGCACCACCCTGAGCCTGCCCGGTGGCAACGAACTCACCATCACCGCCACCGGCACCAAGGACGCCACCCGCTACTACACCCACGACGGCGAAACCATCGCCGTGCGGACCGGCAAGGGCTTCAGCTACCTCATCAACGACCACCAGGGCACCGCGCTGACCGCCGTCACCGCCGGAACCCTCCTCATCACCCGCCGCAAACAACTCCCCTTCGGCCAGACCCGCTCCGAGGACTCCGAAACCATCCCCGGCACCCGAGGCTTCGTCGGCGGCACCGACGACCCCACCGGACTCGTCCACCTCGGCGCCCGCGAATACGACCCCACCCTCGGCCGCTTCCTCTCCGTCGACCCCATCATCGACGAAACCGACCCGGCCCAGATGAACGCCTACTCCTACGCCCACAACAACCCCATCACCCAATCCGACCCCGACGGCCTCAAGCCGCCCGGCCCCACAAACAGCCCGGTCGAGGACACCTTCTGGGCTAAGGAGCGAGGCTTGAAGGCGGGCTACACCAAGAAGAGCGGCAAATACGTCTGGGTCCAAACCCCCAAGAAGGACAAGGCATCCCAGAAGGCATACGCCGCCTACAAGGCCAGCCCCAGCACCTACAAGGTCTTCCACTACGATGCCAAGAAGGCAGCAGAGGCAAAGGCCCAGGCTAAGAAGCGCGCAGAGAAGAGAAGGGATACGGAACGCCGCAAGAGAAACGGAATATTTGGCAGCATCATGAAGGGGAACTGGAAAGACGCTTGGGAGAACACCAAAGATGTGGCACCACACCTTGGAGTTGACATAGGTGTTGGCATCCTCGCGACCACCGGCACTGCAGTGTGTATCGCTTCGGTGGTCTGTGGGGGCGGTCTCTTCATTGTCGGGGCATCAGCTCTTCTCGTGGGAGGAGTCGCAGCGCATATGGCCGTAGGTACGCCGGAAGAGAATCGGGACCCCACGCACTACTTCGTGAGTACTGCAAAAGCGGAGGCTAAGGGGATGTTCTTCGGGGCGACGTTTGGGCGCGGACAGGCAGGCGCTATGTTTGCTGGGGTAAACACCAGCAGGGTGCCATCGAGTATAACCGGTCGAGCGGGATCGCAGCCGCTCTTCGCGGGGCTCGAAAAGAATGATTTCAGGGGAATGGCCTCTAGACTCACTGACTATGTCAAGGGTCTTTGGTAGTAAAACCCTGCTGGTGGCGTCGTCGAACGACGACGCCACCAGCGATTTTCACAGAAAGGCTACGCGAGCATGTGGGAAATAGTAGAGACATTGATCTTGCTGCTTTGCGCCGGGGTCGTCGGCCGTCTCGCGGTTCGATACTTCTCAAGGCAGGCAGGAAAGCGATCGATGACACTCGACACCACTGGCAGATTCGATATCCCTTGCCGCTTTTATGGTTCCGCGTCGCCTGGTCGGGGGGGGAGTAAATTTGGCCATTTGCTGGGTGGCGAGAATTCTCTGACCTTCCATGGCCGTGGCGGCTTCTCGGTCGTCATACCAGACGATTACGGCATGTCCGTGGAGAGAAGTTGGCGGCAAGGGAACTGTGTCGTCACTTTTACGTCCCCAGCATCATCAAAGGAGAACATCAGGCTACTCGTGAACAGTGTCGACGCCCAATCGATTGAGGTATACCGTTCGGGGATCCGATAGTTGGCCATTTGCATCTCCGGTGAACCTCTTTCATTCTGGGTAGCACAAATCAGCAGCGTATGGATAACCGCCCCGACGCGTGCGCAGGGCTCCGGCAAAGTCGTCCTACAGCCCTGTGGCGTGGGGTTTTGCAGGGGAAGAGGTGCGCGGGCATGTTCCGGTCCGGTTGGATGGAGGTTCCTACGCCTTCACACCCGACCAGGGGATCACGCCCGCGCGATGTCATCGTCCCTCATTCCCGCGCCTGTTCGCACGCCCGTCCCGGAGGATGAGCTCCTGGTCCAGTTGCTCGCCGGGATACCTGATCCGCGCCGGCGGCGCGGGGTCCGTCACCCGGTCGCCGCTCTGATCATGGTCGCGGTGTGCGCGGTGGTAACCGGAGCCCGGTGATTCACCGCGATCGGAGAATGGGCCCGGGACGCGGGAGCCGTCGCGCTTCAACGGCTGGGGCTGGACCGCGGTGGCGTGGACGAATCCACGTTGCGGCGCCTGTTCGCCCGCCTTGATGCGGACCGGCTCGACGTGGTGCTGGGCGCATCGGCCCTGGCCAGGACCGTACTCGTCGTAGGCCGCAGGGTGATCGTCATCGACGGCAAGACCGTCCGGGGTGCACGCGGCGGCGGTTCACCGGCACCGCACCTGCTCGCGGCCCTCGCCCACGGGTCCCGGGCGGTGCTGGGCCAGGTCGCGGTGAGTGAGAAGAGCAACGAGATCCCCGCCGCCCGGGAACTACTGCGGCTCCTCGACCTGGAGGGCACGGTCGTCACGATGGACGCGTTGCACATCTAGCACGACACGGCGGATCTGGTGGCCGGGGCCGGCGGTGACTATGTCCTGACCGTGAAGGGCGATCAGAACTTGCTGTACGCACAGCTCAAGGCCCTCCCCCGGGCCTCGGTACCCGCCATCACCAGGGACGGACACAGGACACGGGCGCCGTACCACTCGCACGATCAAAGTGGTCGACATGCCGACCTGGGTCGACTTCACGGCCGCCACACAAGTCGCCCAACTCCGGCGCACCGTCACCAGGAAGAGCAAACGGCCCGTCGAAATCGTCTACCTGATCACCAGCGCTGACGCCCGGACCGCGCCGCCCGCCGTCCTAACCGCTTGGGTGCAGTCACACTGGCAGATCGAGAACAGCCTGCACCGGGTCCGCGACGTCACCTTCGGCGAAGACCGCTCCCAGATCGGCACCGGCAACGCACCCCGCATCATGGCCGCCCTGCGCAACACCGTGATCTCCCTGCTCCGCCTGGCCGGACACCACAACATCGCCGCCGCCCTACGCCACCACGCCCGAGACACCGACCGCCCCATCAACGTGCTCCTGACAGCATGATCAACGATTTTGCCGGAGCCCTGACCCCGCCCCTAGTACAGGGACTTCCTCACTACTATGAACTCGTCCGCCAGCGCGCCTGGCAATAAGTCACGCGCGCTTTCTCCTGTTCCGCACAGATCCCGCAGATCGGACTCGCACCACCTTCACGCCGGACACCACCTGGCCAGTAAGCGGATCGCCTGTCAGTCTCATCCCAGAGCGCCTTCAAGCCCCGGTTTCGATGTCATCTAAGCATTTCGACGCATCAGCAGTGGTTCGCTTGCGCTCGCCTTCCCGATCCCCACCTGACGCCTCACAGGGCGCCTTTTCCTCCCACGCTCACCACGGCGGTCTTCAGCCAACGCGGCGGAAGGCGGTCGGATCCTCTCTCCGCAGAGCGACTGGGGGCCAAAACCCTCATCATCTGTGCAACACCATCTGATGCCTACCGACCTATCCGGCAGTCACCATCCGTTCAGGACACACGAAGGCCGTCGCTCTTTTCAGGGTCTCGATCGTCTGCTGCTGTTCACGGTTCACCTTGCGCAGCCGCCGCAGTTCCTCGCGCTCCGCGCCAGACAGCTCGTCCGGAGCACCCACGCCCTAGTCGGCCTTGGCCTTGCGGAACCAGCCCCGCAGGGACTCGGAGCTGATGCCAAGTTCCCGGGCGACGGCCGTGACCGTCTTGCCCGAGGAATTCACGAGCGCGATCGCGTCCCGCTTGTTTGATCGTGGATACCTGGAGACTGGGATTTTGAGGTTCCAGAGGAAGTAGCACCAGGTGGGAAGCAAGTATTACGAAGCGGTACACCGAGGAGTTCAAGGGGAAGGTTCACGAGCTCGGTAACCCACACGGTCGGTCCTAGTGTCCTGAGTCGTTAATTCGTGTGCAGTATGCGGCGAGGGTGTCGAGGATGTCGTCGGCGGTCTTCGTCCAGATGAACGGCTTGGGGTTCTTGTTCCACTCGTTGATCCAGCTGCGGATGTCCCTTTCGAGTTCGACGACGCTGCGGTGGGCCGAGCGGCGGAGTTTGCGGGAGGTCAGCTCGGCGAACCAGCGCTCGACGAGGTTGAGCCACGACGCCGAGGTGGGGGTGAAGTGCAGGTGGAAGCGGGGGTGACGCAGCAGCCACTTCTTGACCGGCTCGGTCTTGTGGGTGGCGTAGTTGTCCAGGACCAGGTGGAGTTCGAGGTGCTGGGGGACAGCCGCGTCGATGACCTTCAGGAAGCGGAGGAACTCCTGGTGGCGGTGTCGGCGGTAGTGCTGGGCGATGACCGAGCCTGAGGCGATGTCCAGGGCGGCGAAGAGGCTGGTTGTGCCGTGCCGAACGTAGTCGTGCGTCATCTTCGCCGGCGTGGTCGGCGCCATCGGCAGCACCGGTTGGGTTCGGTCCAGTGCCTGTATCTGCGACTTCTCGTCCACCGCCAGGACCAGGGCGTTCTCCGGCGGGGACAGGTAGATACCCACCACGTCGCGGACTTTGGTCACGAACTGCGGGTCGGTCGACAGCTTCCAGGTTTCCACGATGTGGGGCTTGAGACCGAACGCCCGCCAGATCCGCGAGACGGCCGACTGCGACATGCCCTCCGCCTCGGCCATCGAACGCGTCGACCAGTGCGAATCACCGGTCGGCGGCGCCTGGCCAAGCGTCCTGGCGACCAAGGCTTCGACCTGCTCGTCCGTGATCCTCCGCGGCGCCCCCGAGCGTGGCCGGTCCACCAGGCCCTCCAGCCGGTCCGCGGCGAACCGGGACCGCCACTTGCGCACCGTCTCCCGCGAGACACCCACGTCGTCCGCGACACGCGCGTTCGGCAGACCTTCCGCACACGCCAGCACGATCCTCGACCGCAGCACGAGCGCCTGCGAAGCGGTCTGCTTGCGCAACCAGCCCCGCAACACCCGGCGTTCGCGATCGGACAACTCCAGCGGCAACGGCTTCGGACCAGGCATCGCCCCACCCTATAACCGCAAGCGAACTACCGACTCAGGACACTAG
>NZ_JAAGLR010000530.1 GCF_010548245.1 Streptomyces sp. SID11385
TCGAAGACCCCGAACACCTCGACTACGTCCGCCAAGCCCTGGACAAGACACCCCGCCGCAAAAAAAAGCCCCGCTACGCCCGCGACGGCAGGATGATCGGTTACGTCGAGCTCGGGGCCGAGGCTGAAGCCGACCCTGACAGCGGTTTGTACAGACGCAGGGTGTTCTTCCTTCTGCCCCACGACCGGGACTCCGACCCCGAAGG
>NZ_JAAGLR010000685.1 GCF_010548245.1 Streptomyces sp. SID11385
ACCGCGACCCCGTAGACGGCCTGGCGGGCCCCTGTGGCGGTGTCGGTGACGGGGGCCTCGTAGGTGGCCTTCACGGCGAGGGTCACGGGGTCGACCTTGAGCAGCGCCGACTGTGTGACGGGGGGCCGGCCCACGGCGGTCGTGGCCCACAGGACGTGGTTCCGCTCCGAGTAGGCCGACTGGTAGAGGCCGGCGGCGAGCGGCGCGACGGTCGTCCTGGGCGCCGGGGCGTGGCCCGTGCCGTGCGCCTGGGCCGGGCGCTGTGCGTGGTTCGCGCCGTGCGCCTGGGCGGTGCCCGTGGCGAAGAGCGTGGCACCGGCGGCGCAGGCGACGGTGACGGCGGCGGCGCGGCGCAGGCGGGGGACGAGAACGGACATGCGGGTC
>NZ_JAAGLR010000140.1 GCF_010548245.1 Streptomyces sp. SID11385
CCTCGGACCAGTGCCCCCGTGCCCCCTCATCCACGCATAGCCGGTTCCAGGGAGCTGTTTTCCATGACCGCCGAGTCCCCAGGGCTGAGCGACCACCGACTGCACGCCTGGCGAACGCGGTTCCGCAACTGGCGGGGCACCCGGCCCTTCTGGGCCGGTGTGCTGACACTGCTGGGCGGCATACCCATCGCCTACATCCCCTACAACGACCTCAAGCTGGGGCAGCTCACCGTCCGCATGTCGACGACCGCGGGCGCGGGCTCCCTCATCATCGGGGTCCTGCTCATCACCCTCGGCCTGACGATGTGGTTCCAGGCACAGGTACGGGTCTTCGCCGGAGTCGCGGCGATCCTCCTCGCCCTGGTCTCGCTCCCGGTCTCCAACTTCGGCGGCTTCGTCGTCGGTTTCCTCCTCGCCCTCTTCGGCGGCAGCCTCGCGCTCGCCTGGGTTCCGGACAAGAAGGCGCTGGGCGGGAAGGGGGCCGAGGCCGGTGACCCGGCGGGCGACCCGAGTGGCGACCCCGCCCCCGAGGGCCAGGGCGGCCCGGACGCGGGCTCCGGCCCCGTACTGCCGCGACAGCCCGGACCCGCCGGGGACGACGCCCCGGCCGGAGACGGCGGGCGGCCCTTCGCGCACCTCGCCGACGGTGGTGGGCACCGTGCCGAATGACGAGCTGCGTCCGGGCGAGGAGCGCAGATCGGGTCCCCGGCACGCGGCGCCGCGCAAGTCGGTCCTGACCAAGTTCCGGATACCCGCGGGCAAGGCGATGGCCCTCGCGGCCATGCCGACGGCCGTCTTCGTCGGCATGGGGCTCACCCCGCGCCTCGCGCTCGCCGACGACAAGACCGACCTGCCGTTCGCGCCCGGCCCCTGCGTCACCCGCTCCGACGAGCCGGGCCAGGAGCCCTCCGGGTCCGCCTCCGCCTCCACGAAGCCCGAGCCCTCGACGAGCACGAGCCCGGGCGCCTCGCCCTCGCCCTCCGCGACGCCGAACCCCTCCGCCTCGGACGAGGCGAAGGACGGTGCGAAGGACGGTGCCGAGGACGCCGCGAAGGACGGAGCCGAGGCCAAGGCCGAGGACGGTTCGGGCACCACCGCCGCCGGGCAGGACGAGGCGGACGCGAGTCCCGGGGCGAAGACCGCGAAGAAGGCGCAGGACGAGCCTTCGTCGAGTCCGTCGCCCAGCGCGTCCGAGACGAAGAACCCGCTCGACCCGCTGGGCCTCGGCGACGCCCTCAAGGACCTCTTCACGCCGAAGGACAAGAAGGATCAGAAGGACGAGGACGCGGACGCCTCCGGCGAGGAGAAGTCCACCGCGGACGACAAGGCCGCGGACACCAAGGACACCAAGGACGCGGACGCCAAGGCGGACGACGAATCCGCTGACGGCAAGACCGCCGACGACAAGACGGCGGACGCCAAGGCCGACGACGACGCCGGGGACGCCAAGGCGGGCGACGACGCCGGGCCCCGTACGCTCAAGGACGACCTCAGCGCCGCCGCGCGCGCCGCCGGTGCCTCCGAGGAGGACATCGCCGAGGGCGCCCGCAAGGCCGGGGAGCAGAACGCCAAGGGCCCGCAGGGCGCGAAGGCCGACGGGACGAAGGCGGCGAAGGGCGACGAGCCCGAGCCCTACCCCTGCCCCACCCACGACGCGAAGGCGCTCGCCGACGCCGACGTGGACGAGAGCTTCCCGCGCGTCGCCGAGGACCCCTGGACGCTGCACACCACCAAGCTGAGCCTGCACGGGCTCGGGTACGACGGCATCGTCAAGGTGCGCACGCCGAGCGGCAAGGTCAAGAACGTCCTCAAGTTCACCGCGACCGGCATCGACATCAAGGACCTGCACCAGACGGCCGTGGGCCCCGGCGAGTACACGACGCACGTCAAGGGCGCCCCGGGCTCCACGTCGACGATCCGCGACGGCAAGGTCACGATGTACACGGAGGAGCTGAAGGGGAAGCTGCTCGGCCTCATCCCGGTCGACTTCACGCCCGACAGCCCGCCGCCGCTGACCCTGCCCGAGCTGTTCTTCACGGACGCGACGGTCGTCCAGGCCGGCCAGTTCGGTGGCACGCTCACCATTCCGGGCCTGCACAACTACCTGGACACGAGCGGCAGCTGAGCCGCCCGGCCGCCCACGCGGAAGGGGCGCCCCCCGGAATACCGGGAGGCGCCCCTTTTCGCGTGCCGTTCCGTCCTGCGGAGCCTGCTCAGCCCTGCCGGGTGTCGCCCAGGTGGTGGACCCGGACGAGGTTCGTCGAGCCGGGGACGCCGGGGGGCGAGCCCGCCGTGATGACCACGGTGTCGCCGTTCTTGAGCGAGCCGAGCTTGACCGTCTCGGCGTCCACGAGGTCGACCATCGCGTCCGTCGTGTCCACGTGCGGCACGAGGTACGGGGTCACGCCCCAGCTCAGCGCGAGCTGATTGCGGGTGGACTCGTCCGTCGTGAAGGCGAGGACCGGCTGCGCGGTGCGGTAGCGGGCCAGGCGGCGCGCGGTGTCACCGGACTGCGTGAAGGCGACGAGCGCGTCCGCGTCGAGGAAGTCCGCGATCTCGGCGGCGGCACGGGCGACCGAACCGCTCTGCGTGCGCGGCTTCTTGCCCTCGTCGAGCGGCTTGAGGCCCTGCGAGAGCAGCGCGTTCTCGGCCGCCGTGACGATCTTCGACATCGTCTTGACGGTCTCGATCGGGTACGCGCCCACGCTCGACTCGGCCGAGAGCATGACCGCGTCCGCGCCGTCCAGGATCGCGTTCGCGACGTCGCTCGCCTCGGCGCGCGTCGGGCGCGAGTTGGTGATCATGGACTCCATCATCTGGGTCGCCACGACCACCGGCTTGGCATTGCGCCGGCACATCTCCACGAGGCGCTTCTGCACCAGCGGGACCTTCTCCAGCGGGTACTCCACGGCGAGGTCGCCGCGCGCCACCATGACGGCGTCGAAGGCGAGGACGACCTCCTCCATGTTCGCGACGGCCTGCGGCTTCTCGACCTTCGCGATGACGGGGAGGCGCTTGCCCTCCTCGTCCATGATCTTGTGGACGTCCTTGACGTCCGAGGCGTCGCGCACGAAGGAGAGCGCGATCATGTCGGCCCCGGTGCGCAGCGCGAACCGGAGGTCCTCGACGTCCTTCTCGGAGAGCGCGGGGACGTTCACGGCCGCGCCGGGCAGGTTGATGCCCTTGTGGTCGGAGACCACGCCGCCCTCGATGACGATGGTGTGCACCTTGGGGCCCTCGACCGAGGTGACCTTCAGCTCGACGTTGCCGTCGTTGATGAGGATCGGGTCGCCCTTGGCGACGTCGCCCGGGAGGCCCTTGTACGTCGTGCCGCAGATCGTGCGGTCGCCCTGCACGTCCTCGGCGGTGATGGTGAACTCGTCGCCCCGCACGAGCTCCACGGGGCCGTCGGCGAAGGTCTCCAGGCGGATCTTCGGGCCCTGGAGGTCGAAGAGGACCCCGACGGTCCTGCCGGTGTCGGCGGCGGCCTTGCGGACGCGCTGGTAACGCCCGAGGTGTTCTTCGTGCGAGCCGTGGCTCATGTTGAGCCGGGCCACGTTCATGCCGGCTTCGATAAGGGCCTTCAGCTGATCGTACGAGTCGACCGCTGGACCGAGAGTGCAGACGATTTTGGAACGGCGCATGAGGCAAATCCTATCGGTTTGTTTCGGGGCGGGATTAACGGACCACCGGAAGAACACATGGGCGCGGGGCCGCTCAGACGAAAGGGTTTCCCGCGGTGCGGGAACCGCCGGAGAACGCGACACATGGGCACCGCCGCGCTCAGGTGGGCCGCCCGGAATACCGTGAAAACGGACCGGAAACGCGTACGGAAATCACGGTGCGGCAGCCTCGCGTGAATTCAGCCCCGCGCACCTCCTTCCGTGACGAGCCCGTACGTCTGCCGCGCGATCTCCAGTTCCTCGTCGGTCGGTACGACGGCGACGGCGACGGGTGTTCCGTCCGGGGAGATGACCCGGGCCCGCTTCTCGCGCACCGCGTTGCGCTCCGGGTCCACGGCGAGCCCGAGACCGGTCAGCCCGTCCACGGCCGCGGCGCGCACGGGCGCCGAGTTCTCGCCCACGCCCGCCGTGAAGGCGAGCGCGTCGACGCGGCCGAGGACGGCCGTGTACGCGCCGATGTACTTGCGCAGGCGGTGGATGTACACGTCGAAGGCGAGCCGCGCGGTGCGGTCGCCCTCGTCCGCCCTGCGGGTGATCTCGCGCATGTCGTTGTCACCGCACAGGCCGTACAGGCCGCTCTTCTTGTTCAGCAGCACATCCACATCCTCGGCCGACATGCTCGCGTTCCGCATCAGGTGGAAGACCACCGCGGGGTCGATGTCCCCCGACCGGGTGCCCATCACCAGCCCCTCCAAGGGGGTCAGGCCCATCGAGGTGTCCACACTGCGGCCCCCCTGGACGGCCGCGGCCGAGGCCCCGTTGCCCAGGTGCAGGACGATCGTGTTCGTCTCCTCGTAGGGCCGCCCCAGCAGCTCGGCGGTCGCGCGTGAGACGTACTGGTGCGAGGTGCCGTGCGCCCCGTAGCGGCGGATGCGGTGCGCCTCGGCGACGGCGGTGTCCAGCGCGTACCGGGAGGCCGCCTCGGGCATGTGCGCGTGGAAGGCGGTGTCGAAGACGGCGACCTGCGGCAGCGCGTCGTTCAGCTGCCGCGCGGTACGGATGCCGGCGAGGCCCGCCGGGTTGTGCAGCGGGGCGACCGGGATGAGCCGTTCGATCTCGCGCTCCACGTGCCAGTCCACGAGCGTCGGCCCGTCGAAGAGCCGCCCGCCGTGGACGATGCGGTGCCCGACGGCGAGCAGTTCGGGCGAGTCGAGCCCGAGCCCGTCGCGGGACAGCTCGGCGGCGACCGCGTCGAGGGCCTCGCCGTGGTCGGCCACACGGCCCTCACGGGTACGGGTCTCCGGCTCCGCGCCGGTCAGCAGGGTGTGCTCGACGCGCGAGGTGCGCTCCCCGATCCGCTCCACGAGACCGGTCGCGAGCCGCGACTCGTCCCGCATGTCGAGGAGCTGGTACTTGACCGAGGAGGAACCGGAGTTGAGGACGAGCACGCGAGTGGGTGAGGCGGACACGGGGGCCTTTCGGTGGGTCCGTAGGAGGGGAGCGGACGGGGGAGCGGGCGGTGCGCGCTCACGGGGCGGCTGTACGGGTTCCCGCGCGCCGCCCCGTAAGACATCGCGCCGCCCGTAAGACATACCGCCCTCAGCCGGACTCGGCCGTCTGCCCCGCCTGGATCGCCGTGATGGCGACCGTGTTCACGATGTCCTCGACGAGCGCGCCGCGCGAGAGGTCGTTGACGGGCTTGCGCAGGCCCTGGAGGACCGGCCCGACGGCGACCGCGCCCGCCGAGCGCTGCACGGCCTTGTACG
Organism: Streptomyces sp. SID11385; assembly: GCF_010548245.1. Classification (GTDB taxonomy): domain Bacteria; phylum Actinomycetota; class Actinomycetes; order Streptomycetales; family Streptomycetaceae; genus Streptomyces. Next base: position 5,390 of record NZ_JAAGLR010000140.1, read on the forward strand.
TGTTGTTGCCCGTGTTCAGGTCCGGGAAGATCAGCACCGTCGCACGCCCCGCCACGGGCGAGTCGGGCAGCTTCGTCGCGGCGACCGACGGGTCGACGGCCGCGTCGTACTGGATCGGGCCCTCGATGAGCAGGTCGGGGCGCTCGGCCCGTACCCGTTCCGTCGCCCGGCGCACCTTGTCGACGTCCGCGCCCGAGCCGGAGGTGCCGGTCGAGTACGACAGCATCGCGATACGGGGCTCGACGCCGAAGGCCGCGGCCGTGGTCGCCGACTGGATCGCGATGTCCGCGAGCTGCTCGGCGTCCGGGTCGGGGTTGACGGCGCAGTCCGCGTAGACGAGGACCTTGTCGGCCAGGCACATGAAGAAGGCCGAGGAGACGAGCTTCGCGTCCGGGCGGGTCTTGATGACCTCGAAGGCCGGGCGGATCGTCGCCGCCGTGGAGTGCACCGCGCCCGAGACCATGCCGTCGGCGAGCCCGGCCCGCACCATGAGCGTCCCGAAGTAGTTGACGTCGGCGACGACGTCGTGCGCCAGCTCCTCCGTCACGCCCTTGTGCGCCCGCAGCCGCGCGTACTCGCGCGCGAACCGGCCGCGCAGCTCGGAGTCGTGCGGGTCGAGCAGTTCGGCGCCCTCGACGTCCACGCCGAGGTCGGCGGCCTTCTTGCGGATGGCCGCCGGGTCGCCGAGCAGCGTCAGCGCGCACACCGAGCGGCGCAGCAGGATGTCCGCCGCGCGCAGCACGCGCTCCTCGGTGCCCTCGGGGAGCACGACGCGGCGGGGGTGCGCGCGAGCCTGCTCGATGAGCTTGTGCGCGAACATCATCGGCGTGACCCGGCCGCTGCCCGCGACGCGGATGCGGTCCAGGAGCGCCGGGCCGTTGACCCAGCGCTCGAAGAGACCGAGCGCGGTCTCCGTCTTGCGCGGGGTCGCGGCGCCGAGGCGCCCTTCGAGCGTGAACAGCTCGGTGGCGGTCGGGAAGCTGTTGCCGGGCACCGAGACGAGCGGGGTGCCGGGGGCGAGCTGACCGGCGAGTTGCAGTATCCCCTGGTCAGGGCGCTCGCCGAGGGTCAGCAGGACGCCCGCGATGGCCGGGGCCGAGGCCGAGTGCGCGGCGAGCGCGCCCACCACCAGGTCGGAGCGGTCGCCCGGGGTCACGACGAGGCAGCCGGGGGTGAGGGCGTGCAGGAAGTTCGGCAGCGTCGCGCCGCCGAAGACGAAGTCGAGCGCGTCGCGCGAGAGGCCCGCCTCGTCCCCCAGCAGAACCGTTCCGCCGAGCGTGTGCGTGATCTGGGCGACGGTCGGCGCCGACAGGCTCGGCTCGTCGGGCAGCACGTACACGGGCACGCCGACCCGGCCGGTGAGGCGCTCCTGCACGAGGTCGCGGTCGGCGGGCGCGACCCGGTTCACGATCATGGCGAGGACGTCGCAGCCCCGGCCCGCGTAGGCGCGGTAGGCGTTGTGCGCCTCGGAGCGCACCGACTCCGCCGACTGCTCCTTGCCGCCCACGACGGGCAGCACGAAGGCCCCGAACTCGTTGGCGAGCCGCGCGTTGAAGCCCAGCTCGTCGGGGAGCTGGGTGTGCGCGAAGTCCGTGCCGATGACGAGGACCGCGTCGTACGCGGCGGCGAGCCGCTGGTAGTCCTCCACGAGCCGCGAGACGAGTTCGTCCAGGCCCTGCTCGGCCTGGAGCGCGCTCGCCCGCGCGTAGTGCATCCCGAAGACCGAGTCGGGCGGCTGCGAGAGCCCGTAGCGCTCGCGGAACAGCTCGTACATGCGGTCCGGGCCGTCGTGGACGAGCGGCCGGAAGACCGCGACCCGGTCGACCCGGCGGGTCAGCAGCTCCATGACCCCCAGCTCGACGACCTGCCGCCCGTCCCCCCGGTCGGTCCCGGTCACATAGACACTGCGCGCCACCGGTATTTCTCCGTTTCCCTACTCATACGAATTCAGGGGTACTCATCAGAGCACGCCGGAATCGTTCTTGGCATCCCGCGCGGAGCGCAAGAGAATGCCGGAGAACTCATAGGACAAAAACACCTGATCTGCTGAACCTGCCCCCTTGACACTACCCACAGCACTCGGTATGCCGCCTCCGCGGGCCCCCGGCGCGTCCGCATTTCCGCGCGCCCCCTACCGTTGTTCCGCTCCGGTACCGGTAAACGCGCGCCCCCGGGACGGACGTATGTTCCGGGCTTTCCCCGGGCGTGCGAGAATCGGCCCGAGTTCAGGGGGAACCAGCACCGTCCATCCGCGTTCTTCGCGTCCTTCCCGTCCTCTCAACCCCCGCGCACCTCTAGTAAGCGAGCAGGAGAACAGCACGATGCGCATCGGAATTCTCACCGCAGGCGGCGACTGCCCGGGCCTCAACGCAGTGATCCGGTCGGTCGTGCACCGCGCCGTCACGCACCACGGTGACGAGGTGATCGGGTTCGAGGACGGATACAAGGGCCTGCTCGACCGGCACTACCGCGAACTCGACCTCGACGCGGTGAGCGGCATCCTCGCGCGCGGCGGCACGGTCCTCGGCTCGGCCCGCCTGGAGCGCGGCCGGCTCGCCGAGGCCTGCGCCAACGCCCCCGAACTCGCCCGGGAACTCGGCATCGACGTCCTCATCCCGATCGGCGGCGAGGGCACCCTGACCGCCGCGCGGATGCTCTCCGAGAGCGGGATGCCGGTGGTCGGCGTGCCGAAGACGATCGACAACGACATCTCCTCGACCGACCGCACCTTCGGCTTCGACACCGCCGTCGGCGTCGCGACCGAGGCGATCGACCGCCTCAAGACCACCGCCGAGTCGCACCAGCGCGTCATGGTCGTCGAGGTCATGGGCCGGCACGCGGGCTGGATCGCGCTGGAGTCCGGCATGGCGGGCGGCGCGCACGGCATCTGCCTGCCCGAGCGGCCCTTCGACCCGGCGGACCTCGTGAAGATGGTCGAGGAGCGCTTCGCGCGCGGCAAGAAGTTCGCCGTCATCTGCGTCGCCGAGGGCGCGCACCCGGCGGCCGGGACGATGGACTACGGCAAGGGCGAGATCGACCAGTTCGGCCACGAGCGCTTCCGGGGCATCGGCACGGCCCTCGCCTACGAACTCGAATCGCGCCTCGGCAAGGAGGCCCGCCCGGTCATCCTCGGCCACGTCCAGCGCGGCGGCACCCCGACCGCCTACGACCGCGTCCTCGCCACGCGCTTCGGCTGGTACGCGGTGGAGGCCGCCCACCGCGGCGACTTCGGCAACATGACGGCACTGCGCGGCACGGACGTCGTGATGGTCCCGCTGGCGGAGGCGGTCACGGCGCTGAAGACGGTGCCGAGGGAGCGGATGGAAGAGGCGGAGTCGGTGTTCTAGGGAGACGGGGCCGATGCCCGGCCCCTGGGGCTGGACCCCTGTCCAGCCTCTCCGGCGTGCGAGGAGCGGGGTCCGGGGCGGAGCTTCGGGAGTACGCGCGGGCGGGGCCCCCGGGAGTACGCACGGGCGGAGCTTCGGGGTGCGCGCGGGCGGAGCGCCCCTGCCACCTGGACTTTTCCTGCCGGAGGCCATGGTCACGCGGCCCGTGCCCGCACTAGTGTGACGGCACCGCTGTTCCCCGATGGAGAGGTGAGCGCATGCGCGCGTTCCGTGCGGCCGTGGAGGCCCGTGACCTGGCCGCGATCGAGGCGCTGCTCGCCGAGGACGTCGTGTTCACCAGCCCGGTCGTCCACAAGCCGTACCAGGGCAAGGCGATCACCGCCGCGATCCTGCGCGGTGTGCTCCGCGTCTTCGTGGACTTCCGGTACGTGAAGGAGATCGGGAAGGCGGACGGGGCCGACCACGCCCTCGTCTTCGCGACGCGCGTCGGCGACCGCGAGCTGACCGGCTGCGACTTCCTGCACGTGAACGAGGCGGGCCTGATCGACGAGTTCACCGTCATGGTCCGCCCGCTCTCCGGCGCGCAGGCGCTCGCGGAGGCCATGGGGGCACAGTTCGAGCGGATCGCGCGCGAGGCCGCCTCCGGCTGAGGGCTCAGCCCCGCGCCTCCCAGCGGTAGTGCAACTCCGGCCGCCCCACCTGCCCGTAGCGCGGGGCGCGGGTCGCGAGGCCCGCGGTGACGAGGTGTTCGAGGTAGCGGCGGGCCGTGATGCGGGACAGGCCCGCGAGCGTCGCCGTCGACTGGGCGGTGAGCCCGTCCTCGCCCGCCGCGCGCAAAGCCTGCGTGACCCGGTCCAGGGTCGGCGCGCTCAGACCCTTCGGCGGATCGGCCGGGCGCGGGGCGCGCAGCGCCGCGAGGGCGCGGTCCACGTCGTCCTGCCCCGCCGCCTCGCCCGCCGCCGCCCTGAACTCCCCGTACCGCACGAGCCGGTCCCGCAGCGTCGCGAACGTGAACGGCTTGAGCACGTACTGCACGACGCCGAGCGAAACCCCCTCCCGCACCACCGCGAGATCCCGCGCCGACGTCACCGCGATGACGTCCGCCCGGTGCCCCATCGAGCGCAGCCCGCGCAGGAGTTGGAGCCCGTGTCCGTCGGGGAGGTAGAGGTCGAGGAGGACGAGGTCGATCGGTGTGCGCTCCAGGGCGCGGCGCGCGGCCGCCGCCGAGTGCGCGACCGCCGCGACCGTGAAGCCCGGCACCCGCTCGACGTACAGGCGGTGCGCGTCGGCCGCGACCGCCTCGTCCTCCACGACGAGGACGCGTACCGGCTCGCTCATCGCGTCCCCCCGGCGGGCAGCGGCAGCCGCACGGTGAACTCCGCGCCGCCGCCCGTACGTTGCCGCGCGGCCACGCTCCCGCCCGCGCGTCCCGCCGCCTGCCGCACGAGTGCGAGACCGAGGCCGTGCGCGCCCGGCTCGGCGGCCTTCGTGGACCAGCCGTCGCGGAAGGCGTCCTCGGTGTGGGCGGGGTCGAGCCCGGGGCCGTTGTCGGCGACGCGGAGCAGCAACTCATCGCGTTCTCCGGTGTGTTCGGCGCGGGCGGTGACCGTGACCCGCGCGCCCGGGGTGCCTTGGGCGGCCTCGACCGCGTTGTCGACGAGGTTGCCGAGGATCGTCACGAGGTCGCGCGGCGGCAGGCTCGCGGGGAGCAGCCCGTCGTCGAGCCCGCTGTCCTCGCTCAGCACCAGCTCCACGCCGTGCTCGTGCGCGTACGCTGTCCGGCCCAACAGGAGCGCAGCGAGCACCGGTTCGCCGACCGCGCCCGTCATGCGGTCCGTGAGCGCCTGGGCCAGCTCCAGTTCGGCCGTCGCGAACTCCACCGCCTCGTCGGGGCGCCCGAGTTCGACGAGCGAGACGACCGTGTGCAGCCGGTTCGCGGCCTCGTGCGCCTGCGCCCGCAGTGCCTTGCCGAAGCTCCGCTCGGCGTCCAACTCGCCCATGAGCGCCCGCAGTTCCGTGTGATCCCGCAGGGTCACGATCGTCCCCGAGCGCTGGCCGCCGGAGACCGGCGAGGTGTTGACGACGAGGACGCGCGTTTCGGTGAGGTGCACCTCGTCCACCCGCGGCTCCGAAGCGAGCAGCGCCCCGGTGAGCCCGCGCGGCAGCCCCAACTCCGCGACGGGTCGCCCGACATACGCGCCGGGCGGCAGCCCGAGCAGTTCGCGCGCGCCGTCGTTGAGCAGGGCCACGGCCCGGTGCCCGTCGAGCAGGAGCAGCCCTTCCCGCACGGCGTGCAGGGCGGCCTCGTGGTAGTCGTGCACGAGGGCGAGTTCGGTCGCGTTCATGCCGTGGGTGTGCCGGCGCAGCCGCCGGTTGATCACGTACGTGCCCGTCCCCCCGAGCAGCAGTGCCGCCGCCGCCATGACGAGGAGCAACAGCACTTGGTGGCGCAGGCGTTCGCTGATCGCCGTGACGTCTATCCCCGCGCTCACGAGCCCCGTGACCCGGCCGCCCTCCTCGACCGGCGTCACGACCCGTACCGAGACCCCGAGCGTCCCCCGGTACGTCTCCGAGAAGGTGTGCCCGCGCAGCGCCTCGGCGCGGTGCCCGAGGAAGCGTTCGCCTATCCGGTCGGGGGTCGGGTGGGTGTAGCGGATGCCGTCGGGGGACATGATCGTCACGAAGGTCAGGTCGGCTTCGCGGCGGACCTTCTCGGCGTACGGCTGGAGGGTGCGGGTGGGGTCGGGCGCGCCGATCGCCTCGCGCACGGTGGGCGCGGCGGCGATCGCGAGCGCGGCGGCGGTGGCCTGGCGCTCGGCGGCGGTACGTGCCTGGCGGCGGTCGCTCACGTACGTGAAGAGGGCGCAGCCCGCGACGACGAGCGCCACGAGGAGCACCTGCATCGCGAAGAGCTGACCCGCCAGGCTCCGGGGACGGGGGAGACGCATCGGGACAGTGTGCCCAAGCGGGGCGGGCCCGGCGCCCCCGGGGCTGGTCCGCGCGACCTTAATGAACGAAACAGTGACGCGGGTCACACCGTGCGGCAGAGTCGCCGCAGCCCGGCGTGCGGAGCGAGCCGCAGTCTCCCCGCGCCGCCCCGACGACGACGTCCCCAGGAGGACCCCCCGTGCCAGCCACCGAGGCAGCCGCCCCCGAGCCCGAGGGACACGGGCCCGCGACCCCGCCGCCGAGCCCGCCGCCCGCCGCGCCCAGGCGTCGCGACAAGAGCCACTACCTCTACCTCGCCGTGATCGGCGCCGTGGTCCTCGGCATCATCCTGGGCTTCGCCGCGCCGGGCGTGGCCGTCGAGCTGAAGCCGCTCGGCACCGGCTTCGTGAACCTGATCAAGATGATGATCTCGCCGATCATCTTCTGCACGATCGTGCTCGGTATCGGTTCGGTCCGCAAGGCCGCGAAGGTCGGTGCCGTGGGCGGGCTCGCGCTCGGCTACTTCCTCGTGATGTCGACCGTGGCGCTCGCGATCGGCATCCTCGTCGGCAACCTCCTGGAGCCGGGCCAGGGCCTCCACCTGACCGAGTCGGTGCGGGAGGTGGGCGCCGCGCAGGCGCCGAAGGCCTCCGAGTCGACCGTCGACTTCCTCCTCGGCATCATCCCGACGACGCTCGTCTCGGCGTTCACGAGCGAGAAGGTCCTCCAGACGCTCCTGGTCGCCCTCCTCGTCGGCTTCGCGCTCCAGGCGCTCGGCAAGAGCGGCGAGCCGGTCCTGCGCGGCATCGGCCACCTCCAAAAGCTCGTCTTCCGCGTCCTGTCCATGATCATGTGGGCGGCCCCGGTCGGCGCCTTCGGCGCGATGGCGGCCGTGGTCGGCGAGACGGGCGTCGACGCGCTCAAATCGCTCGCGGTCATCATGATCGGCTTCTACGTGACGTGCCTGCTCTTCGTCGTGCTCGTTCTCGGCGCGCTGCTCAGGCTCTTCGCGCGGGTCAACATCCTGCTCCTCCTGAAGTACCTCGCCCGCGAGTTCCTGCTCATCCTCTCGACGTCCTCCTCGGAGTCCGCGCTGCCGCGGCTCATCGCGAAGATGGAGCATCTCGGCGTCTCGCGCCCGGTCGTCGGCATCACCGTCCCGACCGGCTACTCCTTCAACCTCGACGGCACCGCCATCTACCTCACGATGGCCTCGATCTTCGTCGCCGAGGCGATGGACCAGCCGCTCTCGATCGGCCAGCAGATCTCGCTGCTCGTCTTCATGATCGTCGCCTCGAAGGGTGCGGCGGGCGTCACGGGCGCGGGGCTCGCGACGCTCGCGGGCGGCCTCCAGTCCCACCGCCCCGAACTCGTCGACGGCGTCGGCCTGATCGTCGGCATCGACCGCTTCATGAGCGAGGCGCGCGCCCTGACGAACTTCGCGGGGAACGCGGTGGCGACGGTGCTCGTCGGGACGTGGACGAAGGAGATCGACAAGGAGCGGGTCGACCAGGTGCTGGCCGGGAAGCTGCCGTTCGACGAGAAGACGCTTCTCGACGAGGGGGAGGCGGGTACCGGGGACGGTGAGGCGGACGCCCGGGGGGCCGGGACGCACGCCCTGGCGGGGGCCGGTGCGGAGAAGGACGTGCCGGAGCCGAGGGACGTCGCCGGGCGGTCCAGTCGCTCCGGCGTGTGAGGAAACAGGACGCGGGGCGGGGTCTTCACTCCGCCCCGCCGCCGTTCACGCCGTGTCGTGGCGCACGGGGACGGATGGGTGCGGCCGGGCGGGGCAGGGGCGACCATGGGGGGGGGTGACGGTGCCGCCGCCCGCGAGGAGGACGTACGACGATGACCACGACACCGCTGAGGCTCGCACTCGGCCAGCTCACCTCGGGCCCCGAGCCCGCGGCGAACCTGGCCCTCGTACGGGAGCGCACGCGTGAGGCCGCCGCGGGGGGAGCCCGGCTCGTCGTCTTCCCCGAGGCGACGATGGCGTGCTTCGGCATCCCGCTGGGACCGGTGGCCGAGCCGCTCGACGGGCCGTGGGCGCAGGGCGTGCGGGAGGTCGCGGCGGAGTGCGGGATCGTGGTGGTGGCGGGGATGTTCACGCCGGCGGCGGACGGGCGCGTGACGAACACGCTGCTCGCGACGGGCCCCGGCGTCGAGGCCGCGTACGACAAGATCCACCTCTACGACGCGTTCGGCTTCGCCGAGTCGGCCACGGTCGCGCCGGGCTCCGAGGTCGTCACGATCGACGTGGACGGCATCCGTACGGGCCTCGCGACCTGCTACGACGTCCGCTTCCCCGAACTCTTCCGCGCCCACGCGGACGCGGGAGCCGTCCTGAGCCTCCTCCCCGCCTCCTGGGGCGCGGGCCCCGGCAAGCGCGAACAGTGGGAACTCCTCGTCCGCGCCCGCGCCCTGGACGCGACGCTGTACGTGGCGGCGGTGGACCAGGCCGACCCGGAGACGAGCGACCTGCCCCGCTCGGGCAAGGCCCCGACAGGCATCGGCTACAGCGTGCTGGCGGGCCCGGACGGGACGGTACGGGCCTCGGCGGGAGCGGAGCCGGGGGTGGTGTTCGCGGAGGTGGACGTGGCGGAGGTGGAGCGGGTGAGGAAGGCGATTCCGGTGCTGGGGAACCGGAGGCTGGGGGGTTTTGCGGGGGCGGGGTGAGGTAGGAGGTGGTCTCTGCGGGGGAGGGGGCTACACGCTCGGTGTCGGCGAGGCGCTGTCGGCGGCGGGGGCTATCCCCGCGACTGCGGGGCCTACCTGCGCGACCTGCGGCTTTACGTCGCGCTGCGCCCGTTTTCAGCCGCTCGGGTCCGCCCCACTCCAGACGTACGCCCGGCCGGGCCGACCCCGTTCCACTCGCCGAGCGCGAGTACCAGCGTTCCGCTCACCGCGAGGAGTGTGCCCGGCACTGCGAGGAAGCCGCGCTGCTCGGCGACCCGTACCTCCTCGTAGCGCTCCCGCGAGATCCGTACGCGCTCCTTCGTGCGGGTGTCCAACGCCGAGTACCCGCCTGGCCCCTCCTGCGCGTCCGAGAGATCGCCGAGGTTCACGAAGCCCGGCGCCGTCACGAGGACGCCCGCCAGCACGAGCCCGGCGCAGCCGACCCGTACCGCTTTCGGCAGGCACCGGAACGAGGCCCACAGCGTGGCTCGGTCGACGCCCGACCACACGCCGCGCAGCACGGCGGCGGCACTCACCGGCAGCGCTACGGCGAACCCGGCCACAACGAGCCATCCGGCCCTCGGGCCCCACAACCCGAGCGCGATGAGCACCGCGCCGAAGCCGAGCGCGAGCCCCGCGTGCCACGTGAATGTCCGTCCCATGGGGGGATCTTCGCAGGGGCGTCGTGCGAGGTCACTGCCGGTTTCCGGCAGTGTTTGGTGGTGGGGGCGGTGAAATCGCCCGAGGCGCAGCCGTATTGCGGTACCCCCGCGCGTGCGGGGCCTACGGTGGTGATTACCGGGTAATCACGTGCCTGGCCGGAACACCCCCACCCCCGCCCCATCCCGCGCGCCCGCCCATGCCCCCCGCACCCCCGCCTCGTACCGCCCCCACACCAGCTCCACCACGCTCCGCTCCGCCCCCAGCGGCGCAGCCACCCGTACGTCCAGCCCGTCCAGGCGGCGGGCGAAGAAGCCCGGGGCCAGGAGGTGGGGCGCCACGGAGACGTCCTGTCCGGGCCAACTCGCCAGCGCCGTCGCCGGGTCGGGGCCCTCGCCGCCCAGGAACGCCGCCGTCACGGGGGCGCCGAGGCGGGCCGACAGCAGGCGGGCCGAAGTCAACGTGTCCGCCCGGGCCCGGGCGTCGCCCGAGCCCGCCGCCGCGAGGACGACCGGGGC
>NZ_JAAGLR010000005.1 GCF_010548245.1 Streptomyces sp. SID11385
CCGCGGACCTGGTGGCGGGCGCGGCGACGGCACGCACCCCGCTCGCCGCCTCGTTCGCCCTGGCCCGTACGGCCTCGACCGAGGCGCTCGTCCGGGTCAGCGCGGCCGTCAGACGCTGGGCCGCGCCGTCAGCGGTGGCGGCGGCGCCGAGGAAGGAGCCGAGAGGGCCCGCGACGCCCGCGAGCGGGTCGGCGACGGGGCGCGTCATCCGCGTGCCTTCGACAGGAACAGCAGCGCCGAGGCGGTGTCCTGGAGACTCCCGGTGTTCGCCTCGTAGTACTGCTCGATGTAGAAGCCGCCGTCGCTCGCCGCCGCGCCGGTGCCGAGGACCCCGGCGCGGGTCGAGTGGCCGAGCAGCCGGCTCAGCTTGGAGAGCGGCAGGACGGCCTCGGCCTCACCGGCCTCGGCGAGGATCGTGTGGACGCCGCCGGAGCGGGGCTGGACGATGCCGCCCTGGGCGAGGCGCGGGATCGTCGGGAGGTGGATGCCGAAGGACTTGCCGCCGACGACGGGCACCCAGCCGGGGACCGAGACGTGGATGCCGTTGAGGCGGCCGATCGCCGAGTTGATGAGCCCGATCACGGCGTTGAGCGGCCCGCTGACCGCGCCCTTGATGGCGCCGAAGGCGTTGCTCGCGATCGACTTGAGGCCGCTCCAGGCGCTGGAGAGCTTGCTGCGCACGGCGGTGAACGCGGCCGGGACGGTGTTGCGTATCCAGTTCACGACCGGCGAGATGACGGCCTTCACGCCGTTCCAGACGGACGTGACGACGCTCTTGATGGCCTTCATCGCCGTCGTGATGACGGTCTTCCAGAGGGTGAAGTACGTCTTGACGACGGTGGCGACGGCCTTGACGACGGTGGAGACGGCGGTCCTGATGCCGTTCCACACTTTCTTCATGAGGTCGCCTGCCGCCTTCATGATCGGGCCGACGGCCTTCATGACGGCGCTGATGACGGTGCGGATGGCGTTGAAGGCGGTGCCGAGGACCTTCTGCATCGTCTTCGACTGGCTCGCCATCTCGACGACCTTGGCGATGAGGGGCGCGAGCAGGGCCATCAGCACGCCGATGAGGTTCCCCTTCATCGACTTGTTGAGCCCCTTCATCCCCTTGTCCGCCTTGGCCGCCCCGGACTGGAACTTCCCGATCGCGGTCCCGCCCTTCTGGCCCGCCTTCCCGGCCTTCGTGACGGATTTCTCGGCCTTGTCGGCGGCGGACTTGAGGGAGTTGAGTTCTTTGGCGGACTGGGTGGCGGAGGACTTGAGGGAACGGAGACCGGTGCCGCCGGAGGTCGCGCTCCGGCGCAAAGCGCCGGCGGCCCGGTCGGCGGTACCGAGCTGGGTGGAGAAGGACCGCAGCGAGGTCGCGGCCTTTCCCAGGGACTGGACGAGGGACATGGCGTGGCTCCAGGGGAGGGTGGGCGGGCGGAAAGGAGTTGGGCCGGGACCGTGGGAGCAGACAGGACAGGCGCGGTGCCGGGCGGGTCAGGCCCCGAGCGCCCCCACGAGCCGCGACACCCGCTGCTCCAGTTGCCGCAGCCGCTCCGCATCGTCAGCCGGCGCTTCGCGCGCGACGGTGTTCGCCGCCCGTAGCCGCTGCTGCGTGGCGAACCGGTTCTCGCGCGCCTGTTCGCGGGTGAGTTCCACGAGCTCTTCCACAGTGCGTACGCGCGTGGTGATGCGCTGCAGCTTGTTCGGCAGTTCGTTCAGCTCACCCAGCTTGGTGGTGTGTTCGGTGAGCTTCGTCTCGTGCCCCGTAATTTTCTGTTCGATTTCTCGTCGCGTCCGGGCGATGACTTCGAGCGGGTCTTCCTGCCTTCGCTTCCCGAAGAGCCAGCCCCAGTCACCCCGGCTTCTCCCGGTCAGCTTCTCCAGCCCGGTTTCGATTATCTTCCCGATATCCAGGAGGGCGGGAAGTTCGAACTTTATGAGGGTGAGGGCTTTGGTGGTCGCAATGACCGCCAGGTAGTCGCTCCACTTGAGCCCCCACTCCTCCTTGTCGAATTCCAGTCCCTGCGGACCCTCCGCCGTGGCATGTGAATCCTCCTTTTTTTCCACCTCCTTCTTGAGGTCGGCTACCTGTTTCTGAAGATCCTGGAGTTCTTCCTGACCTGACATGACATCGCGCTCAATTCGGTCGAATCATTTCATTTCGCTTTGACGTCTCATTCAGCGGTGACCTAAAGTGCCTTCCGCAGGTCTGGGAGGAATCGGAGTGCGACTTTGGACGGTCAGTTGCTGGCGCTGAACGCGGGCGGCAGTCCGTGGGCCTATTCGATCGGCCTCATCTGGGTCGCGATCGGTGCCTGGGTGTCAGCCCGCGAGATGATCAAGGGAAGGCGCAGGACCGTCGGCCCCGGTCACTGTGTCCTGATCACGCCGCTGGCGGACGGTGCGAGTCATTGCATGTTCGAACTCGACAGCGACGCACGGTTCGCGCGTTTCCTGACCCAGAAGACCCCGGCCTTCGCCGTGGGCGACCCGGTCACTCTCTCCTACGACCCGCAAGACACGGGTGACGTCGTGCTCGCCGAGGAGCGTTCCGGGCTCGACGCCTGGAAAGGCGTGCTCTTCATCTCACCGATCGGCCTGGTCGTACTCCTCCTGACGTGGGTCACTTTCTCCGGCTGATCGCCCCTGTGCATATTGCTTCGCTTCGTGTTTCCGCCGGCTGGAATTTCCGCTGACGGGGTATCCGCCGGGGCGGACTGCCGGCTGGTGTGGTGTGCCGGTGAAGGGCCCCTCGCGAAGGTCTCGTCCTGGTCGCCGCTCGGCGCGTCCGCAGTGCTGGCCGCCGAGGCGGGGCGGGCGCGCGGCCTCGACGGCTGCTGCTGCGATGGGCGACGCGGACGCTTCGATGCCTTTCCTCGCTCGGCTTCGAGGATCGTGAATTCCTCCTGCCCCGCACCACTCTTCAGCTTGTTTTCCGCGTCTGCCTTCGTGGAGAGGACGGCGGTGGCGGTTTTATCCGTCGGAGCCCCGTATCGTCACCGGGCCCGTATGCTCACCTCCTGTCCGCCCGGCCTGCCGACCGATGCGGCGAATAGTTCTCCATGCTTCGGTGTGTCAGGGTTCAGGTGGTTGGATATGTTTATCGCTGCTATCTGTATCTCTGTCGCCCTTTTCGCGGTGGCAGCGGCGGGAGTGGTGGTCGATGTGCGCTATTTGCGGCGTCGCGTCGATATGGAGTTGTCGCTCGCGGGTTATGTGCCGGGGCGGAGGCGGGGAGAGACGGGTTTCCATCTGGAGAAGACGGTCCACGAGGGCAGGCTTTACAGCGGGATCATCTACGCCCGCGACGTGCGCTTCTCGGTGGGGCAGCCGGTGAAGGTCACCGTCGACCCGGACCGGAAGCACCTCATGTACCTGCGTGGTCGCGCGCCTCGCTTCCCCTCCAAGCCGCTCATCCTCTCCTTCGGAGCCTTCGGCCTCCTCGTCCTGGTGGGCGGGTGGATCGACACGCTCTGACCCCGGCCGGCTCAGCCGAGGAGACCGTCCGGTTCCGAAGGGGGGTGCGGAGGGCGTCCGGGGTTCACCGTCACTTTTGGCGACGGGCATCCCGGGACGAGCAGGTCTCCTCGCCGGAACGGGGAAAATACACTCTCGCGTGGGAGGTGCGCCGCGTTCGGTCCTGGCGGAAGTTCCGTGTCGAGTGGGCCTTCGACCTGCGGGGAGAGGCCGGGACGGTCACGGTGTGGTCGACCAGCCGGTCGTCGGAACCCTCGGAGAACAAGCCGGTGGTCTACGACCCGGAGGACTCCCAGCGGTGGTGCTTCACCGAGGACATGCCCCGCAATCCCGCACGCGTCCGGAAAATGGCTCCGGAGCATGTGGAAGGTGGCCGCGGCGTCGCTCGTCCTGTCGATCGTGCTGCTGGTGAGCTGAGCGCCCGGACCGGCACGGCCCCGCTACGCCTGTCAGCGGAAGAAGCTGCTCAACTCGTGCGGTGCGGGCAGCGGTTCGGGGGAATCGGGGGTGAGGGAAGCGGGCGCCTCCGCTGTCGTGCCCGCCTGTCCCGGCCTCGGGACCGGTTCGGGCATGTCGGGTTGTTCGGACTCGCCGTCGCTGTTGACGAGGGAGAACATCCAGTTCGCGGCGGCCAGGTGGTCGACGACCGCCGCCAGCAGGTAGTCGGTGACCGACCACTCGGCCGCTTCGCCCTCCGTCGCCCGCACCGTCGCGCTGTCGCGCGGGAGGTGGCGGATCAGGAGGGCGAGGCGGCGCGAGGAGAGGCGGGAGCGCTCGTCCCGGTGCCAGTCGAGGAGGTCGAGCCCGAAGTGGCGGAGAAGATCGGCTTCAAGAGCCTCGGCGTGTTCTTCGGCGAACGCGTCGAGGCTCAGTCTTCCCCCAGGCCGAGCCCGGTCTCCTTGCCGTAGGCGTCGAGGATCGCCGCGATGTCCTGCATCGTGAGGTCGATCCGCGCGAAGCGCGCGAACTGCTCCTTGCCGAGAAGGAGTTCGAGCAGTCCGTCCACGTCGTTGTCGTCGAGCGCGCGCAGCCCGCGCGCGGTCGCCCGGCTCAGCTCGGTCGGCAGCCGGAAGGTCTCGCCGTCGAGCGTGAAGGTCCAGTCGTTGCCGACCGCCTCCCTGCGCTGGGCACGGGCGGCGTTGACGTCGAAGGGGGCCATGAGGTCTCCGTTCAGGGTGAGTTGGTGGGTTCAGTGGGGGTACGGGGGTGCCGGGCCCTTCGCGGGGACCGGCACCCCCTGGGGTGCCCCGGCCGGGGCGGGCGGGTCAGGCCGTGGCGAAGGACGGGTCCTTCATGACGAAGGTCGCCAGCGGCTGGGTCTCGCCCGAGGAGAGCGCGGTGAAGGTGACACCGAGCGTGGCGGCGGACTTGCGGACGAGCTTGATGTCGTCCGAGGCCGTCACCTGGCCGCGCGGGATGACGAAGCGGTACGTGATCTCCGCGCCGTCGTGGAACTCCAGGCCGAGGGCGCGCTCGTCGAACTGCGGGCCGTCCGGCACGTCGTAGGTGAAGACACCAGGGTTCTCGGTGACGGGGCTGACGATGTCGCCGCCCATGAAGAACGGCAGCGTGTCCTCGTTGAACTGGAGCATGGCGAACTTGAGCGTCAGGTCGCGGTCCGAGTAGACGAACCGCGCCGGGCTCACCGCCTGCCAGGTCTCCACCGGGTCGAGCTTGTCCTTCTTGGAGAAGGTCACGCCGTCGGTGGAGGTGTACCCGAGGTCGCGCCACACCTTGCTGTCCCAGTCCGCCGCCGGGTCGGCGGAGAACTCGGTCGGCGCGGGCGTGCCGGCCGGGGCCACGAGGATGCGGCCCGTACCGGCGATGCGGATCTCGGAGGAGTTGTTACCGGCCATGTGCTGGCTTCCTTTCGAGGGGTGGAGTGCCCCCGCCGAAGCGGGGGCGGCCGTATCCCGGGGCGGGTACGGCGAGGGCCCCGCCGAGGGGTCGGCGGGGCCCGGTTCAGGGGGCGATGCGGCGCGTACGGCCGTGTATCGCGGCGCCCGGCTCGTACCGGCCGCGTGGGCCGCGTTCCGTCCGTACGCGTCACGTTCAGTCCGTACGCGTCGCGCTCAGTCCGCGCGCGTCGCGCTCAGTCCGTGCGGACGGCCATCCGCAGGATGCACACGTAGCGGTTGGCGCCCGCGTAGATGTAGTCGGGCAGCCAGCGCGGGCCGTCCTCCTCGATCACCTCGCCGATGAACGAGGTGCCGTAGACGGTGCCGGTCGCGGCGAGCAGCGTGGCGCGAGCCGCGTTGGCGAGCGCGTGGGCCTCGGACTTCGTCGGGCCGTAGACCTCCAGCTGGATGAGCGGCTGGTCGACGTGCAGGTCGTCGACCCAGGCGCCGCCCATCCGCGAGACGAGGACGGCGAGCTGGGTGCCGTCGAAACCGTCCGGCGGGGCGTCGTCCACGTACGCCTCGGCGACCTCGGGCCGCTTCTTGAGCAGGTCCCGCACGATCGCCTGGACGTCGGGGAAGGACCCCGGCGCGGAAGTGGGCATGGGGTGACTCCTATCGAGTACGGGCCGGGGACAGAAGGAGTCCCGGCGCGGGCCCGTACGGACGCGGGACACGACAGCGGCGGAGCCGGGCCCCCGGAGGGAGGTGGGCACAGCTCCGCCGCTGCACCCATAGTGATTCATCAATTGCGTGCGCGCAACCAACTTCGTGCCGCGAGGGGCGTCGCGGTGGTCGCGGAGTGTCGCCGCGTCATATGACAGACGTTCGCCCGGCGCCTGCGTTACGCTGAACGCTCGATTCGAACATTGATTCGAACGGCTGCGAAGTGCGGCGTCATGGCCGCAGGCGTAAGGACGGTGGGTTCGTGACGAGGAACGGCGAACGGAGGCCGGTCACCGGCGGTGAACGATCGTGGTGACCGGGGGAGCGCGGGAACAGCTCGCGGATGTGACGGCGGCGGCGGTCGCGGTCGCCGTGGAGTCGGCGCGCACCGGCAAGTACAACGTCGAGACGGCCCGTACTCTCGCGGCGGTCGTCGGCGAGATGGGGGCGAGAATCGTGGGGGACGCGGAGCTGCGCGGCTTCTCCACGGGGTGGCAGGAGGCGATGGCCACGAGAGCGCCGGCCCCCGCGAGACCCTTGCGCGCGGCCGGAGCGGGCCCCCGCGGCACGGCGGCGGCCCCCGGCCCC
>NZ_JAAGLR010000042.1 GCF_010548245.1 Streptomyces sp. SID11385
CCCCCCGCCTCGCCGTCCCCCGCCTTCGCGGCGTCAGGCTCCGCACCCGGTACGGGCTTCGCGGCGCGCGCGGCCCCCGCCCGAGGCTCCGGCTCCGCCCCCGCAGCCCGTCCCTGCTCGCCCCCCGCCGGCTTCCGCGCCGCCCGCTGTCCCTCGCCTGGCTCCTTCCGCTCGTTCCCCTCGTCGCGCCGGGATGTCCCGGCCTCCTGCTGCCGGGACGTCGTGCCGTCCCCGGCGCGGTCGCCGTCGCCGTGCTGCTGCGGCTCGTCGGTCATGTTGTGCGGAACTCCTGCTTCGCTTCGTGCACCCGGTGCCCACGTACGCACCGAGGCGCGGGGCGGTCGGAACACGGTGCCCGCCTCGGCGGCTCGTGATCCCTCCCCCGTGTAAAACGCGTGGCGCGTGCGTACGGCTCCCCTCTAGGGTCGTGACTTTGGCCCGCGAGGCCGAATCCACACCATTCGCGCGGAAAATCCGCACCGAAAGAGAGGTCCCGTGCGCACCGTTCGGCTCTACGCGGCAGTCGCCGCCGGTGGGTTCCGCCGCTACGCGACGTACCGCTGGGCGACCTTCGCAGGGGTGTTCACCAACACGGTGTTCGGCGTCATTCTCGCCTATACGTATCGGGCGCTGTGGCAGGAGCGTCCCCACCTGGGCGACTACACGCTCTCGCAGGCCCTCACGTACGTCTGGATCGGGCAGGCGATACTCATGACCTCGATGGTCATGGGAGGCGGATTCGAGGTCGAGCTGATCGAGCGCATCCGCAGCGGCGACATCGCCGTGGACCTCTACCGGCCCGTCGATCTCCAGTCGTGGTGGCTCGCCGGGGACCTGGGGCGGGCGGCGTTCCACCTGCTCGGGCGGGGGATCGTGCCCTTCGTGGCGGGGGCGCTGCTCTTCGACCTCACGGTCCCCGCCGCGCCGTCGCGCTGGCTGTCCTTCCTCGCGGCGGTCGCGCTGGGGGTCGTGGTGAGCTTCGCGCTGCGCTACCTGGTGGCGCTCTCCGCCTTCTGGCTGCTCCACGGCGACGGGATCACGCGGCTGCACGTCTTCGTGGCGACGTTCTTCTCCGGCGTCTCGCTGCCGCTCAACGTCTTCCCGGGCCTGCTCGGTGAGGTGGCCCGCGCGCTGCCGTGGGCCTCGCTCGTGCAGGTCCCCGCCGATGTGCTGCTCGGTACGTACCAAGGGAGCGAACTGCTCGGCGTGTACGGCTTCCAGGCGGGCTGGGCCGTGCTGCTGCTCGCCCTCGGCCGTCTCGTCCAGTCCGCGGCGACGCGCAGGGTGGTGGTCCAGGGTGGCTGAGACGGCTGGTCCCACGGCGGTACGGGAGCGGGGCGCCCTGCGCACCGGGCTGCGCGCCTACCGGCTCGTGAGCCTCATGTGGGTGCGCTCGATGCTCGCGTATCCCCTCTCCTTCGCGCTGAACCTCTTCGCGCAGGCGGCGATCACGGGCCTGGACTTCGTCGTGATCCTGCTGATGTTCTCGCAGGTCGACGCGCTCGGCGGCTACGGTCTCGCGGAATTCGCGGTGCTCTACGGGCTCTCCTCGGTCTCCTTCGGGCTGTGCAACCTGTTCCTCGGCTCGACGCAGCGGCTCGGCCAGCGCGTGCGCGACGGCACGCTCGACGCGCTGCTCGTGCGCCCCGCGCCCGTCCTCGCGCAGATCGCCGCCGACCGCTTCTCGCTCAACCGGCTCGGGCGCACCTTCCAGGGCCTCGCGGTGCTGGCGTACGGGCTGAGCGCGGCGGGGATCGACTGGGACGCCGGGCGCGTCCTGGTGATCCCGTACGCGGTGGTGAGCGGCGCGGCGATCTTCGGCGCGGTGTACGTGGCGGGGGCGGCCTTCCAGTTCGTGGCGAACGACGCGGCCGAGGTGGAGAACGCGTTCACGTACGGCGGGCAGACGATGCTCCAGTACCCGCCGACGGTCTTCGCCAAGGAGGTGGTGCGCGCGGTGACGTTCGTGCTGCCGCTCTCCTTCGTCAACTGGGTCCCGGGCGCGTACCTCCTGGGCCGTCCCGCGCCGCTCGGGCTCCCGGCCTGGTGCGCCCTGCTGCCCCCGTTCGTCGCCGTCGCCGCGCTCGCGCTGGCCGGGCTCGCGTGGCGGGCCGGGCTGCGGGGGTATCGCTCGACGGGGAGCTGAGGGTGTCCGTGACCGGTGGTGGAAAGGTGGAGGCAGTGGAAAGCGACGACGTGATCGTCCTCGACGACCTGCGCAAGGAGTTCTCGCTGCGGCGCAGGACCGCGTTCCTGCGGTACGAGAAGCGCGCCGTGCGGGCCGTGGACGGCATCTCGTTCCGGGTGCGGCGCGGCGAGATGGTCGGGTACATCGGGCCGAACGGGGCGGGCAAGTCGACGACGATCAAGATGCTCACCGGCATCCTGACGCCCTCGGGCGGCCGGCTGCGGGTCGCGGGGCTCGATCCCGCGCGGCAGCGGCTCGCGCTGACGCGGCGGATCGGGGTGGTCTTCGGGCAGCGCACGACGCTGTGGTGGGACCTGCCGCTCATCGACTCGTACCGCCTGATGCGGCACCTGTACGACGTGCCGCTCGGGCGCTACCGCGAGACGCTGGACCGCTGCGTGGAGCAGCTGGAGCTGGCGGACCTGCTGCACGTGCCGGTCCGGCAGCTCTCGCTGGGGCAGCGGATGCGCGGCGACATCGGGGCGGCGCTGCTGCACTCGCCGGAGGTGCTGTACCTGGACGAGCCGACGATCGGGCTCGATGTCTTCTCGAAGGCGCGGGTGCGCGAGTTCCTGCGCGAGCTGAACGCGGAGCGGGGCACGACGGTGCTCCTCACGACGCACGACCTGACCGACATCGAGCAGGTCTGCACGCGGGTGATGGTCATCGACCACGGGCGGCTCGTGCACGACGGGGACCTGGCGGGGCTGCACGCGCTGGGCGAGAGCGAGCGGATGCTCGTCCTGGACCTGGAACGGGAGCTGCCCGCCGTCTCGGTGCCCGGCGCCCGTACGGTACGGGTCGAGGGGCCGCGGCAGTGGCTCGCCTTCCCCGCCGGGGCCTCGGCGGCGCCGCTCGTGGCGCGGATCGCGGCCGACTACCCGCTCGCCGACCTGTCGGTGCGGGAGCCGGACATCGAGTCCGTCATCGCGCGGATGTACGCGCGCGGCAGGAGTGACGCGGTGACCTCGTAGGGTGGTCGCATGACTGACGAGCGGGCCGAACTACCGCCCAGGAAAACGGACATGGCCAAAGCGCGAGCGGATGCCCCGCTCGCCGACGCGGAGTTGCGCGCCTCGGACGCCGACCGGGAGCGCGTCGCCGAGCGGCTGCGCGAGGCGGTCGCCGAGGGGCGCCTGGACATGGAGGAGTTCGACGTACGGCTCGGCGCGGCCTACGCGGCCCGCACGTACGGGGAACTCGTGCCGCTCACGCGGGACCTGCCGGAGAGCACGGGGGGCGCCGCGCGGTCCCCGGCTCCGGCTCCCGGCGGGGGCCGGGTCGGGCGGGTGGGCGCGGAGGCGACCTCGCGCGGGGCGTTCGCGCTCTTCGGCGGCTTCGCGCGCCGGGGCCGCTGGGTGGTCGGGAGGGTCTTCACGGCGTTCGCGATGTGGGGCGGCGGCGAGATCGACCTGCGCGAGGCCGATTTCGAGGACCGCGAGACGGTCATCCGCTGCTTCACGATCTGGGGCGGCATCGGCGTCGTGGTCCCGCCCGAGCTGCGGGTACGGGTCTCGGGCATCGGGATCATGGGCGGGTTCGGCGGCGACCAGTTCTTCGACGGGCCGCCCGACTCGCCGCAGGTCACCGTGAAGGGGTTCGCCCTGATGGGCGGGGTGGGGGTGCAGCGCAAGCGCAGGAAGGGCGAGAAGAAGGGGCGGCGCGAGCAGTTGGGCCCCTCTGGGGACACCCCCCGGCCGGAGGCTGAGGGGGATTGAGGAGCGGGGCTGGGGGCGGAGCCCCGTGAAGGCCCGTCCCGCCCCGCGTCAGAGCTGCGCCGGGGCCGCCCCCTTCAGGTCCGCCAGGTTCACCGTCTCCGCCATCCGCAGGTACCCCGCGTCGTTGAGGTGGAGGTGGTCGCCGCAGTCGTAGGCGGTGGCCAGGCGGCTGGGGCGGGCCTGGTCCCGCAGCGCCCGGTCGAAGTCCGCGTACGCGTCGAAGACGCGGCCCGAGCGGATCTCGGCGTTCACCGCCTGCCGGGTCTGCTCCCCGCGCGCCGTGTAGCCCCGGTGGCCCTCGAAGGGCATGAGCGTCGCGCCGACGACGTGCAGGCCCTTGGCGTGCGCCCGCGCGGTCAGCTCGCGCAGCCCGTCGACGATCCGCCGGGCGTCGTACTGCTGCGGGGCGCGCAGGATGTCGTTGATGCCGAGGTCGATGAAGACGGCCTTCACGCCGGAGCGGCCGAGCACGTCGCGGTCGAAGCGGTCGAGCGCGGCCGGGTTGTCGGCCGGGCGGCCCGTCCCGGCGAGCAGGACGCGGTTGCCGCTGATCCCGGCGTTGACGACGCTGTAGCGCGGCGCGCCCTGCTCGTCGGCGAGGCGGCGGGCGAGGCGGTCGGGCCAGCGGTGGTTGGTGCCGGTCGTGGAGTGGAGCCCGTCGGTGAGCGAGTCGCCGAGCGTGACGAGGGTCCCGGCGAGGCGGTGGCTGAGGACGTCGACGGCGGTGACGTACCGCCAGTAGGAGGACTGCGCGGTGTACGCGGCGCCGTCCGGGTCCCTCGTGCGGTCGCCCTCGGCGAGGTAGCTGGTCTGGCGGGCCTGCGCGTGGAAGGTGACGGGGCCGCTCGCGAGCGGCGAGTACGTCGTGACGAGGAGGTCCGCGTCGCCGGGGACGCTCATCCGCACCGCGTCGCTCACCCGCTGGCCGCCCGCGGGGATGACGACGGTGGTGCCGCCGTCGAAGGTGAGGCGGCGCAGGGTGCCGGCCGCCGCCGTGGGGTTGCCGGGCGCGGCGGCGAGGGCGACGGTCGCGCTCGTGATCGACAGCGGCTGCTGCCCGTACAGGTTGGAGAGGGTGACGCGCGTCGCCTCGCCCGCGACGGAGGTGTGCACGACGTTGCGGACCGAGCGGCCCGCGAGGCCCTGGAGCAGCGTGCCGGGCTCGGCGCCGCTCGGCGGCGCCGACCACGTACCGACCCAGCTCCCCGAGGAGGCCGGGGCGGCCGAGCCGCGCGCGGCGGGCGGGGCCGCCGTGACGGTGTCCTCGTCCTTGCTCCGCCCGGAGCCGGTCACGAGCAGGAAGATCGCGGTCGAGCACAGCACCACGAGGGCTGTGACGGCGGCGAGCACGCCATAACCGTGACGCTTGGTCATGTGCGGGGGTTCTCCTCGGACAGCGGGAGCCCGAGGCTCCGGTCGGACGATCCCATGATGCGACATGGGTGGGGGGCGTGCTGTACGCACCCTTCGTCCCGACAGACGCCGGGAATCGCAGATCCGTTCCCCCGGCGAACGGGGTAGGGACAATGGGACCGGCCCCTCGCGCCCCCGAAGCCCAGCTCCGGGCGATGCGCGGGGGGCCGCGACAGCGGGACGCGGCAGGCCACGAGGGCGAGGAAGGGGCGGCGGGGCGATGGGGACGCAGGGGGAGGGTGAGGCGAAAATCACGGGGGCGGGACCGGTGGCCGGAACGGAACCGGAACCCGGACCGGGAAGGACAGCGGGATCGGGCGCGGGAGCGGAGGACGGCATGGGCGGAGCTTCAGGGGGGCCGACGGGCGGGGACGGCTCGGAGGCGGGGGCGGAGCGGAGGGACGACCGTACGGGCGCCGACACCGCGCCGCCTCGTACCGGCGCCACCGTTCCGGCTCGTACGGGCGCCGGCGCCGCCACCGGCACCCCGCCCCGTGGACACTCCGTCGCCCGCGCCCTCGGCGGTGCCCGCAGTCCCGTCGACCTCACCCCCGCCGATCTGGAGAAACGCCGGGGCGTGCGGCGCATGAAGTCCTTCGCGCTCGGGCTGCTCCTCTTCGTCGCGGTCGTCTACGCGCTCGCGACGTGGCTCGGGCACCGTGACGCGGGCGCGTGGACCGGGTACGTCGCTGCGGCGGCCGAGGCGGGGATGGTCGGCGCGCTCGCCGACTGGTTCGCCGTGACCGCGCTCTTCCGGCACCCGCTCGGC
This sequence comes from Streptomyces sp. SID11385, assembly GCF_010548245.1. Classification (GTDB taxonomy): domain Bacteria; phylum Actinomycetota; class Actinomycetes; order Streptomycetales; family Streptomycetaceae; genus Streptomyces. The sequence goes on from NZ_JAAGLR010000042.1 coordinate 6,089, forward strand.
CTGCCGATCCCGCACACCGCGATCATCCCGCAGAAGAAGGACCAGCTCGGGGCCGCGCTCGGCGGCTTCGTCGGCGAGAACTTCCTCTCCGGCGACGTCGTACGGGACCGGCTGCGCGGTATCGGCATCGGGCACCGGCTCGGCGAGTGGCTCGCCGAGCCCGCGCACGCCGACCGCGTGACGGCCGAGGCGGCGACGGCGCTGCGCGGGGCGCTCACGGTGCTGCGCGACAGCGACGTACAGGCCGTCGTCGGCGAGGCGATCACGCGGCGCGCGACGAGCGCGGAGGTCGCGCCCTCGCTCGGGCGGCTCCTGGAGCGCCTGGTGGCGGACGGCGGGCACCGCAAGCTCGTGGACCTCGTGTGCGTGCACGCGCACGACTGGCTCGTCACCCACCGCGACTCCGTCATGGACGCGGTGCAGGGCGGGGCGCCCGGCTGGACCCCGCGCTTCGTGGACAAGCGGATCGGCGAGCGCGTCTACAAGGAACTCCTCCGCTTCGTCACCGAGATGCGCGACATGCCCGACCACCCCGCGCGCGGTGCCGTCGACCGCTTCCTCGCCGACTTCGCCGCCGACCTCCAGGCGGACGGCCCGACCCGCGCCCGCGTCGAGCGCCTCAAGAACGACATCCTGGGCCGCGCCGAGGTGCAGGACCTCATCGCGACGGTGTGGGGCACGGTGCGCGGCATGATGGTCGCCGCCGCCGAGGACGAGCGCAGCGAACTGCGCCTGCGCGCCCGTGCCGCGCTCCTCTCGCTGGGCGGCCGGCTGAGCGCGGACGACCGGCTGCGCGCGAAGGTCGACGGCTGGGTCGAGGGCGCCGCGGTCTACGTCGTCTCGACGTACCGCACCGAGATCACCTCGCTCATCACCGACACGGTCGCGGGCTGGGACGCCGAGCACACCTCGCGCAAGATCGAGGCGAACATCGGCCGCGACCTCCAGTTCATCCGCATCAACGGCACGGTCGTCGGCTCGCTCGCGGGCCTCGTGATCTACACCGTCTCGCACGCGCTGGGGGCCTGAGGGGGCCGTACGGGGGCGGAAACTCCTGCGGGTGCGCGGGTGCGCGGGGGCCGTACGGGTGCGGCGCCCCGTGCGGGTGCGGCGCGCGCCGGTCCGCGCACCCCCCGCCGGACCCACTCACCACCCGCTTGGCTCCCTCGTCCCCGTATGAGCGCGCGCCCCAGGGGCATCCGGCGAATAGTGCGACCGCACACCCGTCGCGGTCGCCGCTCACGAGGAGGTACCGGATCATGGCCCAGCCTTCCGACGAGCGGCCCCCCGACGAGCGGGCCTCCGGAGCGCCGGACGACGCGGCGGACATCGCCGCGCCCGGGCACTCCGGCACCGGCACGATCACCACCTCCGTGCCCGCGCGCCTCGACCGCCTGCCCTGGTCGCGCTGGCACTGGATGATCGTCATCGGCCTCGGCACGGTGTGGATTCTCGACGGGCTCGAAGTGACGACGGTCGGCAACATCGCGGGCCGTCTCTCCGAACCCGGCTCCGGCCTGCCGATCACGTCCGCGCAGGTCACCGGGCTCGGCGCCGCGCTGTACGTCGCGGGCGCGTGCTCGGGCGCGCTCTTCTTCGGCTGGCTGACGGACAAGTTCGGCCGCAAGAAGCTCTTCATGGTGACGCTCGCGGTCTACCTCGGCGCGACCGCGATGACCGCGCTGTCCTTCTCGCCGTGGTGGTTCTTCGTCTTCCGCTTCCTCACCGGCTTCGGCATCGGCGGCGAGTACGCGGCGATCAACTCCGCGATCGACGAGCTGATCCCCTCGAAGTACCGCGGGCGCGTCGACCTCATCATCAACGGCAGCTACTGGCTCGGCGCGATCGGCGGCGCGCTGCTGTCGATCCTCGCCCTCAACACGGGCATCTTCCCGAAGGACGTCGGCTGGCGCCTCACCTTCGCGCTCGGCGTCGTGCTCGGCCTCGTGATCCTCCTCGTGCGGCGGCACGTCCCCGAGAGCCCGCGCTGGCAGTTCATCCACGGCCACGGGGACGAGGCGGAGGGCCTCGTCTCGGACGTCGAGAAGGGCGTGGAGGCCGAGAAGGGCAAGGAACTGCCGCCCCCGGCGGGCGAGATCACCATCCACGAGCGCAAGAGCGTCGGCTTCGGCCTCATCGCCAAGACGGTCTTCGCGCACTACCCCAAACGCGCCGTGCTCGGCCTCTCGCTCTTCATCGGGCAGGCGTTCCTCTACAACGCGATCACGTTCGGCTTCGGCGCGATCCTCACGAAGTTCTACGACGTCCAGAGCGGCCACACGGGTTACTACTTCGCCGTCATCGCGGCGGGCAACTTCATCGGCCCGCTCGTCCTCGGCCACCTCTTCGACACGGTCGGCCGCCGCATCATGATCGCGGGCACGTACATCCTGCCGGGCATCCTGCTCTTCATCACGGCCTGGCTCTTCGACCGCGGCTCGCTCGACGCGACGACGCTGACGGCCTGCTGGTGCGTCGTCCTCTTCTTCGCCTCGGCGGGCGCGTCGAGCGCGTACCTCACCGTCTCCGAGGTCTTCCCGATGGAGACCCGCGCGATGGCGATCGCCTTCTTCTACGCGATCGGCACGGCCGCGGGCGGCATCTCGGGCCCGCTCATCTTCGCCGACCTCACCGAGTCAGGCGTCCCCGGCGACACGGCACTCGCCTTCTCGATCGGCGCGGGCCTCATGTGCGCGGCGGGCCTCGTCGCGGCCTTCCTCGCGGTCGACGCGGAGGGGCGCGGCCTGGAGGACATCGCGAAGCCGCTGTCGCAGACGGAGAAGGCGGCGTAGGGGCGGGCGTTGGGGCGGGGGGGGTACGGGGCGACTCGTACCCCCCCGCCCCGCCACCGGCTCACCGCAGCCGCGTCCCCGCGAGTCCTCCGTCCACGTCCAGCGTCGTCCCCTGGACGAACGCCGCCTCGTCCGAGGCGAGGTACCGCACCGCGTACGCGATGTCGACGGGCCGCACGGGCACGCCCGCCGGGGTCGCCTTCGTCATCTCCGCGAGCTGATCGGCGCTCGCCGCCGTGCCGCGCGTCGCCGTGGCACCCGGGGCCACGCCGTTGACGCGCACCCCGCGCGGCCCGAACTCGGCCGCCCACGCCCGGGTGAGCTGCTCGACCGCCGCCTTCGTCGCCGGGTACAGCGCCTTGTACGGAACGCCGACCCGCGCCATCCACGAGCCCAGGTTCACGACGACGCCCGCACCGCGCTCGGCCATGCGCGGCGCGAGCGTCGCGACGAGGACGTGCGGCGCGCGGACGTTCGTCGCCCACAGCGCCTCCATCTCCTCGTCGGTGACCGCCGGGGTCAGGAAGCCCGGGTAGACGCCCGCGTTGTTGACGAGGATGTCGACCCGGCCGCCGAGCGTCGCCTGGGCGCGCTCCGCGAAGGCCCGGATCTCGCCGGGCGCGGCGCCGAGGTCGGCGGTGAGCGCGTGCGCGCGCCCGCCCGAGGCCGTGATCGTGTCCACGACCCCGCGCGCGCGTCCGGCGTCCCTGCCGCTCACGAGCACTTCGGCCCCCGAGGCGGCGAGCACCCGGGCGACGGCCTCGCCGATCCCCCCGGTCGAGCCGGTGACCAGCGCGGTGCGCCCGGCGAGGGCGGAGCCGGAGGGGAGGGAGGACAGGATCTCTTCGTTCGTACGCATGCCTCCAGCCTGTCCCGCGCACCGGACCCGTCCCTTGCCGGAAACGCTCAACCGCTTGCCGGATCACGCCACCGGGCCCGGCGGACGCGCGCCGCGATGCCGCCTGGATACGGTCGCCCCATGGACGAAGCGACTGCCCGCAGCCTCGGCCGCGCGACGGACGTCGTGGCGCGGCGCGCGGACGACACGGCCGCGGCGGAGCGGCTCGGGCTCCGGCTCGGCCGCCTGCGCACCATCCCCGGCGGCCTCGCCTACCAGCGGTACACGCCGTCCCTCTCCGTCGTCCTCGCGGGCCGCAAGCGCTCGGTCGTCGGCGACGACGACCAGGTCTGGGGCCTCGACCGGTTCCTCATCACACCGGTCGACCTCCCCGTCCTCTCCGGCGTCGTCGCGACGGACGAGCGGTACGGGTTCCTCTCGGCGCGCTGGCGGCTCGACCCCGCCCTGGTCACGGAGGTCGCCGCCGCGATGCCCCGCCCCGCCCGCCGCCCCTCCGGACCGCTGGACCGGCTCGGCACCTGGACCCCCGCGCTCGCCGACGTCTTCGCCCGCCTGCTCGCTCTCCTCGACGAGCCCGAGCACATCCCGCTCCTGGCCCCGCAGTTCGCGCGCGAGACCGTGCTCCGCCTGCTCCAGACGACGCAGGCGCCGCGCGTCCTCGCCGCGATCGACGCGCACGACCCCGTCGTCCCCCGCGCCGTCCGGCTCCTCACCGAACGGATGGCCCATCCGTGGACGCTCGACGCCCTCGCCGCCGAGGCCGGCGCAAGCAGGGCGACGCTGTCCCGGCGCTTCAGACAGGCCACGTCCATGACCCCGATGCAGTACCTCAAGCGACTCCGCCTCGGCGAGGCCCGCCACCGCATGGTCGTGCGCGGCGAGTCGGCGGCCCGCGCCGCGTCGGCGGTCGGCTACCGCAGCGCCCCGCACTTCACGCGCGACTACCGCCTGGTGTACGGGACTTCACCGGCCGCCGACGCGGCCGATGCGCGCGAACGACTGCGGGACTGGGGCGGGTGAGGCGGGGCGTACGGGGCGGGGTCGCACGGCCCCGTATCCCCGCCGTGGCCCGCCCCGCACCCCCCTCCTCTCAGCCCGCCGCGTACACCGCGAGCCCCGCCAACTGCCCGGCGGGCCAGCCGGTGTTGGCCGTGAACCGGACGCGCACGTACCGGGTGTTCGCCGTCGAGGCGAGGGTGATGGTGACGCTGTTGGCGTCCTTGGCCGGGTCGAAGACGCGCCCGGCCGGGGCGGAGAGCGAGGTGAAGGCGGAGCCGTCGGCGGAGCCGAGCACCTCGACGGTCTGCGTCCGCTTCGCCCAGGCCGCGTCGGGCGGCAGCGACAGCACGAGCCTGCGCACGGGACGGCTCGTGCCCAGGTCCACCTGAATCCACTGCGGGAAGCTGTTGTTGGGGCTCTCCCAGTACGAACGCGCGTCGCCGTCCACGGCGTTGCCGGGCGCGTAGCCCTGCGTCTGGCCGCTCGCGGTGGCGATGCGGCGCAAGGCCAGGTCACCGGTCGGGAGTTCGGGATCGCCGCCGCCCCCGAGGACGGTGGGTGTGGGCCGTTGCTCGGTGAGCGGGATCTCCCCCTTGAGCAGCTTCCCGCCGTCGCCCGTGAGACGGAGGTAGTAGTCCGGGGAGCAGGCCGTGCCGTCCTCGTCGAGGGCCTTGATCCCGGACCCGGCGGGCACGTCGGCTGCCGTCGCGGCGGTCTTCGCGATCTGGTTCGCCTCGTTGTACTCGTCGAACATCGAGATGTAGATGCCCTGCACCCCGACGCGCTTCATGTTATAGAACTGCCGCCACATGAAGTCGCCGTGGGCCCGCGCCCCGCCCTGGAGGTCCCCCGGCAGGACGCACGGCTGGTAGTCCACGCCGTTCGCCGTGCAGTCGGCCTGGTCGGGGGTGTTGACGTTCGCGTAGAAGTTGTCGGCGTCGGCGACCGAGCCGATGCGCCCCACCATCCACGGCGAGAGCATGTCGAACGCGTGGTACACGTCCGTGTAGCCGGCGCGCGAGTCCTCGACGCCGCGCCGCCAGTGCGTCGGCACACCGCCCATCACATAACACCCCTGGTCCTTGAACCAGTTGACGACGTCCAGGCAGACCTCGGCCGACCACGTCTTGTTGGGCTCGTTGAAGCCGAAGCCCCAAATCCCCACCACCGGCTTGCCGTTCTGGTAGGCGTACGCCGAAGAGGACGTGTACGCCTTCATCTTGCTCAGCCAGTCGGCCTTCATCTCCGGCTGCATGTTCGTCCAGCCGGTGGCGTCGTACATGATGTAGAACTTGCGCCCGTGCTTCTCGGCCGCTAGCCGCACCTTCTCCGCCATGGCGTCGCGCGTCGCGCCCTCGCCGCCGTTGGGGTTGAAGCGCTGGAGCGCGGCGGTGTCGATCCCGTACTCCCGCATCCACCGGAAGTGCGTGTCCACGGTCTGCTGGTCGTACGAGGAGAAGAGGTTCGCGGGCTTGCCGTTGCCGAGCGCGGGATACGCGCTGCGGTAGGTGTGCTCGTACTCGCTCACGTCGGGCCAGCTCACGATCGCGGTGTTGGCCGGGGACGGCGGCTGCCCCCAGTTCTGCGACCAGTGCCACCACCCGTTGATGGGCGCGCCGTCGCCCGAGCAGGCGAACCAGCCCTGGTAGCCGACGGTGATCTTCCCGACGACGTCCCCGGGCGGCGAGGCGAGGGGAGCGGGGGAGGCGGTGGCGCGGGTTTCCCCGGCGGCCTGCGCGGAGCCCGCGGCGGCGGAGACGGCACCGGCCGCGAGCGAGCCGGCGACGAAGGTGCGGCGACGGAGACCGGGGAAGAGGGGGGACGCGGGAGCGGGAGCGGAGGGGGTTTCGGGCATGCGCGTGTCAGCCATGTGTGTCCTCGCGGTGCGGCTCGATGGTGGGGGCGGTGCGGGGAGAGCACGCGGCGGCTCGGGCTCCGCGGTGACCGTACGGCCCCGGCAGTCCGGGGACAAGACGGCGGAACGCAATTTCATGACCGCACCCCGCAACTTGCTGATGACGCCGTGCGACATCCCTGGGAGCGCGCGGAGCCGGACGGACCCGCGAGCGGCCCGAGGAACGGCACGAGCGCCGCCGCCGCACACAGCCCGCCGACGCCGTACCACACGAGGTCGTACGCGCCACTGACCTCACGCACGCTCCCCGCGACCCACGACAACAGCGCGGCCCCGGCCTGGTGCGCCCCGTTGACCCACGCGAGCGCGAGCGGCGCGCCGGGCCCGAAGTGGCTCCGCGCGAGCGCGGCGACGGGCGGCACGGTCGCCACGTCGAGCAGCCCGAACACCACGGCTAACAGGGCCACTTCGGGCCCGGCGCCGCGTCCGAGCGCGACCGGCAGGCTCACGAGGCTCAGTGCCCGCACGGCGAAGTACCCGGTGAGCAGCCGCCGCGGATCGCGCCGGTCGCTCAGCCATCCCGAGCCGATCGTGCCCGCGACATTGCACAGCCCCGCGAGCGCGAGCAGCGCCGAGGCGGTGGTGACGGGGATGCCGTGATCGTGCGCGGCGGGCGTGAAGTGGTTCCACATCACGCCGTTCGTGGACGCGCCGCACACGGCGAAGAGGGCGGCGAGGAGCCAGAGCGCGGGGCGCCGCGCGAGGCCCCCGTACCGCGTCCGGCGCGCGCCCCGGACGTCCGGCCCGAGGCCCAGCAGGGCGAGGAGCGCGCCCGCGAGTCCGAGCGCGCCGAGCACGTACAGGAGCGGCCCC
>NZ_JAAGLR010000073.1 GCF_010548245.1 Streptomyces sp. SID11385
CGCGGTACGGCCATTGCGGTGGCGGGACGGGCGCGTGGCGCGCGTCACGCCCCCGGCGGCGGCCCTCAGTACCCGGGCGGGCCCGCCTCGACACGGCGCAGGACGGGCGCGAGCCGGTCGATGTGCTCGCCGTCGCCGGCCTGGCGCTCGTCCCACCACGTCATCCCGGCCTCGGCGTACGGCGCGATCAGCTCGGCGGCCCGGTCCGGGTCGCGCGGCGAGATGCCGCCGAGCACGAGGTCGAAGGGGGTCGCGGGGGTCGCGCGCTCGCGCACGTACGCCTCCGGGTGCTCCTCTCCGTACGCGGCGCGATGCTCCCGTACGTACGCCGCCAGCTCGCGCACCTCCGCGAGGTCCGGCGGGGTGCCGTGCGAGGCGGTGCGGAAGAGCGGGACCGCGCCGTCCCAGCGCGCGGCGCGGCGCATCGGGGGGCGGCTCGGCCAGAAGCCGCCGATCCACACGGGCGGGCGCGGGCGCTGCGTGCTCGCGGGGAGCAACTGGGCGTCGTCCACCGTGAAGTGACTGCCGCGGTGCGTGACGTGTTCGCCCGTCCAGTAGCGGGCGAGGAGTTCGAGGCCCTCGTCGAGCATCCCGGCGAGGACGCGCGGGTCGGTGGGTTCGCCGAAGCTCCCGTACTCGTCCTCGATCGGGCCGCCGAGACCGGCGCCGAGGACGACCCGGCCGCCGCTGAGCGCGTCGAGCGTGGCGACCTGGCGGGCGAGTTGGTGGGGGCGGCGGCGCGGGACGGGCGTGAGGAGCGTGCCCAGGCGCAGGCGGGTGGTGGCGAGGGCCGCGGCGGTGAGGAGCATCCAGGGGTCACCGAAGGGGGCTCCGCGACGCCGCTCCCTGTCGTGGAGCACGTGGTCCCAGACGAAGAGCCCGTCCCAGCCTGCCTCCTCGGCGGTGCGGGCGAGGAGGGCGACGGTACGCGGGTCGGCGAAGTCACCGAAGTTCGGGATGTTCACGGAGTAGCGCATGGGCGCATCCTCCGGCGGGTACCCGGACGGCGCAACGCCGGTACGGGCGGGGCCGCCCGTCACCCGAGTGGCGCGACGGGCGGGGACGCGGTTGACTGAAATGCCCTCACCGTGCCCGGGGTTGTACGGGTATGACGCCTCGCGCGCCGCACACCCCCCAAGCGGCGGCGATCTCATATCTGAGATAGCCTGCATCCATGGCAGACGATTACCTCGTACGCATCGGCAAGCTCATCCGTGACGCCCGTCAGCATCGTGGCTGGTCACAGGCGCAGCTCGCCGAGGCGCTGGCCACGAGCCAGAGTGCGGTGAACCGGATCGAGCGCGGCAATCAGAACATCAGTCTTGAGATGATCGCACGCATCGGGGAGGCCCTGGACAGCGAGATCGTCTCGCTCGGGTACTCCGGGCCGATGCACCTGCGGGTGGTCGGCGGTCGCCATCTGTCGGGCGCGATCGACGTCAAGACGAGCAAGAACGCGTGCGTCGCGCTGCTGTGCGCGAGCCTGCTCAACAAGGGCCGTACGACGCTGCGGCGCGTGGCCCGTATCGAGGAGGTCTACCGCCTCCTCGAAGTCCTCTCGTCGATCGGCGTCAAGGCGCGCTGGATCAACGACGGCAAGGACCTGGAGCTGGTCCCGCCGGCCGAGCTGAACATGGCCTCGATCGACGCGGACGCGGCGCGCCGCACCCGTTCGATCATCATGTTCCTGGGCCCGCTGCTGCACCGCATGGACCACTTCACGCTGCCGTACGCGGGCGGCTGCGACCTCGGCACGCGGACCATCGAGCCGCACATGATCGCGCTGCGCCGCTTCGGTCTCGACATCACCGCGACCGAGGGCCTGTACCACGCGGCCGTGGAGCGGGCGATCGTCCCGGACCGCCCGATCGTGCTGACCGAGCGCGGCGACACCGTGACCGAGAACGCGCTGCTCGCCGCCGCGCGCAACAGCGGCGTCACGACGATCCGCAACGCCTCCTCCAACTACATGGTCCAGGACCTCTGCTTCTTCCTGGAGGCCCTGGGCGTACGGGTCGAGGGCATCGGCACCACGACGCTCACGGTGCACGGCGTGCCCGACATCGACGTCGACGTGGACTACTCGCCCTCCGAGGACCCGGTCGAGGCGATGAGCCTCATCGCCGCCGCCGTCGTCACGGAGTCCGAACTCACCGTGCGCCGCGTGCCGATCGAGTTCCTGGAGATCGAGCTGGCGGTGCTGGAGGAGATGGGCCTCGACCACGACCGCTCCCAGGAGTACGTCGCGGACAACGGCCGTACCCGCCTCACCGACCTGACGGTCCGCCCCTCCAAACTGGAGGCGCCGATCGACAAGATCCACCCCATGCCCTTCCCGGGCCTGAACATCGACAACGTCCCGTTCTTCGCGGCGATCGCGGCGGTGGCCCAGGGCAAGACCCTCATCCACGACTGGGTCTACGACAACCGCGCGGTCTACCTGACCGACCTCAACCGCCTCGGCGGCCGCCTCCAGCTCCTCGACCCGCACCGCGTCCTGGTCGAGGGCCCCACCCGCTGGCGCGCCTCCGAGATGATGTGCCCACCCGCCCTGCGCCCGGCGGTCGTCGTCCTCCTCGCGATGATGGCGGCCGAGGGCACCTCGGTCCTGCGCAACGTCTACGTCATCAACCGGGGTTACGAGGACCTGGCGGAGCGCCTGAACTCGGTGGGGGCGCAGATCGAGACGTTCCGGGACATTTGATGAGCGGATGCCGCCGCACCCCGTCTGACCTGCTACTTAGCGGGCCAGGGAGGGGTGCGGCGGCATCTCTGGGACTTCTCTGGGACTTTGGGCCTGCGGCGGGCTATGGGTCACGCTCCACAGGCTCTGCCGACCGGCCGCAGTTACGCGAAGATCGCGTCGATGACGGCGGTGCCCCGTGCGCCGGCGCGGGGCAGGAAGTGGGAGTACTTCCGCAGCGTGCGGGCGGGCTGGTCTTGTGGCTCCGCGCGGGGTCGTTCACGATCGCGGCGGCCGTTCGCCGGCCGCGACCACGTCACTTGGTGCCGAAATCCTGGGTCCACCACGGGCCGCCCGACCCCTGGAGGACGCCCACGCCCAGGTCCTTGAACGCGCAGTTGAGGATGTTGGCACGGTGAGGGGGGCTGTTCATCCAGGAGTTCATCACCGACTCCGGAGTCTGCTGGCCCCGGGCGATGTTCTCCCCGTACGAGGACCAGCGGTAGCCCGCGCTGGTGATGCGGTCGCCGGGACCCGCGCCGTCCGGGTTGGTGTGCTCGAAGAAGTCCCGGGCCGCCATGTCCTCGGAGTGGGCCCGCGCTGCGGCGTCCAGCTGCGAGTCCCCGCTGACCGGACCGCAGCCTGCCTTCGCACGCTCCTGGTTGACCAGCGCGATCACCTGCGCGACGGCCCCGGCGGGGGCGGACTGCGAGGAAGAGGCTCCGGCGGTGGTTCGGGATGGCAGGGGCTGCGGCCTCGTCGTCAGCTCGGGCGAGCTCTTCGCCGGGCTCGGGCTCGCGGAGGCGCCAGAACTCGAGGAGACGCTAGGGCTCTTCGAAGCGCTGGGGCTCTTCGTCGGGGAGGCGGAGGGCGACGGAGGGTGCGACGGACTGCCGACCGGAGTGGGGAGGCCGGTGACGGGGGCGGTCGGAGCCCCGGCCAAGGTTTCGCTCCCGTCCGCGCCGCCGTCCGGCTCGTGGCCGAAGTACCAGGCACCGCCACCGGCGAGGCAGGCGGCGATGACGGCGGCTGCCGTCGCGCGCCGCCGTATGCGACGCTTGCGGCGGGCGGCGTCGCGGGCGGTGCCCCGGCCGCGTCTCCGACGTGCCGCGGCCCGGCCGCCGGTGGCGTGACCGCCGTAGCTCGCGGTCACGTCGTCCGCGGCGGCGGTCACGTTGTCCGTGGCTGCTGCCCCGTCGTCCGTGGCGGCGGTCCCGTCGACGCCGTCGGACACCGAACCGGTCGGCTTGCCGTCGTAGCCGGTCGGCGGATGCGGCGCCAGCGTCACGGGAACGGGCACCAGACCGAGACCGGCGAGCAGTCCTTCGGCCGGCACCAGTCCGCTCCACAGGCCCGCGCAGCGCACGCACTCACGCGCGTGCCGGGCTATTCGCTTGCGCCACAGCGCGGACGGACGGCCGTCCCAGCCCACCAGCAGCTCGGCGAGCTGGCGGCAGCGCGGCCGGGCGTCGAGGGCGCGGACGACCACGCGGGCCGCCTCCAGCTGGGCCTTCATCCGCTGCACCCGGACCGCGGTGTGCTGCGGGGACAGTGCGAGTGCCTGCGCGACCTCGGCGCGGGTCAGCTCACCGGCGCACTCCAGCCACCACAGCGACAGCAGACCCCGGTCGTCCGGCTCCAGCCAACGGGTGGCGCGCGCCGTCTCCTGGCGCTGGCCGGAGAGCTGGAGTCGCAGCACCGTCAGGTCCACGAAGTCCGCGCCGGGATCCGGGGCCCGGTCGGCCTCCTCGACGCCGCCCGGCGCGGCCTGCCGGTCCTGCCAGTGCCTCCGCACCCGGTTCATGGCGATCGCCACCAGCCAGGACCGGAAACTGCCCGGTTCACGCAGCCCGGCCAGTCCGTCGAGGGCGCGCAGCATCGTGTCCTGGACGACGTCGTCGACATCCACGGAACCGTTCAGCGCGCGGCCCACGACGTTGTACACGAGCGGCAGGTGCGCGCTGATCAAGGCGTCCTGAGCCGCTGGGTCGCCCTCGCGGGCGTGAGTCACCAGCTCTGCCAGCTCCACCGGATGCTGTGTGCTCATACGAGAAGTTCCCTGTCCTTCGACGTCGGTCGATGATGTCCGATGGCTGGGAGACCCCCGAGGCTGGCCCGAATAACAATTCCTCGCGGATCCGATCGAAGACTCCCGGCCCTCCACCGCACCGCGGCCGTCCTCTGGGCGCTGAAGCCGCGTCCGTCGTCGGCGCTCCGCACAGAGAAGAGAGCGCGCTTCCGGTCGACGACGGCCAGGGGGCCCGCCAGGGCGGCAGCCGGTCGCGCGGCATAGCGGCGGTGTCCATCAGGGCGGCGGCGCTGATCTCCCGGAACCACCCGCCGCCCTCTCTCTCCGGCCTGGTGCGGCTCCGAGTTGCCGAGGTCGGCCACCGCTGGCCTCGGCGGCGGCGACGTCCCGGCGGGTGCGTCGCACTGGGGGTGATACTCCGGCCCGGGCCGGTCGGTGGGCGTGCCGGGGCCGACGGGCCGTTGCGGCGAAGCGGCGCACGGAAGGGATCACAAGAGCCGGATCGTTCGATCAGCTCTGAGCGACCATGCGATAACCGGTCGATTCAATGTCTTCCGGTCTCCGCGCCGCCGGATGCCGTGCGCGGTGGGCCGGAATCCCCTCCCGTGCCACACGGCGGCCGGGGAGGATGGGGAAGAGGGAACTGATCAGATGACCCGTGCGTGATCGGATATGGTCCTCAAGGGAGGCATTGCCGGTCAGGCATGCCTAGGGACACCGGATCCGATTCCAGAGGAGTGCCGATGGCAGTTTCGGCCGAACGACGTCGCTCGCGCATCCTCGACGTCGTGCGCGAGACCGGTTCCATCCGGGTCGTGGAACTCGCCGAGCGTCTCGACATCCCGGCGGTCACCGTCCGGCGCGACGTCGCCGTCCTCGCCGACGAGGGCAAGGTCCAGCGCACCCACGGCTCGGTCTCCCTCTCCCCCGGCACCGCCGGCGGGCAGCCCGCGGGCCAGGGCCGGGTGATCGGCATGCTGGTGCCCACGGTCGGCCAGTACTTCGACGAGGTGATCGCCGGGGCCCATGCCGCGGCGACCGCGGGAGGCGCCCGGCTGGTCCTGGGCATCGCCCCGTACGGCGCCGGGAATGACCGCGCGCAGGTAGAACGGCTGCTGGGGTCCGATGTCGACGGGCTGCTCCTCACGCCGGGCTGGACTCCCGGCGGTGGGCTGGAGGGCGGCGACTGGCTGGGCGAACTGCCCGTCCCCGCCGTCCTGGTGGAACGCCGCGCGGCTCGGCTGGGCGCGGCGGCGCAGTTGGACGCGGTCTGCTCCGACCACCGCCACGGAGTCCTGCTGGCCCTGCGCCGCTTCGTCGCGCTCGGGCACGACGCGGTGCTGCTCGCCGCCCGTGCCGACACCCGCACCGCCTGCGAGGTGCGCGCGGGCTACGCGGAGGCCACCGAACAGCTCGGACTCCCGACGCTGCCCGTGATCGACGTGCCCAACCCCGGGGTGTCCCGCTCACCCGCGGACGAAGCGGACCTGGCCGCCCGGATCGCCGAGGCCGCGCGCGAGGGCGTGCGGGCCGTGCTCGTGCACAACGACCAGGACGCCCTGCAACTGCCGTCGCTGCTGCGTACGCACGGTCTGACGGTGCCGGAGGACGTGGCGTTGATCGCCTACGACGACGTGTACGCGTCGTTGTCGGAGCCGCCGCTGACAGCGGTGGCGCCGCCGAAGCAGGCGGTCGGCTCGGGCGCCCTGGATCTTCTGCTGCGGCGGCTCGACGCCGGCGACTCGATGCCCGTCCACCGGATCGAGTTGCTGCCCACTCTCGAACTGCGCAAGTCCTGCGGCGGGCCGGCGTAGCCGTATCAACCCGGCGCGGGGTGCGCAGCCGAGCAGACCCTGGGTGAGGGGCTCCGCTCCGATCGGACATTCGACCGACCGGAGCGGAGCCTCCCCGTTTCTCCAGGGCTTTTCCTGGGCGCGGAGCCCACAAGCCGGTCCGGGGAAGTCCGAGGTCCGAGATCGACGGCGGTCGGCGGTCGGCGGTCGGCGGTCGGCGGTCGGCGGTCGGCGGTCGGCGGTCGGCGGTCGGCGGTCGGCGGTCGGCGGTCGGCGGTCGGCGGTCGGCGGTCGGCGGTCGGCGGTCGGCGGTCGG
>NZ_JAAGLR010000969.1 GCF_010548245.1 Streptomyces sp. SID11385
GGGCGGTGCGGCCCTCGTGCTCGGCCTGCCGGTCGCCGTGCGCGGCGGCGACCCTCTCGGCGCGGTCCAGGAGGGCGGCGGCCTCGGCCGTCGCGCCGAGGTGGGCGCGCACGCGCGCCAGCGTCGTGAGGGCGTACGGGAAGCACCAGGCGTCGTAGGGTTCGGCGCCTGTCACGGCCTGCTCGGCCAGGACCCGGGCGGGCTCGGGTTCGCCGAGGAGCAGTCGCAGTTCGGCGAGGTTGCCGCGTTCGAAGGCGGCGGCGGCCGGGTCGCCGGAGTGCTCGGCGAGGGCGAGCGCGCGGGAGCCGGTCTCCAGCGCCTCGTGCAGCCGTCCGGCCCGCCGCGCGTTCTCGCGCAGCGTGGAGAGCACCGAGCCGAGCAGGGTCGGGTCCCCGTACGCCTC
>NZ_JAAGLR010000109.1 GCF_010548245.1 Streptomyces sp. SID11385
CGCCCCGCCGGGCCCCCGCGGCGGGCGCCGCCGCCCCCGCGGCCCCCGGTCACTGCGCCCCCACGCGTCGACGAGCGACACGAGCAGCCCGAGCACCACCACACCGGCCAGCAGCCACCACCACGACACACCCATACCGGCGACCGTACCCGCGCGGACCGGCCGACCGGAGCCCCGGGGCCCGGCGGGGGACCGCTGTGCGGGAGCCCGCGCGTCCGGGAGCCCGCGCGTCCGGGAGCCCTGGTATCCGGGAGCCCCCGCACCCGGGAGCCCCCGCACCCGGGAACCCCCCACCCATCCCACCCGTTGTGGCCTCCAGGGGGGGCGCCCCCGCGTGTAAGGGCCACCCCTAAGGGATTCCCCCCACCCCTCACGGGTGGTCTTGCCGGTGACTTCTCCCACAACCCGCCGCAGGCGTGAAGCCGCCCACCGGCACTCCCCGTACGCTCGACGGATCGCACCCGCACCCCGCTCACCCCGTCCGCGCGGAGGTTCCCGCTTCATGAAGCTCACCGTCGTCGGCTGCTCGGGCTCGATCCCGTCCGTGGACTCGCCCTGCTCCAGCTACCTCGTAGAGGCCGACGGCTTCCGGCTGCTCCTCGACATGGGCAACGGCGCCCTCGGCGAGTTGCAGCGCCACATCGGCCTGAACGAACTGGACGCCGTCGTCCTCAGCCACCTGCACGCCGATCACTGCATCGACATGTGCGCGTACTTCGTCGTGCGCTACTACAACGCCGACCCCCTCACCACCGCGCCGCTGCCGGTGTACGGACCCGAGGGCACCGAGGAACGCCTCACCGCCGGACACGGCGACACCCCCACGCGCTCCGCGATGGCCGAGGTCTTCGACTTCCACACCCTCAAACCCGGCAGCTTCCGCATCGGCCCCTTCACCCTCCACGCCGAGCAGGTCCGCCACCCCGTCGAGGCGTACGGCTTCCGCGTCGAGCACGAGGGCCGCTCGCTCACGTACTCCGGGGACACGGGACCCGCCCCCGCACTCGACCAACTCGCCGCCGACAGCGACCTGTTCCTGTGCGAAGCCGCCTTCACGGACGGCAAGGAGGAGATCCCCGACCTCCACCTCAACGGCCGCGAGGCCGGCGAGAGCGCCCAGCGTGCCGCCGCCCGCCGCCTCGTCCTCACCCACATCCCCCCGTGGACCGACCCCCAGCTCAACCTGACGGCCGCCCGCGAGGTCTACGAAGGCCCGGTCGAACTGGCGCACACGGGCGCGGTCTACGAGATCTGAACGGCGGGGACCGCTCGGCGCCGGTACGGGTACGGGGCCGCCCCACCGCCGGGCCGCCCCGTACCCGTACCGCTCACCGGCAGGCCGCCCCCAACCAACCCGCCCGCGCCGAACTCCCCCGCCCCGTACCCGCCCCGCCCCCTCACGCCCGCGTCTCGTCCTCCAGCTCCTCCTCCGGCTCCCGCCCCGGTGTCTTCAGGTCGAACCGCGTGATCGCGAAGCGGAACACCACGTAGTACACGACCGCCGCGCACGCCCCGATGATCAACAGCAGCCACGGTTTCGTCGCCAGCGACCAGTTGATGACGTAGTCGATCAACCCCGCCGAGAAACTGAAACCGTCCTTCGCTCCCAGCGCCCACGACACCGCCATCGACACACCCGTCAGCACCGCGTGCACCGCGTACAGCAGCGGCGCCACGAACAGGAACGAGTACTCGATCGGCTCCGTGATCCCCGTGACGAACGAGGTCAGCGCGACCGACAGCATCAGCCCGCCCACCTCCTTGCGCCGGTGCGGCTTCGCGCAGTGCGTGATCGCCAGCGCCGCGGCGGGCAGCGCGAACATCATGATCGGGAAGAACCCCGTCAGGAACTGCCCCGCACTCGGGTCACCCGCCAGGAAGCGGTTGATGTCCCCGTGCACGATGTCCCCGTCCGCCGCCTTGTAGTCCCCGAACTGGAACCACACGAACGTGTTCAGGAACTGGTGCAGCCCCACCACGAGCAGCGCCCGGTTCGCCACCCCGAACACCCCCGAACCCCACGCCCCCGCGTCCGACAACCACTCCCCGAAGCTCGTCAGCCCGTCCCCGATCGGCTGCCACGCCCACGCCGCCAGCCCCCCGAGCAGCAGCCCGATGAACGCCATCAGGATCGGCACGAGCCGCCGCCCGTTGAAGAACCCCAGCCAGTCCACGAGCTTCGTCCGGTAGAACCGCCGCCACACGTACGCCGAGATCAGCCCGATCACGATCCCGCCGAACACCCCCGGATTCTGGTACGTCGCCGCCGTGAACGCCTTCCCCGCGTAGTCGACGCACCCCCCGTCCACCGCCTCCTGCCCCTTCGGGCAGTCCACCGGGAACGCCTGGAGCACCGCGTAGAAGACCAGGAACCCCGTCACCGCCGCGAGCGCCGTCGAACCGTCCGACTTCTTCGCCATCCCGATCGCGACACCCACGCAGAACAACAGCGGCAGCCCCAGCGTGGAATCGAGCAGCGCCCCGCCCGCCGCGTCGATCACCTTGGCGACGTTCGTCCACCCCAGACCGTCGTCGCCGAAGACGTCCGGCTGACCCAGCCGGTTGAGAATCCCCGCCGCGGGCAGCACCGCGATCGGCAACTGGAGCGAACGCCCCATCTTCTGCAAGCCCTGGAAGAACTTCCCCCAGGGGCCGGGACCCGCCGTCGCCGCACTCGTCGCCGCGCTCATCCACTTACCTCCCGTGCCGCCCGGGCCGCGCCCCTGCTGAGCGTCATGATTCGGCACCCCGGCCGCCGTCGCCCGTGAAGATGGGCCAACGGTGAGTTAACGTGACAAAACCCCCATCACGGAGCACCGGGCACAAGGAGCGTGGCGCATGGCCAGCAAGGCGGAGAAGATCGTCGCCGGACTCGGCGGCCTCGACAACATCAGCGACATCGAGGGCTGCATCACCCGGCTGCGCACCGAGGTCTACGACGCCTCCAAGGTCGACGAAGCCGCGCTCAAGGCCGCGGGCGCCCACGGCGTCGTCAAGATGGGCACCGCCATCCAGGTCGTCATCGGCACCGACGCCGACCCCATCGCGGCGGACATCGAAGACATGATGTGACCGGCCCGCCCGGTGACGCGGGGGACGCGGAACAGGCGTCCCCCACGACCAACTAGGCTCAGCCGCATGTCACGCATCGACGGCCGCACCCCCGACCAGCTCCGCCCCGTCTCCATCGAACGCGGCTGGAGCAAGCACGCCGAAGGCTCCGTACTCGTCTCCTTCGGCGACACCCGCGTCCTGTGCACCGCCTCCTTCACCGAAGGCGTGCCGCGCTGGCGCAAGGGCAGCGGCGAGGGCTGGGTCACCGCCGAGTACGCGATGCTCCCGCGCGCCACCAACACCCGCGGCGACCGTGAGTCCGTCCGCGGCAAGATCGGCGGCCGCACCCACGAGATCTCCCGCCTCATCGGCCGCAGCCTCCGCGCCGTCGTCGACACCCGCGCCCTCGGCGAGAACACCGTCGTCCTCGACTGCGACGTCCTCCAGGCCGACGGCGGCACCCGCACCGCCGCCATCACCGGCGCGTACGTCGCCCTCGCCGACGCCGTCCGCTGGGCGCAGGGCAAGAAGCTCGTCAAGGCCGGCCGCGTCCCGCTGCGCGACACCGTCTCCGCCGTCTCCGTCGGCATCATCGATTCCGTCCCGTACCTCGACCTGCGGTACGAGGAGGACGTGCGCGCCGAGACCGACATGAACGTCGTCCGCACCGGCGACGGCCGCTTCGTCGAGGTCCAGGGCACCGCCGAGGCCGCCCCCTTCGACCGCGCCGAACTCGACGCGCTGCTCGACCTCGCCAGCGCGGGCTGCGCGGACCTGGCGGCCCTTCAGCGCGAGGCGCTGGAAGGCTGAGCGGCGAGGCGCCCGGGGGCTGAGCGGCGAGGCACCGGGGGCTGAGCGGCAAGCGCTCCGCGCCCGAGCCGACCGCTCGGGTAAAGAAAACACCAAGCGAAGTACGGCCCACGGGCAACCGAACAATCGTTCACGGCGTCATCCCGCATGACGGAGACCCGGGGGAGCCCACTCCTCCGGGTCTCGACCCGCCGTGGACGAAAGGGACCGCCCGCTCATGCCCGCGCACCGCCGAGCCCGCCGCACCGCCGCCGCCCTCCTCCTGGCCGCCCTCCCGCTGCTGGGCCTCACCGCCTGCGACGCCGCGCAGAAGGCGCTCGACTGCGTCCACACCGCCGACACCATCGCGGACCACGTCACCAACCTCCAGCAGTCCGCCGACAGCCTCGGCAACGACCCCCTCGACCCCGACGCCGAACTCGCCGCCATCGACAAGGACCTCGACGCCCTCGGCAAGAAGGCCGACGACGCCGACCTCCAGCAGGCGCTCGACGGACTCGGCAAGGCCGTCGACACGGTACGGGCCGACGTCGCGAGCGGCGACGAGACGCCCGACCTCGACCCGCTCACCGACGCGGCGGGCGAGCTGACGAAGGTCTGCACCCCGTGACCTGCGCGGTTGCCCTTGCGGAATACTGGCGTCCATGAGCCGTCTCATCCTCGCCACCCGCAACGCGGGCAAAGTCACCGAGCTGCACGCCATCCTCAGCGGGGCGGGGCTCGGGCACGAACTCGTCGGCGCCGACGCGTACCCGGAGATCCCCGACGTCAAGGAGACGGGCGTCACCTTCGCCGAGAACGCGCTTCTGAAGGCGCACGCCCTGGCGCGGGCGACGGGCCTCCCGGCCGTCGCCGACGACTCCGGCCTGTGCGTCGACGTCCTGGGCGGCGCCCCCGGCATCTTCTCGGCCCGCTGGTCGGGCCGCCACGGCGACGACGAGGCGAACCTCCGCCTGCTCCTGGCCCAGCTCTCCGACATCGCCCCCGAGCACCGCGCGGCCGGCTTCGCCTGCGCGGCGGCGCTGGCCCTCCCGGACGGCACGGAACGCGTGGTCGAGGGCCACCTGCGAGGCACCCTCCGCCTGGAACCGGCCGGAGAGAACGGCTTCGGCTACGACCCGATCCTTGAGCCGGAGGGCCTGAACCGCACCTGCGCCGAACTGACCCCGGCGGAGAAGAACGCGATCAGCCACCGCGGAAAGGCATTCCGGGCGCTGGTGCCGGTGGTGCGGGAGCTGGTGGGGTGACGGCGGGGGCGCGGTACGGGGAAGGGACGCCCCGGGCGGGGCGCCCCTTGTGGGTGGACCCGGTGAGATTCGAACTCACGACAGACTGCACCTAAAGCAGTTCCCTCTAGCCGCTGGGGTACGGGTCCGCCCGCCCACTCTACTGGCTGCACCGGACGAGGTTCCCGTACGTGGCAGTGAGCCTGTGACAGTTCGGGCAGAGGTAGCGGAGGTTCTCGGCCCGGTTGTCCCGCCAGTCCCCGTTGATGTGATCCAGCTCCAGGACCAGCGCTTCTCCCTGCCATTCCTCGCCCAGACCACACCTGGCGCAGAGACGCGATCGCCCGGTTTCGTCGAGTGCCCGCCGCAATCGCTCTCCCGAAGTCCGCCCCGCCTCCGGTGGCTTCACGACCAGTACCTCCGCCGCCGGTTTCCGTTGGGCTGGCACGCCTCTCCTGCTCGCCCGGCCGAGGAAGTGGGCGGTGGAGATGGAGTGCCGCTCGCATGCGTTCCTCAACTGGCGGCGTGTATGTGTATTCACTTCGTGGCCCAGCGCGCGCAGGGCCTCTGCCGCGGACCGGGCCCCGGCCACCGCGTCCCTCACTTCGTCTTCGGAGGCGAATGCAGCCGGCGCTCCCTTGTGCGACAGGTGAGAGCTGTCGATGCCGAAGTGTTCCAGTCGCCTTCTCACGTGGCTGTACGGGATGTCACCGTCCGGCAGCCCGAGCCGTTCTCCGACCTCCCGCAGACTCCGCGCCCCGGCCACTGCTTCCGTCAGGGCTTCCCGGCTGTAGAGGACGGGTGCTCTCGCGGGGAGTTCGCACGGGCGGAAGTGGCTGACGTCGATGCCGTAGTGCTGGAGACGCTGTTCCAGGTACCGCTTGGACGTCCTGGACAGCGGCGCTCCGACGCGCTCCATCAGCTCCACGACGCTGCCGCACCCGGGAGCCTCTGCCGCAAGCACGGAACGCGGGTACCTCATGGCACTCATCGCGTGCGCTTCCTGCGTCGGTAGGTGTCCGTCATGGAGTGGCAGTTCGGGCACAACAGCCGCAGGTTCTCCACCCGGTTGTCACGCCAGTCGCCGTTGATGTGGTCGACCTCCATGGGGAGGTGTTCGCCCTGCCACTGGGGGCCGATCCCGCACTTCGCGCACTTCTCGGCCTCCTCGGGACGGAGCAGCGCCTTTTTGAGGCGGGAGCCTGGCACGCGGCGCGAACTGTTCGTGTCCAAGGTGAGCAGTTCCGCTCTCGTGCGTTTCCGGATTCCCTTGGAAGCGGCGCCGCGCCGAATCCGCACGAAGTGCGACGTGTCGATGCCCAGCTGCCTGATTCTCCGGCTCAGGTGGGTGTGCCAGCCGCCCACCTGGTCGACCCCCAGGCGCGACAGCACCTCGTTCATGTTCCGTGAGGCCGCGACCGCCTCGGCGAGTTCCGCCCGCGTCCACCGGCCGCGTTCGTCCTCCAGGCTGTCCAGGTCGAGACCCAGCGCTTTCATGCGCCGCCGCAGATACGTGCGCCGCTGCCGGTCCGGGTCCACCCCCAGCCGCTGCCAGACCTCCCCCCACGTCCCCGCCCCCGCGAAGGCCCCCCGCAGCTCCTCGTCCGTATACCTGACCGGCATCCCGCACCCCGTTCGATCGAGCGTCCACCCCCCACAACGACACCCGTTCGATCCCGGTTACCCCGAACAGCGGAATGCCCCGCACCTTCACCGGTACGGGGCGTTCCTCTTCACACAGGTCGGATCAGCCGATCGTCAGAACTTCGGTTCCGGGGTCTGGGCGTGGACGATCTCCGCCGCCTCTTCCTCCGTCTCCACCGACGGGGGCGAGCCCGCGAGGGGGAGGTTGGCCGTTTCCTTCAGGCACAGGACCGCGATCACGCCGACCACGGCCGCCGCCGTCGCGTAGTAGGCCGGCATCAGGTTCGTGTCGAAGGCGCTGATCAGGGCGGTGATCACGAGGGGGGTCGTGCCGCCGAAGATCGAGGTGGCCAGGTTGTAGGAGACCGAGAGGGACCCGTAGCGGACCTGCGTCGGGAAGATCGCCGGGAGCGCCGCCGACATCGTGCCGAGGAGGCAGACCAGCGAGAGGCCGAGGAGGAGCAGGCCGAGGGCGATCAGGACCACGCTGCCCTGGCGGATGAGGAGGAAGGACGGCAGGGAGAGGACCAGGAAGCCGATCATGCCGCTCATGAGGAGCGGTTTGCGGCCCAGCCGGTCCGAGAGCCGGCCCACCTGCTGGAGCAGGCACATCTGCACGACCATGACGAGGAGCAGGATCAGCAGCCCCTTGTTGGTGCCGTAGCCGAGTTCGTCGGAGAGGTACGTCGGCATGTAGGACAGCAGCATGTAGTCGGTGATGTTGTACGCGGCGACGAGCGCGAGGCACAGCAGCAGCGGGCGCCAGTACTGCGTGAAGATCTTGCCGAGGTCGGAGGCGGCCGAGGTCTCGACCGCGTCGGCGGCCTCGCTGGCCCGTACCTGGCCGCCTTCCAGCTTCTGGAACGCGGGCGTCTCGTCGAGCTTCATCCGCAGCCACAGGCCGATGAAGCCGAGCGGTGCCGCGACGAGGAAGGGGATGCGCCAGCCCCAGTGGAGCATCTGGTCGTCGCTGAAGAAGGTCGTCAGGAGGACGACGAGGCCGGAGGCCGCGACGTATCCGGCGAGGGTGCCGAATTCGAGGAAGCTGCCGAAGAAGCCGCGCCGCTTGTCGGGCGCGTACTCGGCGATGAAGGTCGAGGCGCCCCCGTACTCGCCGCCCGTCGAGAAGCCCTGGACGAGGCGGAAGAAGATGAGCAGGACCGGGGCCCAGATGCCGATCGTGGCGTGCGAGGGGATGAGGCCGATCGCGAGGGTGCCGACCGACATCATGATCATCGTGATGGCGAGGATCGACTTGCGGCCGATCTTGTCGCCGAGCGGGCCGAAGAAGGCGCCGCCGATGGGCCGGACGAGGAAGGCCACGGCGAAGGTCGCGAAGGAGGAGAGGAGCTGGGCGGTGTCGTTCCCGGAGGGGAAGAACACCTTGCCCAGCGTCGACGCGAGATAGCTGTAGATCCCGAAGTCGTACCACTCCATGGCGTTGCCGAGCATGGCCGCCTTGGTGGCCCGCTTGACCGCCGCCTCGTCGGTCACGGTGATGTCGCTGCGGCGCAGCCTGGGATTGCGCCGTTTGTCGATCGCGCGGAAGAGCACCCGGTGGCGTCTGACCGCGGCGGGGTCCACCACCGGCTCGTCGTTGTCGCTCGCCGCCATCACGGTGTTCCTTTCGCCGGTCCTATTGCCAAGCTGAACACCTGCGCGCTTCCGCCGCGCTCAAACAAACTCGTTCAGGGGGCACCGATCCGGCTACCGAGAGTGATGGTCCTGTCCTTTTTCACACGGTTTCGGCGAGACTCAGATCACGGATGATCTTCGCGACGTGACCGGTGGCCTTCACGTTGTAGAAGGCGCGTTCGACCTTGCCCTCCTCGTCCACGACGATCGTGGAGCGGATGACACCGGTGACGGTCTTGCCGTAGAGCTTCTTCTCGCCGAAGGCGCCGTACTCCTCCATGACCGCCTTGGACGGGTCGGAGACGAGCGTGACGCGCAGGTTCTCCTTCTCGCGGAACTTCGCGAGCTTCTCCGGCTTGTCGGGGGAGACGCCGATGACGTCGTAGCCCTCGCCGGCGAGGAGGTCGAGGTTGTCGGTGAAGTCGCACGCCTGCTTGGTGCAGCCGGGGGTGAGCGCGGCGGGGTAGAAGTAGACGATCACTTTCCGTCCGCGGTGCGCGGAGAGCGAGATCTCCTTGCCGTCGGCGTCCGGAAGGGTGAAGTCGGGGGCGGGATCGCCGGGCTGAAGGCGCTCGCTCATGGGGTGCTCCTGTTTCCGGGGAGGGGTACGGGGTACGCGGCCGAGCCTAAGCCAGCGCGCGGGCGAGCCGGGCGGGCCCGCCTGGCTCCCGTGCCCGCCCGAACGGCTCGGCGGTCTCCCCGTACGGCTCCCGCGCCCTGCCCGTGCGGTCCGTACAGGGGGTGCCGAGGGGTGCGCGGGCGGTACAGCTGACAGACTGTCGTGCTACGGGCCCCGAGCGGGGCGCGGTGAGTGCACAGGAGCGACGGGTGTCCCCGATCGAGGGCCCCGGGACACGACGACGGAGGCAACGCGGTGTCGGAAGCGGATGCCAGGACCCCTGCGGAGATCGAGGCGGACATCAGGCGCCGGCGTGTGCTGCTGGCCGAGACCCTCGACGAGATCGGGGTGCGTGTGCACCCGAAGACGATCGCGGGCGATGCGAAGGCGAAGGCGACGGCGAAGGTCGATCAGACCCTCGGGCGGGCGTACGTGGAGGTGAACCGCACGCTGAGCGGGGTGCGCGCGAAGTTCGTGGACGAGGAGGGCAGCCCGCGCCTGGAGCGGATCGTGCCGGTCGCCGTGCTCGTGGTGGGCGTGGTGGGGCTCGTGGTCGCCTCGGGGCGCAAGGGCAAGAAGAAGTGACGCGGCCCGGGGGCCGGGTGCCGTCCGGTGCCCCGGGTCCCGGGGTTCCGTACCGGCCGTGCGGGGCCCCGGGTTAGATTTCCTGGCGTGAGCGAGAACCACGGCACGAACCAGGCCCACGACACGCAGGCCCACGACACGCGGGCCCATGACGACAAGCTGCCCATCCGGATGCTGCACGACCGCGTCCTGGTACGGAGCGACAACCCCGAGGGGGAGCGTCGCTCGGGCGGCGGGATCGTCATTCCGGCGACGGCCGCGGTGGGGCGGCGGCTCGCCTGGGCGCGGGTGGCGGCGGTCGGGCAGAACGTGCGGACGGTGGAGCCGGGGGACCGGGTGCTCTACGACCCGGAGGACCGCGCGGAGGTGGAGGTGCGCGGTGTCGCGTACGTGCTGATGCGGGAGCGGGATCTGCACGCGGTGGCCGCGGACCGCTTCGAGGGCACGCAGGACTCGACCGGGCTGTATCTCTGATATTCGCCGAGGGCCCCGGGGTGGTGACAGGAGTCACCGCCCCGGGGCCCTCGGTGTTGCTAGCCTCGGAAGCACCCCGACGAGACGCGCCGTACCGGGTCACGAAAGACGACGCACCCCTGTTCGCGCTCTTTCGTTCGGAGGTGTCCCGTCATGGCGTGGATCGCTGTGATCATCGCGGGTCTGCTGGAAGTGGCCTGGTCGATCGGCATGAAGTACACGCACGGTTTCACGCGGCTCGTGCCGAGTCTCTTCACCGGTGCGGGCATCGTCGCCTCGATGGTGCTGCTCGCCTACGCGGCGAAGACGTTGCCGATCGGTACGGCCTACGGGGTGTGGGTCGGGATCGGTGCCGCGGGTGCGGCGGTGCTCGGCATGGTGGTGCTCGGTGAGCCGGCGACGGCGGCGCGGATCTTCTTCGTGTCGCTGCTCGTGGTGGCCGTGGTGGGGCTGAAGCTCACGTCGGGGCACTGACCGCCGCCGGTACGCGGAGCGGGCGCCGTCCGGGTGGACGGCGCCCGCTCCCGTACGTGCGGGAGCGGGCGTTCTCCGCGTGCCGTCAGCCGCCGCCGAGGATGCCGCCCGGGGTGCCGCCGCCGGGCTGTTCGCCGCCGCCGCCCGGGTCGCCGTTCGCTCCGCCCGGGTCTCCGGCGCC
>NZ_JAAGLR010000144.1 GCF_010548245.1 Streptomyces sp. SID11385
CGCCCCGTACGCGGAAGACCACGGCCGGGGGACGCGAGGCCCGGCCACCGCCGCCGCGGCCGGCCGGGGCCGTCAGCGAGGGAAGGACGTGACCAGGGGGCCCGTGGTGAAGGTGCCGCCGCAGACCTGGATGCCGGCGGTGTCGGTGGAAGTGACGGCCTTGGTGTTGCCAGGCGCGTACACCTTGATCTTCGCGGGCTCCGCCGCGCAGTCGCCGCCCGTGACGCCCTTCCCGGGCGTCTTCACCACGGCGTGCGCGCTGTCGCCGTTGTCCAGCACGACGTTGCCGACCGCGCCGCCGTCCTGCGAGCGGGTCGCGGGCTTGCCGATCTGCTTGCCGTCGCCGTCGAGCAGCGACAGCCCCGCGTAGCCGCGCACGGCGCAGCGCCCGCCGGTATTGGTGAGCCGCAGGTCGTAGTACTCGCTGTTCATCTCCGAGCCCTTGGCGACCAGTTCGACCCGCAGATCGTCGGCGGTGCAGTCGGACCGCGGAACGCTCGCGCCGGGGGAACCGGAGCCCGCCTCCGCGGCCGGGGACGAGTCCCCGCCGTCGCGGTCGGAGGCGGAGGGCTGGGGATCGGACGGCGGGGAGTCGGAGGCGTCCCCCGAGGTCGCGGCGGCGGGAGCCGCGGCCGTGTCGTCACCACCGACTCCGCACCCGGTCAGGCCGAGGACGCCCGCCAGGGCCACGGCGGCGAGCAGTCCGGTTCGTGTACGCGCGTTCGTCATGATCGCCTCTTTGCCTCTCGTGCGGGGAACATGCGGACTCTCACTGTGATGACGCCCGGAACGAAAAAGTTCACGCCGCCCGCGTTCCCGTACGGGCGACGGTCCCGCGCGGCCCGCGCCCCGGCCGCCCCGTCCGCCCCGGCCGCCCCGGTCGAACGCCGGCGCGGCTCCCCGAACGGCGCCGGTCACGCTCCCGCTGCTCCCTGGAGAAGCCCCCGCGGCGTGTCGTCGCCGAGCATGTCGTACAGGTCCCGCGCCCCCGCGTTCGCGGCCTCGCTCCGCACGAACAGCTCCCGCTCGTACGTGTCGAGCGCGGCCTCGGCGTCACCGGGGTGCGCGGCGAGCAGCCGGGCCAGTTCGGCCCCGTCGTAAAGGGCCAGGTTGGCGCCCTCCCCGTTGGGCGCGGCCAGGTGCGCCGCGTCGCCGAGCAGGGTGACGCCGGGCCTGCGGTCCCAGCGGTGCGCGACGGGCAGCGTGTGGATGCGGCGCAGTACGGGCGGGGTCTCGCCGTGCGCGACGAGGGCCGTGAGCCCCGGCGCCCAGCCGTCGAACTCGCGGACGATGCGCGCGGTGGCGGCGGCCGGGTCGGTGAAGTCGATGGCGTCGAAGAACTCCGCCGGCCTGCGCAGCATCACCCACGTGTGCAGATTCCCGCCGCGCTCGCGATGGGCCAGGATGCCCTTCCCCGGTTCGAGCACCATCATGGCGCCGCCGCCGACGAGCGCGGCGCTCTCGGGGTGCCGCTCGTCGCCGTCGAAGAGGTGGGTCTCGACGAAGGAGATCCCGGTGTACGCGGGCGTCGCCGCCGAGAGCAGCGGGCGCACCCGCGACCAGGCGCCGTCCGCACCGACCAGCAGCCGCGTGACGAGGGTGGTGCCGTCGGCGAAGGCCACCTCGTGGCGACCGTCCCCGAGCGCGCGGACGCCGGTGACCTTGCGGCCCCACCGGACGGTTCCCCGGGGAAGCGAGTCGAGCAGCATCTGCCTCAACTCGCCGCGCTGCACCTCGGGTTCGTCGCCCGTGCCGTCGTCGGGCGCCTCGAAGAGGACTTCGCGGGACCGGTCCAGGAGCCGCATCGCCTGGCGGCCCTCCAGGACGAGCCGCCGGAACTCCGCCGTGAGACCGGCCGCCGCCAGCGCGGGCTGCCCGGTGCGCGGGCGTATGTCGAGCAGGCCGCCCTGAGTACGGGCGGACGGCGAGGTCTCGGCCTCGTAGACCTCGGCCGGGATGCCGTGCACGTGCAGCACACGGGCCAGCGCCAGGCCGCCCAGCCCGGCTCCGACGATGGTGACGGGTGTCGTCATGGTGGTCCTCCTCGGTTCGGTCGGCGCCCCTGATCGACTGCTTGGATCGCCACTCCAATCAAGCTAGCACGCGGAATGGATTGCCGATCCAACCGTGGGACACTGGGGGCATGGCGAAGAATCCGGCGGACGGACCGGCGCGGGCCCCGCGCCGCACGAGCGGCCTTTCCAGGGACCTGATCATCAGGACCGCGATCGAGATCCTGGACGAGGGCGGCGAGAGCGCGCTCACGATCCGCGCGCTCACGATCCGCCTGCGCACGGGGTACGGCGCGCTCTACCACCACGTGTCCGACAGAAACGACCTGCTCACGGGCGCCACGGACGCGATCATCACCGGCGTCCTGTCCGGCACGGCGCCGGAGGCGGACCGGCTCGGGTCCGGCACGGAGACGGACGCCGACCCGCGCGCCTCGCTGCGTGCCCTCGCCCTCGGCCTCTTCGACGCGGTCGAGGCCCACCCGTGGGTCGGCCGGGAACTCTCCCGCGAGCCGTGGCGACCCGCGCTCCTCGACTTCTACGAGGCCATCGGCCGCCTGCTCGACGCCCTCGCCGTCCCCGACGAGGCCCGCTTCGACGCGGCCGGCACGTTCATGAGCTTCGTCCTGGGCGCGGCCGCCCAGAGCGCGGCCAACGCGAGCCACCTCGCCACCGCCACGACGGACCGCGACACCTTCCTCGCTGCCACGGCCTCCCGCTGGACGGACCTGGATCCGGCGAAGTACCCCTTCGTCAGGGCCACGGTGACGCGCCTGCGCGAACACGACGACCGCGAACAGTTCCTGGCGGGGGTGGACATCTTCCTCAAAGGGATCGCGACGGAGGGCTGACGGGGGGCTTCCCGGCGGCCTCGCGAGAGAGGGCTCCCGAAGGGAGTCGCGGGGCGGTGCGACGCCGGCCGCCCGGCCTCAGGTCCTCAAAAGATCTTGCCTGGGCAGCACGGACACCAGTCATAATGCGCTGGTGGGACATCTTCCTGTCGACGTGCGTGCTTCATTCCGGTTCTTCGCCTTCTTCTTGGCCAACGGCACCATCGACGTTGACCTGCTCGACGATATTGACTACCGGCCGTCTCTTTTCGAGTTCGGTTCGCCGTTGGAGCAGGTCTTCGCGATCTATTGCAATGTGCTGGAAATCGGCGCAGACGGCGAGGTGCTGAACGACGGGGACGCGCAGTACCGTGCCGCACAGTGGATTCGCCGCTACTGCGACCCGACTTACCAGGTCGAACCACCGTTTCAGGCTTGGGAGACCGAACTCCACGGTCCGCGAATGAGCGCGTAGGTCTCGCGGGACGTCACACCCGCATCAGGAGCGCTGCGAGTGTGACGGCTGCTTCGCAGGGCTCCGGGTTCGGGGATGGTGTGCCCGATGCCGCTCCGACGCATCCAGGTCCGGATGGCGCGGGAGCTGTAGCCCTTGTCCCGGCCCGGGGCGGGGAACCCGTATCGCCTCCATCGCCGAGGTGAACTGGGCGCGGTCGTTGGTGTTCCCGCCGGTGAGCGTAAAGGCGGGCGGCCGGCGCCGTGACAGGCCACATGGATCTTGCTGGTCGGGCCGCCCGAGGCCGGGGTCGCTCAGCCCTCTTTTCGGGCGCCTGCGGCGTGCTGGTGGGCCCGCGCAACCGTGGAGTCGGCGCAGACCAGCCAGTCGATGTCCCCCGCCGCGTCGGCTGCGACTGCGTGGCTCGCCGCATGGCCTCGAACGCGCCGTTCGTGCCCGGCGGCGGAATCGGGTGTGCAGCGTGGCCCAGGGCCGTACCGATCCGGCCCGTCTCGCCATTAGTTGAAGACACCGCTCAGCCGGAAGGGCGGTGGGGCCCGTGAGGAATCCCCCGGCCTAAAGGGGCTTGACGACGCTGCGCAGGAAGTCCGAGAACGGCGCCGCCCCTACGACCACGACCGGCCCACACCCCGCCAGTTTGCTGTCCCGCAGAGGAACGAGGCCACTCGGCAGACTGAGGGCGACTTCTGCGCAGTTCCCGCCATTGGCGTTGCTGTAACTGCTCTTCGTCCAGCGGAGGCCGCTCGCTTCGTCACTGGTCATCCCGGCCGTACCTCTCCGTCGCATGCCGAAGGCCACCTCAGCACGGGGATACCACGCCGAAATGGCCCTCAAACCCGCTCGGTTGCGTCAGCGGGACGCAGCGACGCTCTCCAGGAAGGCCGAGAACTGCGCGGCGCCCACGGTCAAAACCGGGCCGCCCGCCACCTTGCTGTCACGCACGGGGACGACGCTGCCGGGGAACCCGAACCCGATTTCCACGCAGTTTCCGCCGTTGCCGTTGCTGTAGCTGCTCTTCACCCAGGTGACTACGGTTGCGTCGTACTTGGTCATCCTGGTCGTACCTTTCCATCGCGTCCCTGATCAGGGCGGCGGACTCCCGGACAGACAGTGCGTCGGCCCTCAGCGCATCATAGGCAAGGCCGTGCTGAGCGAGCACCTTCGGATCATCGTTGAAGTGAGCGCTGTTGAAAGACTCCGAATACAGCCACCGGTGCCCGTCGGGAAGAGTGATGAGTGACATCGGCAGCACCGGCCGCGCTATGCCGTACTGCCCGGCCGGAGCGACGTGAATGAAGACGTTTGAGAGATGGCCACTCTCCAGGAGTCGCCGACACTGGTCACGCATCACCGCAGGGCTACCGATCGCGGTGCGCAAGCAGCTTTCGTCGAGCACGACCACCAAAGCCGGGCCGTGCCGGGTCGTGAACCGCACCTGCCTGCTCACGCGTGCGGCGACCCGCACCTCAAGATCCTCGTGGTCGCCATGCAGGGTATGAATCGCGCGAATGTAATCCTCGGTTTGCAGCAGACCGGGCAACGTCTGCGTCGCGTACTCGTATACCGAGGTCGCCTCCGCGTCCATCCTCGCCCTCCGTTCGAACCAGTCCGGATGGTGCACCTCCGCGTACCAGTCCGTCTCCTCCCAGAGTTTGACCAGCGTCCCGTCCGCCCCGAGGAAGCGGTCCGCGTCCTCCACGTGCCTGCGGTCGGGCACACGATTGCCCGACTCGAACCGGGAGACGTGGGAGCGGGAAACGCTCATCGCCGCCGCCAGCTCCTCCTGTTTCTTGTCGGCCCTCTCCCGGTAGTGAGCGAGGATTCTGCCGAAAACCTCCGGTGCCGGGCGAGAGGGCTTGCTCCCTTCCACATTCCTGAGCCTCTTCACCCTCGACGTGCGGGTCGTGTTGGTCATCCGGGCCCCTTTTCCTCGTGTGTCACTCGCTCCTGACACACACCGCGCCTTGCGCCGCCGCCTCTCCGAAGGCGACGATCCAGTCACCTTCGGTAGTCGTCGCGATTCTCATATCAGGATGTATCACCACACAAGGGACGCGCAGAGGATTCACTCAACAGAGCGACAGCAGGCCGGACTTGGCCCCCGCGACCGTCAGCCCGCGCCGAACGCCCCGGCCAGTACGCCGAGGTACGCGCCCGCGAGGAGGGCCGGGCCGAAGGGGATCGCTGTGCGGCGGGTGGCTTTGCGGAGGGCGATGAGGACGAGGCCGTACAGGGCCGCGAGGAGGAAGCCGGCGAAGACGCCCAGGAAGAGGGCGCCCCAGCCGTACCAGGTGAGGGCGAGGCCGAGGACCAGGGCGAGTTTCACGTCGCCGAAGCCGAGGCCCGAGGGGCTGATGAGGAAGAGGACCGCGAAGACGCCCGCGAGGGCCACCGCGCCGAGGAGGGCGCGCGGCCAGCTTCCCGCGTGTTCGGGGTGGAGGGCGGCGAGGCCGAGGAGGGCGGCGGCGAGGGGGGCGGTGGTGAGGGTGAGGGGGTCGGGGAGGCGCTGCACGCGCAGGTCCGTGCGGAAGAGGAGCACGCCGGGCGGCGCGAGCAGGAGCCACACGAGCAGTTCGGGGCGCGGGCCCGTCGCCGCCGCGAGCAGCGCGCACACGAGCGCCGTGCCGAGCGCGTACGGGTACGGGGACGGGCCGTGCCCGGCCGCGCAGGCGCGGACGCCGACCCATCCCCGTACCGGATCGCCCTCCGCGCACACCGCGCTCCACGGCTCCCCCGCCGGGACGGCGAAACGGTGCGCCGCGCGCGGCAGGAACGCGCCCGCGAGCGCGCCCCACACGGCGGCGCAGACCGCGAGGAAGGCGGGCGAGGAGGCGAGTCCGGCGGCGGAGGTCATGCGCCGACCGCCGGCGCGGGGGCCTTCGGCATCAACACGCCTGTACGGGAGTGCCGCTCGCCGTTCACGCCGTTTCCGCCCCGCCGGAGGCGACCCCACCGGAGGCGGCCCCACCGGACGCCATCCCGCCAATGGCACCCCCACCAGAGACACCCCCACCCGGCGCACCGCCGAGGTCCCCCGCCCCCGGCAGCAGTTCGTCCAGCAACGCCGCCGTACGGGGCGGGAGTCCGCGTGCCCCCGAGCGGTTCGCGAACTCGGCCGCGAGGGCGCGGAGGCGGGGTTCGTCGCCCGTCGCGTGGACGGCGCGCAGGAGTTCGTTCCACAGGCGTTCGTCGGTGCCCGCGCTCACCAGGGCGCGTTCCAGGGCCTCGGCCGCTTGCGGGGCGCGGTCGCGTTCCAGGTGGAAGGTGGCGAGCGCGAGGCCGATGTCGGCGACGAGGAGCGGGAGTTGGGCGTCGACGATCTCGTGCGCGAGCCACCCGTACCGGCCCGTGGGCCGTTCGGCGAGGAGCGGGCCGCGCACGAGGCCGAGCGCGTCGGTGAGGAGCCGGCCGCGTACCGCGCGGTCGTCGGCGCCGCGTCCGCTCGTCGCCTCGTGGTAGAGGGAGCGGAGCACGTCGAGGTCGGAGACGACGGAGGCGTCGAGGACGAGGCGGCCGGTGGCGTCCTCGCGCAGGCGCGGCGTGCCGTCCTCGCCGGTGCCGAGCCAGTCGCGCAGCCGTGCCACGGTCGCCTCGCGCACGTCGTCGCCGACGCCGCGCGGCCAGAGCGCGGAGGCGAGGACGCGCGGGTGGACGCCCTCGCGGTGCAGCAGGAGGAGGGCGAGGGCTTCGCGCAGGAGCGGGCCGCGCTCGTCGTCGGGCGCGTCGAGGCCCATGAGTTCGTAGCGGCCGACGAGGCGCGCGTACACCGAGGGGCGGCCCTGTTCGCTGATGTCGACGAGGAAGGGCGGGCGGTGGGCCACGGCCGGGCCCGCGGGGTCGTCGTCCCCGCCGCCACCGCCGAAGGCGTCGGCTGCCGCGAAGAGGCGGGCCACGGCCGCGTGTTGGGGGGCGGGGAGGAGCTGGGCGTCCAGTTCGAGGCCGAGGAGCGGGGCCAGGAGGCGGCCTTCGGGGGTGATCTCCATCTCCCAGGCCGCGCCCGGCAGTTGGTCGCTGCCCACGCCGACGAGGTAGCCGATGCCCAAGCGGGCCGCGTCGCCCGCGAGTTCGGCCAGGCGGGCCGCCTGTCCGGCGTCGGGTTCGGCGGCGAGGAGGACGAGGTGGGCGGCCCAACCGGCGTTCTGGGCGGGGCCCGTACGGCCCGTGAGGACGGAGTCCGCTCCCGCCGCGCCGAGTCCCGCGCGGCGGCTCGCGGTCTCGGCCTCCATGACGTCCAGGAGTGCCGCGACGTCGTCGAGCGGGCGCAGGCGCGAGGGGGCGAGCGGGACGAGGTCGGCGCCGAAGCCGACGAGGGTCACCGTCATACGGTCCGACCAGCCGTTGGTGGCGAGTTCGGCGGCGACAGAGGAGAGCACGGCCTGCCGGTCGGCGGGCGCGCCCGAGAGCGAGACGAGCCCGGGGACGGCCTCCAGGTTGAGGAGGAGGCGCGAGCCGTCGTGCGCGCCGAGGCTGACGAGTCCCGGGTACGGGGCGGCCTGCGGCTCCTCGTCGGCGGGTCCGGCGGAATCGTCCGATTCACCTGAAAGTACAGGGAGTTCGCGGCCTTCGAGGCGCCAGAACGTCTCGTCCTCGCCGTGGGTCCAGGGGGCGGGGGGCGGCCCGGCAGGTTCGGCGAGCTGGAGGTGGAGTTCGTCGGTGCCGAGCCAGGCCGCGTAGACGAGGGGCAGCGGGCGGCCCTCGGCGGCGAGGGCGCGGGCGAGGGAGCGGAGCGCCTGGTCGAGGAAGCGGACGGCGCCCGGGTCGGCGCCCGCGAAGAGGGCGTCCTGCACGTCGGCCTCGTCGCCGCTCGGCGTGGGCAGTTCCATGCCCCGGCGGCGGCCCGCGACGGCGGTGGCCGCC
>NZ_JAAGLR010000184.1 GCF_010548245.1 Streptomyces sp. SID11385
GGCCGGTGGGCAGGCCCGCGCCGGTCGAGGCGAGGGAGCCGGTGGCGCCGTCCGTGCCGAACCCCGAACCGCTCGCGCCGGAACCCGTACCGCCCGAGCCGGTGCCGAAGCCGGTGCCGTTGCCCGCGCCGCCGCCGCCCGTTCCCGCGCCCGCGGCCGGGAGGTCGGCGTCGTCGCTCAGGGCGAGGCTGACGGTGACCGGGTCGAGGGCGTCGCCGGCCTTGTAGGGCGAGCCGGTGGTGTCGTTGGCGAAGGCCGCGGCGCCGGCGGCCGTGAAGGTCGCCGGGATCTGCCCCAGCGTCAGGACGTCGTTCTTGACCGCGTAGGAGGCCGAGGAGAGGTCGAGCTTCGCGAAGTCGACGTCGTCCTTCGTGCCCTGGGGCGTCGTCACGTCGAGCGTGAGGGTGCCCTTGGTGCCGCTCGTGACGACCTTGACGTCGCTGAACTTCATGTCGATGCCGTGCGCCTTGTATGTGAAGCGCACGCCGCCGCCGAAGGCCACGTCGGTCTTCTTCGCGTCCGCGTCGGCGGTGCCGGAGGCGTACGGGAAGGTGAAGACCTCGCCGCTCTTCTTCGCGCCGCCGGAGACCTCGCTGCCACCGCCCGTCGCGATGTACGAGCGCCACGACTCCTTGAGGCCCCAGGTCAGGGCGCCCTTGGCGACGGCGCCGGGGGCGGCGGGGGTCTCGCCGGGCTCGTCACCGGGCTCGTCACTCGGCTCGGCCGTGGGTTCGCCGCTCGGTTCCTCCGAAGGCTTGCCGCTCGGCTCGTTCGACGGCTTACCGCTCGGCTCGTCCGTGGGCGTGCCGGTGGGCTCGTCCGTCGGTTCGCCGGAGGGCTCGTCCGTCGGGTCCGTCGTGGGCTCCTCCGAGGGCTTGGAGCTGTCCGCGGTCACCGTCAGGGTCGCGGCGTCGAGCGCGGCGCCTGCCTGGTAGAAGCCCTGGAACGCCTTCGCGCCGTCGGCGGTGAGCGTGGCGGGGATGTCCTTGAAGACCATCGCGCCGCCCGCGCCCGTGCCGGGCCGGATGCCGTCAAGGCTCAGGTCGGCGATGACGACGTCCTGATCGGTCGTCGCCTTGCCGTCCGCGACCGTCGTGACGTCGGCGGAGATGCCGCCGCCGGTCGTGGTCGTCGTGACCTGGAGGTCGCTCAGCTTGATGTCGAGGACGCCCTCGTGGCCCTCGAAGCGCACGCTGCCGCGGAAGGCGGTGTGCGTGCCGTGGGTGCCGGTGTCGTACGTGCCCGTGCCGCCCGTGAAGGTGAAGGGGCCGTTGCCACTGGCCTGCGTGGCGCCGTCGCCGGGGGTGATCTCGCCGTTCGCGATGGGCGAGAGCAGGTACTTGCGGAAGGACTCCTTCACGCCCCAGTCGAGCGTGCCGTCCTTGAGGGCGAGGGTCGGTGCCCCGGCTCCCCGGGGGGCGGCGGAGGCGGTGGGCAGGGTGAGGGCGCCGGTGCCGAGCGCCGCCGCGGTGGCGATGCCCGCGGCCAGGACGGTGGTCTTGCGGCGTCTGGTGACTGCCATGGTGGCTTGCTGCTCCTCGGGTGGACCGCCCCGGGGTGCGGGGCGGGTGGTGGGTGGTGGGGGTGGGGGCACGTGCGGGGTCCGGTCACGCGCCCGGGTTCGTCCCCCCGGTGGCGTCCCCGCGCGCCGCGCGCCGCCTGAGCCCGTAGGCCGTACCCGCCCCGGCGAGCAGGACGAGGGCCCCGGCGCCGAGCACGTACGGCAGCGCCGACGTGCCGTCACCCGGGCCGGAGGCGGAAGCGGTGGTGGTCGCGGCGGGGCTCGCCGTCGGAGAAGGGCTGGTCCCGGCGGCCTTCGGCGCCGTGGAGGCGCCGGAGCCGATGTCGGGCAGGGCGGGGAGTTCGGCGGTGTCGTCGAGGGCGACGGCGAGCGAGACGGGGTCCATCGCGGTGCCCGCCTGGTAGACGCCGCCGAAGACCTCGGCGCCCTCGGCGGTGAGCCGGGCGGGGGCCTCGGTGAGCCGGACCAGGCCGTCGTCGTTCTTCAGCTTCTTCGCGTCGAAGGTGACGAGCGTGCGGGTACGCGCCTTCGCGCCGCCCTGGGCCACCCCCGCGCTGAGCGTGCCCCTGCCCTCGCGCACCCGCACGTGCGGCGCGGCGAGGCTCAGGTCGAGGTCGTGGGCGCCGGTGAAACGGAGCGTGCCGGTGAAGTCCACGTCGAGACGGCTGTTCCTCGCCTCGTACGTGCCCGAGCCGCGCGGGAAGCGGAAGAGCGCGCCGCCGTCCCGCGCGCCGTCCTTGAGCGTCCACCCGCCCTCGGCGACGGGTCCCGTCACGTACTCGCGCCACGTGCGGCGCACGCCCCAGTCGAGCGCGGCGTCCTCGATGCGGGCCTTCGTCGCGGGCTGCTTCGCTGGGCTCTTCGACGGGCTCGGACTCTTCGGCGGGGCAGGGGACTTGGCCGCCGCGAGGACATCGACGGAAAGGGTGACGGGGTCGAGCGCGGTGCCCGCCGTGTAGTAGCCGGCGAAGGCGCTCGCGCCCTGCGCGGTGAGCGTCGCGGGCACGTCGGCGAGGCCGATCGGGGTGCCGCCGCCCTTGGTGCTGATGCCGCCGAGGTCCAGGGTGGCCAGCGGGACCTGGGCGCGGTCGCTCCACTGCCCGCTGCCCTTCGCCTTGCTGCGCATGTCGGCGTAGAGCGTGCCCGCGCCGTTCGCGACGCGGACGGTGGGGCGGCTGATGGTGAGGTCGAGTTCGTACGAGGCGCCCTTCTTGTGCCCGACGAAGCGCACCCCGCCCGCGAAGCTCGTGCGCAGCGCGCCGCTGTCCGGGTGGTACGTCCCGGTCGCGGACGGGAAGCGGAACTGGCTGCCGCCGACCGTGCCGACGCCGCCGCTCAGACTCCAACTGCCGTGCGCGATGGGGCCGGTGACGTAGCTCTGGAACGAGGACTTGATGCCCCAGTCGAGCCGGCCGCCGCTCACCGTGCGCGCGGCGGCCTGCGCCTGGCCGAGCGGGAGCAGGGCGAGCGGGAGGGCGAGCAGCAGGGCGAAGGCCCCGGTTCGTGCCGGGCGGCGGCGCGAGGCGTGCTTCATGGACACCTTCAGGGAGGGACGACGGGTGGGGGCGAACGGAAAAGACGGGTCAACCCGGCAAAGCCCTGGTCAATGAGGTAAGGCTAACCTAATCTAAATGAGGTGGTCCCGGGAACCCCCCAGTTCCCCACAAAGCAGCACGAATCCAGCAAGAACCCAGCACGACAGGATGGTTGATCGGGTGCGCACGCAACGGAGGCCGTCGTCCACGGCCGCGAGACGGCCCTCGCTCACGGCCCGCTTCCGGCTCGGCGCCGCACTGCTCGCCGTACTCGCCGTCGCGGCCTGCGGCACGGACGCGGGCGCGGGGTCCGGCTCCGGCGGTACGGGGGACGGTGGCGCCCCCAAGACGTCGGCGAGCCCCGCCGCGCACCGCGACCGCGTGGAACCGCTCGCGGGGAAGCCCTCACCGCGGCTGCCCGCGCGGGTCGAGTCGGCGGACGGGCACACCGTCACCGTGCGGGACGTCTCGCGGATCGTGCCCCTGACCGGGAGCCTCAGCGAACTCGTCTTCAGTCTCGGGCTCGGCGACCACGTCGTGGCGAAGGACGTCACGGCGACCTTCGAGCAGGCGAGGAAGCTGCCGCTCGTGACCCGCGCGCACGACGTCTCGGCCGAGAACGTCCTCTCGCTGCACCCGACGCTCGTCCTCGCCGAGTCCACGACGGGGCCCGCCGAGGCGATCGAGCAGATCCGCGACGCGGGCGTCCCGCTCGTGATCCTCGACCCGGCGAAGAGCCTCGACGACGTCGACACGCGCATCCACGCCGTCGCGCGCACCCTCGGCGTCCCGGACGCGGGCGACGCGCTCGCCCGGCGCACCGACGCACGCCTCGCCGCCGAGCGGAAGAAGATCCCCGCGCACGCCGACCACCCCCGCGTCGCCTTCCTCTACCTGCGCGGCACGGCGTCCGTGTACCTCCTCGGCGGCGCGGAGTCCGGGGCGAGTTCGCTCCTGGAGGCGGCCGGCGCGGTGGACGCGGGCAAGGAGTCCGGGCTGCGCAAGGACTTCACGGCGATCACAAGCGAGGCCCTCGCGAAGGCGGCGCCCGACGCGATCCTCGTCATGAGCAAGGGACTCGACTCGGTCGGCGGCGTCGACGGGCTCCTGAAGATCCCCGGCGTCGCCGAGACCCCCGCCGGTCTCGACCGCCGCGTCGTCTCCGTCGACGACGGCGTCCTCCTGAACTACGGCCCGCGCACGGACGAGGTCCTGGCGACACTTGTGGACCAGCTCTACGGCACGTCCGGGAGCGGCGGGTCCGCGAGCGGCAAGGGCGGCAAGTCCGTTACGGGCGGCAGGGGATGACGGCCCGCGAGACGGTGCGGGCCGACGAGGCGGTACCGGCCGACGTGGCGGTACGGGCCGACGAGGCGCCCGTACGCGAGAGGGCCGAGCCCTCACCCGGAGCCCCCGCCCCCGAGGCCCCCCGCCCCGTCACCCGCGTCCTCACCCCCGCTCTCGTCCTCGCGCTCGTCGCCCTGTGCCTCGTCTCCGCGAGCGTCGGCGCCTACCACATCCCGCTCGGCGACCTCCTCGCCTCGCTGGCGCACAAGGTGGGCGTCGGCGGGCACGCGCTCGACCGGGTCGGCGAGAGCGTGCTGTGGAACGTGCGGCTTCCCCGGGTCGTGCTCGCGCTGCTCGTCGGGGCCTCGCTGGGCTGCGCGGGCGCGCTCATGCAGGGCGTGTTCGGCAATCCGCTCGCGGAACCCGGCGTCATCGGGATCTCCTCGGGCGCGGCGGTCGGCGCGGTCGCCTCGATCGCGCTCGGCATCGACTTCCTCGGGAACTGGACGGTCTCGGTCTTCGCGTTCGTGGCGGGGCTCGCGACGGTCCTGCTCGTGTACGCGCTGTCGCGCTCCGGCGGGCGCACCGAGGTGGTGACGCTGATCCTCACGGGGATCGCCGTCAACGCCTTCGCTGGCGCGCTCATCGGCCTGTTCGTCTTCTTCGCGGACAACGCGCAGGTCTCGCAGATCACCTTCTGGCAGCTCGGTTCCCTCGCGCAGGCCACGTGGCCGAAGGTCCTCGCCGTGCTGCCGTGCGCGCTCGCCGGGCTCGCGGTGGCGCCGCTGTACGCGCGCAAGCTCGACCTGCTCGCACTCGGTGAACGCCCGGCGCGCCACCTGGGCGTGGACGTGGAGCGCTTGCGGCTCGTCCTCGTGCTCGTCGTGGCGCTGCTGACCGCCGCCGCCGTCGCGGTCTCGGGGATCATCTCGTTCGTGGGGCTGCTCGTGCCGCACCTGCTGCGCATGGTGGCGGGCCCGGGGCACCGCTTCCTCGTCCCGGCGAGCGCGCTGGGCGGGGGGCTCGTGCTCGTGGGCGCGGACCTCGCGGCCCGGACCGTCGCGGCTCCGGCGGAGTTGCCGCTCGGGGTGCTGACGGCGCTCTTCGGCAGCCCGTTCTTCTTCTGGCTGCTGCGCAGGACCCGTCGCAAGCAGGGAGGCTGGGCATGAGGTGGTACGGAGCGGGCGGGCGGGCGCGGCTGCTGCCGGAGCGGCCCGCGCCCGGCGAGACGGTGGCGCGGGCGGCC
>NZ_JAAGLR010000215.1 GCF_010548245.1 Streptomyces sp. SID11385
CCCGCGCTCGCGCTGCGCCGGGAGGTACGGGACCAGGCCGGGCTCGGCGCCCGGGAGCGGCGGGCCAATCTCGCGGGCGCGGTACGGGTACGGGCCGCGGGCCTCCGGCTCCTGCGCGAGGCACCTCCCCGTACGGCGCTCGTGCTGGTCGACGACGTCATGACGACGGGCGCGACGATTGCCGAGGCCGCGCGCGCATTACACGCGGCAGACGTGGAAGGAGTGCAGCGAGGAGATCGTTCCCACCGTTCCGCAGGGGCGGGGGAAAGGATCACGAGGGCCGTCCGGGCGGCCGTCGTCGCGGTTTCTCCACGGGCCTTCGAAATAAACCGGAACCGAGCGAGAATTTAGGTTTTCGCAGGCGAGGAGGGGCGTCATTCGCCCGAATGGAGGTATCACTCGGCAGCGGGTGCCGTTTGACCACCGGGCGAGCTATGTTCGGAGGTGGGGAAGTTCACCGGCCGTGGGGCCGGAGGGTTCTCCCGTGCGAGATGTCGCCCCTCGTCATGAAGGCGTGGCCCCTGGTGGGAGTGAGCCACCGGGGCGGAGGAGGTGGAGGTTCACCGTGTCCGGGGCTTCCGGGAATTCCGGGGGCCTGGAGCAAGTGGGAGTTTCTCCGCCGTGGGCGGAGCGAATCCGGGAACGGAGTTCTGCGTGGACATCGACATCGTCGTCAAGGGTCGCAAGACCGAGGTGCCCGAGCGGTTCCGCAAGCATGTGGCCGAAAAGCTGAATGTGGAGAAGATCCAGAAGCTCGACGGCAAAGTGATGAGCCTGGACGTCGAGGTGTCCAAGGAACACAATCCGCGGCAGGCGGACCGCTGCGACCGCGTGGAGATCACGCTGCGCTCGCGCGGTCCGGTCATTCGCGCCGAGGCGTGCGCCGCCGATCCGTACGCGGCCCTCGATCTCGCCGTCGCCAAGCTCGCCGCCCGGATGCGCAAGGAGCACGACAAGCGCCGTACGCGGCGCGGCAGCGAGCGGCTGACCGCCGCCGAGGTCGCCGAGCGCGTCCCGGGCACCGCCGGGCTCAACGAGGACGGCACCTTCGCCGAGCCCGAGCCCGAGAGCGACGGCGGCGTACCGACGAAGAAGGTCGGCTCCCTGGAGGTCCAGGGCGACGGACCGCTCGTGGTCCGCGAGAAGACGCACATGGCGACCCCGATGTCGCTCGACCAGGCGCTCTACGAGATGGAGCTGGTCGGCCACGACTTCTACCTCTTCGTCGACGCGGAGACGAAGGAGCCGAGCGTGGTCTACCGGCGGCACGCCTACGACTACGGCGTCATCCACCTGTCGACCGACCCCATGGTGGCCACGCCTGAACCGGCCGGTGCGGGTGGCGCGCTGGGCGGCCAGGAGGGCTGAACCGCCGCGCGCGAGTTCCCGGGTGCTGATCCCGGGGGGCGGGCGCGGTGCGGCGGGCTGGAGTCCCGCGACCGGTGACCGGTCGCGGGACTCCAGCCCGTGTGCGCGTGGGGGAGAAGCGCGCGAGGCGGGTGCGAGGGTGCCGTGTGCCCGGGGGTGCGGGTGGGCGCGGGGGCTACGTTCCGTACGCCGGTTCTGGTCGGTGCCCCTGGTGTGCGCTGATGCGCCCCCAGGGCTCCAAGCTGAGGTCCGGAGCGGCCCACGGGGAGGGCGGGACGTGGAATCATTGGCCGGACCGGCCAACCGGCCCGCAGCCGCACCCGGTTGAGTCGGTCCATACAGTCGTGGCTTCAGGGGGAAGAGACGATGGCGGACAGCTTCGGGCCGAGGCGGGACGCGGACGCCGGGCGTGCCTCCGGCGGATTCCGCCCCGATGAGGACGAACCGAGGCCCCGCGCCGAACCGATCCGGGTCCTGGTCGTCGACGACCACGCGCTCTTCCGGCGCGGCCTGGAGATCGTGCTCGCCACGGAGGAGGACATCGAGGTCGTCGGCGAGGCCGGGGACGGCTCCGAAGCCGTGGAGAAGGCGACCGATCTGCTCCCGGACATCGTGCTCATGGACGTGCGGATGCCCAAGCGCGGCGGCATCGAGGCGTGCACGGCGATCAAGGAGGTCGCCCCCAGCGCGAAGATCATCATGCTGACGATCAGCGACGAGGAAGCGGACCTCTACGACGCCATCAAGGCGGGCGCGACGGGCTACCTCCTCAAGGAGATCTCCACGGACGAGGTCGCCACCGCGATCCGCGCCGTCGCGGACGGGCAGTCGCAGATCAGCCCCTCGATGGCGTCGAAACTGCTCAGCGAGTTCAAGTCGATGATCCAGCGCACCGACGAACGCCGCCTCGTCCCCGCCCCCCGGCTCACCGACCGCGAGATGGAAGTCCTCAAGCTCGTCGCGACCGGGATGAACAACCGGGACATCGCCAAAGAGCTGTTCATCAGCGAGAACACGGTGAAGAACCACGTGCGGAACATCCTGGAGAAGCTGCAACTGCACTCGCGGATGGAAGCGGTGGTGTACGCGATGCGGGAGAAGATCCTCGAAATCCGCTGAGGTGTGGGGGAGTTCGGCGCGGGTTTGCAGACGCGAGAGCGGGCGTCCAAGCGCGGGCGCGGCTGCGGGCCCCGGCCGTGACCCGGGGCCCGGCGGTCAGGTGGTGTCGTTCCGCAGCTCCGTCGCCGTGCGGACCAGGGCGGCCACGGGGCGGGAGCGGCTGCGGGCGGGCCAGGCGATCACCGTGGTGATGGGCGGGGCGTCGAGGACCGGGACGGCGAGGTGCTCGGGCCACTGCCAGGCGCGGCTGGATGCGGGGATGACGAGCAAGGTCTTGCCCAGGGCGACGAGTTGGGCCAGCTGAGCCTGCGTGCGGACCTCCGGACCCGGGCCCTCGGGGTAGCTGCCGTCGAGGCGGGGCCAGCGGGCGATCGGGAGGCCGGGGACGGCGCTGACCTCCGCGAGCGTGAGGTGGGGGCGGGCGGCGAGGGGGTGGGCCGCGGGGAGGATCGCGACTTGGCCCTCGGTGTGCAGGTCCTCCGTGTCGAAGCCGGTGAGGTCGTCGACCGGGCGGTGCATGAGCGCGGCGTCGGCCCGGCCCGTACGGAGCAGTCCGGCCTGCTCGCCGACCTCGCACAGCAGCACCTCGACCGGCGGCACGTCCGCCGCGCGCGCCGCCGCGTCCAGGAGCGCGCGCAGCAGCTCGTGCGAAGCGCCCGCCTTCGTCGCGAGGACGAGACGCTGGTCCGGGCTCCCCGCGCGGCGGGTCCTGCGCGCCGCGGCGGCGATCGCGTCGAGCGCCGTTCCCGCCTCCGTACGCAGCACTTCGCCCGCCGCCGTGAGCCGCACGCCGTGGCGGTCCCGCTCCAGGAGCCGCGCGCCGATGCGGCGCTCCAGTTGCCGGATCGCGCGCGAGAGCGGGGGCTGCGTCATGCCGAGGCGCTCGGCGGCACGCCCGAAGTGCGACTCCTCGGCCACCGCGAGGAAGTACCTCAGCTCGCGGACCTCCACGTCTCCGGCCTCGTCGTCCATACCGACAGCCTAGGCCGCCCGGTGGTGATACCGAGGGGGTATCACGCCTGTCCGAAGCGGTATTGGACGCGACCGCGGGGCCCGCCGAGCATGGGGATCATGGAGAACGAAACGACGAAGACCGCGCTGGTCACCGGCGCGAACAAGGGAATCGGCCTCGCCGTCGCGCGCGGCCTCGCGGGGCTCGGCTTCACCGTCGCCGTGGGGGCGCGCGACGCGGCGCGGGGAGCGGCGGCCGTGGAGTCGCTGCGGGCCGAGGGGGCGCGCGCCTTCGCCGTCGCGCTCGACGTCACCTCCGAGGAGAGCGTGGCCGCGGCGGCGAGGACGATCGAGGAGACCGCGGGGCGGCTCGACGTGCTCGTCAACAACGCCGGGATCGGCGGGACGACGGAGGACGGCGCGCAGGACCCGACCACGCTCGACCTCGACGTCCTGCGCACGGTCCTCGACACGAATGTCTTCGGCGTCGTCCGCGTGACCAACGCCCTCCTCCCGCTGCTCCTGCGCGCCCCCGCGCCGCGCGTCGTCAACGTGTCGAGCAACATGGGCTCCCTGACCTTGCGGACCGGGCCGGTCATGGCCGCCTACGCCCCGTCCAAGACCATGCTCAACGCCCTCACGACCCAGTACGCCCGCCGCCTCGCCGACACCCCCGTCCTCGTCAACGCCTGCTGCCCCGGCTACGTCGCCACCGACTTCACCGGCCACCAGTCCACCCGCACCCCGCAGGAGGGCGCCGCGATCGCCCTCCACCTCGCGACGCTCCCGGACGACGGCCCGCGCGGCGGCTTCTTCGACGACGCGGGGCCGGTCGCCTGGTGATCCCGGGGACGGCCGCCTCGCGATCCCGGGGTACGGGGGCCCTGGGCATCCCCGGGTACGGGGCCGCCCCCCACCGCCGGGCCGCCCCGTACCCGTATCCCTCAGTCCGCCGTCCCCTCCCGCCGCGCCGCCAGCGCCGCGCCCGCCTCCCGTTCCAGCGCATCGCGCAGTTCCGGCGGGTCCACGCGGTCCACGCGGACGCGGGTGCAGCCGACCCACGTGGCCGCTTCCGCCAGGGCCGTCGCCGTGCCCGCGACGGCCTTGCGCGGGGTCGCCGTGCCGGGGAGGTCGCCGCCCAGGGAGACCTGGCGGGCGACGAGCGTCGTGCCCTCGCGGGCCGGGTCGACGCGGGCCACGAGCCGGCCGCCGGAGAGGACCGGCATGGCGAAGTAGCCGTGCACGCGCTTCGGCTTGGGCACGTACGCCTCCAGGCGGTGCGAGAAGCCGAAGAGGCGTTCCGCGCGGGCGCGTTCCCAGATGAGGGAGTCGAAGGGGGACAGGAGCGTCGTGCGGTGCCGGCCGCGTGGGCTCGACTCCAGCGCCTCCGGGTCGGCCCAGGCCCGCTTCCCCCAGCCCTCGACCCGGACGGGCACCAGGCCGCAGTCCTCGATCACGGCGTCGAACTGCTCGTTCTTCAGCCGGTGGTAGTCGGCGAGGTCGGAGCGGGTGCCGACGCCGAGCGAGCGCGCCGCGAGGCGGATCAGGCGGCGGACGCACTCCAGGTCGTCCAGGTCGTCGTGGAGCAGCCCGGCGGGGATCGCGCGCTCCGGCAGGTCGTAGACCCGGCGCCAGCCCGTCCGCCGGACGCAGACCACGTCCCCGTACGTCAGCGCCCGCTCGACGGCGACCTTGGAGGCCGACCAGTCCCACCACTCGCCGCCGTTCTTCGCCCCGCCCAGCTCCGTCGCCGTCAGCGGGCCCTCGTCGCGCAGCTGCGCGAGCACCTTCTCGTACGCGCCCGCCGGCATCTCGTGCCCCCACAACGGGCGGTTCCGGTACGCGCGGCGGCGGAACGCGAAGTGCGGCCACTCCTCGACGGGCAGCACGCAGGCCGCGTGCGACCAGTACTCGAAGGCGTGCGCGGGGGCCTCGGGCGGCGCCCAGTACGCGGACTCGACGGCCTGGCGGCCGATCGCGCCGAGGCGCGCGTACGGGACCAGCTCGTGCGAGCGGGCGAGCACCGAGATCGTGTCGAGCTGCACCGCGCCGAGGTGCCGCAGCACACCCCGCGCGCCCGCGCGCCGGTCGGGGGCGCCGAGGAGGCCCTGGGCGCGCAGCGCGATGCGGCGGGCCTCGTCGGCGGAGAGGGACAGCGGCTGCGTCGTCATGCCGTGCAGCCTAGGACGGCGGACCGACACCCGGAGGCGGCGGAGC
>NZ_JAAGLR010000252.1 GCF_010548245.1 Streptomyces sp. SID11385
CGCGGCGCGACCCGTCTCCCCGCGTGGTGCGTCCCGTTCGCCGGGCCGCTTGTCAGTGGTCGGTCGTACCGTGGAGGACATGCGGCCCGTAACTCAGATCGAACGCACGGTGGCGCCTTTCGAGGTCGTCAGTCCG
This sequence comes from Streptomyces sp. SID11385, assembly GCF_010548245.1. Lineage (GTDB taxonomy): Bacteria > Actinomycetota > Actinomycetes > Streptomycetales > Streptomycetaceae > Streptomyces. Next base: position 137 of record NZ_JAAGLR010000252.1, read on the forward strand.
TACTCGCCCAGCGGTGACCAGCCCACCGCCATCGCCGAGCTGGAGAAGCGCGTCAAGGGCGGGGAGAAGGACGTCGTCCTGCTCGGCGCGACCGGCACCGGCAAGTCGGCGACCACCGCGTGGATGATCGAGCGGCTCCAGCGCCCGACGCTCGTCATGGCGCCCAACAAGACCCTCGCGGCCCAGCTCGCCAACGAGTTCCGCGAGCTGCTCCCGAACAACGCGGTCGAGTACTTCGTCTCGTACTACGACTACTACCAGCCCGAGGCGTACGTCCCGCAGTCGGACACCTACATCGAGAAGGACTCCTCGATCAACGAGGAGGTCGAGCGGCTGCGGCACTCCGCGACGAACTCGCTGCTCACCCGCAGGGACGTCGTCGTGGTCGCCTCCGTCTCCTGCATCTACGGCCTCGGTACGCCGCAGGAGTACGTGGACCGCATGGTCCCCCTCAAGGTCGGCGACGAGCTGGACCGCGACGAGCTGCTGCGCCGCTTCGTCGACATCCAGTACACGCGCAACGACGTGGCCTTCACGCGCGGCACCTTCCGCGTGCGCGGCGACACGATCGAGATCTTCCCCGTGTACGAGGAGCTGGCCGTCCGCATCGAGATGTTCGGCGACGAGATCGAGGCCCTCTCCCTGCTCCACCCGCTCACCGGCGAGGTGATCAGCGACGACCAGCAGGTGTACGTCTTCCCCGCCTCGCACTACATCGCCGGTCCCGAGCGCATGGAGCGGGCGATCAACGGCATCGAGAAGGAGCTGGAGGAACGCCTCGCCGAGCTGGAGAAGCAGGGCAAGCTCCTGGAGGCGCAGCGGCTGCGGATGCGGACGACGTACGACATCGAGATGCTGCGCCAGATCGGCACCTGCTCCGGCGTGGAGAACTACTCGATGCACTTCGACGACCGCGAGCCCGGCTCCCCGCCGAACACCCTGCTCGACTACTTCCCCGAGGACTTCCTCCTCGTCATCGACGAGTCCCACGTCACCGTCCCGCAGATCGGCGCGATGTACGAGGGCGACGCCTCACGCAAGCGCACCCTCGTCGACCACGGCTTCCGCCTCCCCTCCGCGCTGGACAACCGGCCGCTGAAATGGGAGGAGTTCCAGAAGCGCATCGGTCAGGCGGTGTACCTCTCCGCGACCCCGGGGAACTACGAGCTGTCCCGCTCGGACGGCTTCGTGGAGCAGATCATCCGCCCCACCGGGCTCGTCGACCCGGAGATCGTCGTCAAGCCCACCGAGGGCCAGATCGACGACCTCGTCCACGAGATCCGCGAGCGCACCGAGAAGGACGAGCGCGTTCTCGTCACGACGCTCACCAAGAAGATGGCCGAGGACCTCACCGACTACTTCCTCGAACTCGGCATCAACGTCCGCTACCTGCACAGCGACGTCGACACGCTCCGGCGCATCGAGCTGCTGCGCGAGCTGCGGTCCGGTGAGTACGACGTCCTCGTCGGGATCAACCTGCTCCGCGAGGGCCTCGACCTCCCCGAGGTCTCCCTCGTCGCGATCCTCGACGCCGACAAGGAGGGCTTCCTGCGCTCGGGGACCTCGCTCATCCAGACCATCGGGCGCGCCGCCCGCAACGTCTCCGGGCAGGTCCACATGTACGCGGACAAGATCACGCCGGCGATGGAACGGGCGATCGACGAGACCAACCGCCGCCGCGCCAAGCAGATCGCGTACAACACCGAGCGCGGTATCGACCCGCAGCCGCTGCGCAAGAAGATCAACGACATCGTCGCCTCGATCGCGCGCGAGGAGGTCGACACCGACTCCCTGCTCGGTACGGGATACCGGCAGGCCAAGGAGGGCAAGGGCGCCAAGACGCCCGTGCCCGCGCTCGGCGGCAAGGCCACGGCGGAGACGGGCAAGGCGGCGAAGGGCAAGGGCAAGGCCGCCAAGGGCAAGGCCGCGAGCACGCCGACCGACCAGCCGGGTGCCGCGCTCGCCCAGCAGATCGAGGAGATGACCGACCGCATGCGGGCCGCCGCCGCCGACCTTCAGTTCGAGGTGGCCGCACGACTGCGCGACGAGGTCTCGGAGATGAAGAAGGAACTGCGGCAGATGAAGGAGGCGGGGGTTGCCTGAGGAGCCGGGGCGGGGGCCTGGTGGTCCTGGGCGAGGGCCTGGTCCTGGCCCTGGGCAGCGGCCGCCGGGAGCCTCCGGTGGCTCGGTCGCACCCGCGCCCGGTGCCTGCCCGTCCCCGGGAGGGTGAGGCGCGCCCTGCCCCTGACCGGGTCACCCGCCCGGGTCATGTGCTCCGCCTCCGTGTCCCGGGACGGCCACAATCCGCCGTACGGGGGCTGCGCCGCGCCCCGCCGCCGTGCGAGGGTCGGGGCGGGCGCTCTCCGGGGGAGCGCCCTGTGACGCAGGCACGGAAGGTGGGGACACGTGACGGTCAACTTGGCCAAGGGACAGGGCATCAGCCTGGAGAAGGGCGACGGGGGAGCGCTGACGGCGGTCCGGATGGGGCTCGGCTGGCAGGCCGCGCCCCGCAAGCGGGGGCTGCTCAGCGGACTGATGCGCCCCCGGGAGATCGACCTGGACGCCTCCGCCGTGCTCTTCAGCGGGAAGAAGTCGGTCGACGTCGTCTTCTTCCAGCACCTCACGAGCAATGACGGCTCGATCCGGCACACGGGGGACAACCTGGTCGGGGGAGCGGGGCAGGGGGACGACGACGAGTCGATCCTCGTCGACCTCCAGCGCGTGCCGGCGCACGTCGACCAGATCGTCTTCACGGTGAACTCCTTCACGGGCCAGACCTTCCAGGAGGTCCAGAACGCCTTCTGCCGGCTCGTCGACGAGACGACCGGGCAGGAGCTGGCCCGGCACACCCTGGCGGGCGGCGGCCCGTACACCGCGCAGATCATGGCGAAGGTGCACCGCGCGGACGGCGGCTGGCGGATGACCGCGCTCGGCACGCCCGCCCAGGGCCGTACCTTCCAGGATCTCGTGCCGGCGATCCTGCCCCTGCTCTGAGAGCGGCCCGGGTACCGGTGCGGGCTGGGTCCCAGGTCCCAGCCCGCTCCGGGCACCCCCTCCACCTGCGTTTTTGGGTTTTCTTTTACTTGCGCCTTTACATCTCTTGGGTATCCCCGTAGCTTGTGAACAGCGGAGGGGAGTACTCCTCAAGCGGCGTACCCGTCAATACGGACCGTTCGGGTCCCGGGGCGTCGGCCATGCGCATGAGTGTGCGTGGTGGAAGAGACCTCCGGCAGCGACGAGCTGATCGAATGCCGTGACGTACTGCCGGAGGCGCAGTGAACATCTCTCTCACCGTTTGGCTGATCACGATCGTGGCCCTGCTGGCCATGATCGCGGTCGACTTCCTCATCGGACGCAAACCCCACGAGGTCTCCCTCAAGGAGGCCGGGATCTGGACGGTCGTCTGGATCGCCCTCGCGTGTCTCTTCGGCGTCGGGCTGCTGGTCTTCGCCGGGGGCACCCAGGGCAGCGAGTTCTTCGCCGGGTTCATCACGGAGAAATCGCTCAGCGTCGACAACCTCTTCGTCTTCGTGCTGATCATGGCGAAGTTCGCGGTCCCCGCGAAGTTCCAGCAGCGCGTGCTCCTGGTCGGCGTGCTCATCGCGCTGGCCCTGCGGACCCTCTTCATCCTCGCGGGCGCCGCGATGATCGAGAACTTCTCGTGGATCTTCTACATCTTCGGCGCCTTCCTCCTCTACACCGCCTGGAAGCTCATCAAGGAGGCGCGCGAGGAGAACGAGACCGAGGAGGAGTTCGAGGAGAACAAGCTCCTCAAGTCCCTGGAGACCCGCTTCGGCGTCGCCGACAGGTACCACGGCACAAAGCTCTTCGTCCGGCAGCACGGCAAGCGGATCATGACGCCGATGCTCGTCGTGATCCTCGCCATCGGCACGACCGACGTCCTCTTCGCCCTCGACTCCATCCCGGCGATCTTCGGGCTCACGCAGGACCCGTACATCGTCTTCACGGCGAACGCCTTCGCGCTGATGGGGCTGCGCCAGCTCTACTTCCTCATCGGCGGACTGCTCAAGAAGCTCGTCCACCTCAGCTACGGGCTCTCGGTCATCCTCGGCTTCATCGGGGTCAAGCTCGTGCTCCACGCCCTGCACGAGAGCGGCGTGCACGTGCCCGAGATCCCGACGACCGTCTCGCTCGGCGTCATCGTCGCCGTCCTCGCGGTCACGACCGTCACGAGCCTGCTCGCCACGCGCAGGCAGCGCGAGGCCGAGAAGGCCGCCGGGAACGGTACGGAGCACGCGGCGGTGGGCGCGCGGACCGAGCGGCACGAGCACACGGACGCGGCCCAGCCGTCCAGGGACGGGGACGACGGGGCCGGACCGAGGCGCTGACCGTACGCGGCACGCCTCACGCGTGGTCCTCGCCCGCCATGGGGACGGGCGGGGACCACGCTTCTTCACGGCCGGGCCCGGCGTGATAGACCTCGGTCCAGCTTCAGCCCCGGACCGGAGGACCCCATGCCGCACACCTTCACGACCGCCCCGCTCATGGTGCTCAACGGGCCCAACCTGAACCTCCTCGGCAAGCGGCAGCCCGAGGTCTACGGCACCGACACGCTCGCCGACGTCGAGGCGCTGTGCGCCCGTACCGCCGAGAAACTGGGTGGCCGCGCCGACGCCCGGCAGAGCAACCACGAGGGGCAGCTCGTCGACTGGGTGCACGAGGCGCGCGAGCACCACTGCGGCATCGTGATCAACCCCGCCGCCTACTCGCACACCTCCGTGGCCCTCCTCGACGCCCTCCAGGCGTGCGAGGGGCTGCCCGTCGTCGAGGTCCACCTCTCGAACATCCACCGGCGCGAGCAGTTCCGGCACCACTCCTACGTCTCCCTGCGCGCCGACGCCGTCATCGCTGGCTGCGGTCTCCAGGGCTACGGCTTCGCCGTGGAGCGGGTCGCGGCGCTGCTGGGCTGAGGACCGGCCACCAGCACGGGGGCGTCTGCGCCCGTACGCGCGCCGGGCCTCACCAGCCCCGGGCCCGCCACTCCCCGAGGTGCGGGCGCTCGGCGCCGAGCGAGGTGTCGTCGCCGTGGCCCGGGTAGACCCAGGTCTCGTCCGGCAGCGGCGCGAAGACGCGCTCCTCCACGTCGTCGATGAGCTGCCGGAAGGCCGCCGCGTCGCCGCGTGTGTTGCCGACCCCGCCGGGGAAGAGCGAATCGCCCGTGAAGACGTGCGGGGCGCCGTCCGGGTCGTCGTAGACGAGCGCGACCGAGCCGGGGGTGTGCCCGCGCAGGTGCCGTACCCCCAGCTCGACGCGGCCGACCCGCACCACGTCCCCGTCGTCGAGCGGCGCGTCCGTGGGCACCGGGATGCCCGCCGCGTCCTCGCGTCCGGCGCAGGTCAGCGCCCCGGTCGCCGCGACGACCTCCGCGAGCGCCTGCCAGTGGTCGGGGTGCTGGTGGGTCGTGACGACCGTGCGCAGCCCGTCGGGGCCGATCAGGCGGAGCAGGGTCCCTGGCTCCGCCGCCGCGTCGATCAGCAGTTGCTCGCCCGTCTCCCGGCAGCGCAGCAGGTAGGCGTTGTTCTCCATCGGGCCGACGGCGACCTTGGAGATGATCAGCTCGCCCAGTTCGTGCGCCTCGGCGGGACCGCCCACCCGCACTTTTCCGCTGTACGTCATGCGGCACACCCTAGAACGCCCCACTGACAGCCCCCGGGACCGCCCGTGACGGCGGCGTCCCGCGCGCCGTTGTGACGGTGAGCACAGCCCGCCCGGTCCCGGCGCGGTCCCCGCCGAGGCGCCCGGCGTCAACCCGCTTCCGTCGCTTTGGCTCGTACGAGTGAAGAAGCCCGGAGGCGGCCCGGAATCGAAAGTGCGTGCTATACGCTCGGGGGTGCGGTCACGAGGCATGCTGGAGGGGGCGACCGGGGCAGGGTGACAAACCCTGCGGAATCATCACGGTTCCCCCGACGTTCTTGACGGGGACGCACTCTCGACAGGGGCACAGCCCTGACAGGGACGCGGTCTCGACAGGGACGGTGGCGGCGCAGGCGCCCCACCCCCGTGACAGCCCATCGCCGGGACGGCGCGCGCGGACCGGACCGGAAGGTCCCGTACCGCGGGCACAGACCCGTCCGTGCCCGATGGTCCAGACATTTTCCGAAGCAGGGTGCGCCCGGCTTCACCGATCAGAAAGGTGCGGACCGGCGTGGCCGACCGTCTCATCGTCCGTGGAGCACGCGAGCACAATCTGCGGAACGTCTCGCTCGACCTCCCCCGGGACTCCCTGATCGTCTTCACGGGACTCTCCGGCTCGGGCAAGTCATCCCTCGCGTTCGACACGATCTTCGCCGAGGGGCAGCGGCGCTACGTGGAGTCGCTCTCCTCGTACGCCCGGCAGTTCCTCGGCCAGATGGACAAGCCGGACGTCGACTTCATCGAGGGCCTCTCGCCGGCCGTCTCGATCGACCAGAAGTCCACCTCGCGCAACCCGCGCTCCACGGTCGGCACCATCACCGAGGTCTACGACTACCTCCGCCTGCTCTTCGCGCGCATCGGCAAGCCGCACTGCCCCGAGTGCGGACGCCCCATCGCCCGGCAGTCGCCGCAGGCCATCGTGGACAAGGTCCTCGGCCTGCCCGAGGGCAGCCGCTTCCAGGTCCTCTCGCCGCTCGTGCGCGAGCGCAAGGGCGAGTTCGTCGACCTCTTCGCCGATCTCCAGACCAAGGGGTACAGCCGCGCTCGCGTGGACGGCGAGACCGTCCAGCTCAGCGAGCCGCCCCAGCTCAAGAAGCAGGAGAAGCACACGATCGAGGTGGTCGTGGACCGCCTCACGGTCAAGGAGAGCGCCAAGCGCCGCCTCACCGACTCGGTCGAGACCGCGCTCGGTCTCTCCGGCGGCATGGTCGTGCTCGACTTCGTCGACCTCGACGCCGACGACCCCGAGCGCGAGCGGATGTACTCGGAGCACCTGTACTGCCCGTACGACGACCTCTCCTTCGAGGAGCTGGAGCCGCGCTCCTTCTCCTTCAACTCGCCCTTCGGCGCCTGCCCCGAGTGCACCGGCATCGGCACCCGCATGGAGGTCGACCCCGAGCTGATCGTCCCCGACGAGGACAAGTCCCTCGACGAGGGCGCCATCCACCCCTGGTCGCACGGGCACTCCAAGGAGTACTTCGGCCGCCTCGTCGGCGCTCTCGCCGACGCCCTCGGCTTCCGCACCGACATCCCGTGGGCCGGACTGCCGCAGCGCGCCAAGAAGGCACTGCTGCACGGGCACCGCACCCGCATCGAGGTCAGCTACCGCAACAGGTACGGGCGCCAGCGCACCTACACCACCGCCTTCGAGGGCGCCGTGCCCTTCGTCAAGCGCCGCCACTCCGAGGCGGAGAGCGACACGAGCAGGGAGCGCTTCGAGGGCTACATGCGCGAAGTGCCCTGCCCGAGCTGCCACGGCACCCGGCTCAAGCCGATCGTGCTCGCGGTCACCGTCATGGGGAAGTCCATCGCCGAGGTCTCCGCGATGTCGATCACCGACTGCGCGGACTTCCTCACCGAACTGCGGCTGAACGGCCGGGACAAGAAGATCGCCGAGCGGGTGCTCAAGGAGGTCAACGAGCGGCTGCGCTTCCTCGTCGACGTCGGCCTCGACTACCTCTCGCTCAACCGCGCCGCGGGCACGCTCTCCGGCGGCGAGGCCCAGCGCATCCGGCTCGCGACGCAGATCGGCTCCGGGCTCGTCGGCGTCCTCTACGTACTCGACGAGCCCTCCATCGGGCTGCACCAGCGCGACAACCACCGGCTCATCGAGACCCTCGTGCGCCTGCGCGACATGGGCAACACCCTCATCGTCGTCGAGCACGACGAGGACACCATCAAGGTCGCCGACTGGGTCGTCGACATCGGCCCGGGCGCCGGCGAGCACGGCGGCAAGGTCGTGCACAGCGGCGAACTGCCGGGACTGCTCAGCAACAAGGAGTCGCTGACCGGGCAGTACCTCTCCGGACAGCGGGCCATCGCCGTCCCCGAGGTCCGGCGCCCCACCGACCCGAAGCGGAAGCTGACGGTCTTCGGCGCGAAGGAGAACAACCTCCGGGACATCGACGTCTCCTTCCCGCTCGGTGTCCTCACCGCCGTCACCGGGGTCTCCGGGTCCGGCAAGTCCACGCTCGTCAACGACATCCTCTACACGCACCTGGCGAGGGAGCTGAACGGCGCCCGCTCGGTCCCCGGGCGGCACACCCGCGTCTCCGGCGACGACCAGGTCGACAAGGTCGTGCACGTCGACCAGTCGCCCATCGGCCGTACCCCGCGCTCCAACCCGGCCACGTACACGGGTGTCTTCGACCACGTCCGCAAGCTCTTCGCCGAGACGACCGAGGCGAAGGTGCGCGGTTATCTGCCGGGCCGTTTCTCCTTCAACGTCAAGGGCGGCCGGTGCGAGAACTGCTCCGGCGACGGCACGATCAAGATCGAGATGAACTTCCTCCCGGACGTCTACGTGCCGTGCGAGGTCTGCCACGGTGCCCGGTACAACCGGGAGACCCTGGAGGTCCACTACAAGGGCAAGTCCATCGCCGAGGTCCTGGACATGCCGATCGAGGAGGCGATGGACTTCTTCGAGGCCGTCCCCGCCATCGCGCGCCACCTGCGCACCCTCAACGACGTCGGTCTCGGCTACGTCCGGCTCGGCCAGTCCGCTCCGACCCTCTCCGGGGGCGAGGCGCAGCGCGTCAAGCTCGCGAGCGAACTCCAGAAGCGCTCCACGGGCTCCACGGTCTACGTCCTCGACGAGCCGACCACCGGGCTGCACTTCGAGGACATCAGCAAGCTGATCAAGGTGCTGTCCGGTCTGGTCGAGAAGGGCAACACCGTGATCGTCATCGAGCACAACCTCGATGTGATCAAGACCGCCGACTGGGTCGTCGACATGGGCCCCGAGGGCGGCAACGGCGGTGGCGTGGTCGTCGCCGAGGGCACCCCCGAGGAGATCGCCCAGGAGCCCGAGAGCCACACGGGCCGCTTCCTGAAGGAAGTGCTCGGCACCCCGGCGACCGCCGCGCCCGCGCGCAAGGCGGCCCCGCGCAAGCGGGCCGCGGGC
>NZ_JAAGLR010000283.1 GCF_010548245.1 Streptomyces sp. SID11385
CGGGCGAAGGCCCGGCCCGCGGCGAAGGGGCCCGCGTGCCGTCGTCGGGCACGCGCCCCGTGGGCGGCCCGCCGGGGCCGCCCACGGTCGCGAGCGTCAGCTTTCGGGCGGACGCGGGTCCGTGCGACCCGGCGTCCAGCGGAAAGTGCTCAGTAGCACTCCTTGACACCCTTGCTGATCGCCATGTGGAGGCCGCTCAGCTTGAAGGTGCCCGCCGTGGTCGCCCACGCCGTCTGCCTGACGTTCTCGATCGTGGCCGTCTTGGCCTGCTGCGCGAAGGCACCCGGGTTGGTGTTCGGCGCGAGCTTCGGGCCGCGGGTCTTGGCGCCCGCCGCCACACCGATGTCGATGTCCCCGAACGTCGCGTCACCGGACAGATCGTCCAGGTCCACGTACAGGTTGTCGGCGTGCGCCGGGGTGCCCTTCCCACCGGCGGTGAGCCGGAGGGTCACCGTGCCGACGAGCGGTACGTTCGGCGTCACGACCGACTGGCACATGTTGGTCAGGTCGGCGCTCTTGAACGAGGAGATGGCCACCGCGTGACCGGTCTCCTTGTTCGGGCCCACGTCCAGACCGCCGTACTGCGCGAAGCCCGTGCCTTCCAGCCGGTCCGCCGAGACCTTGAACTGCTGCCCCGACACACTGAACGAGGCCGCGAGCGCGCCCTGCGCCACCGCGACCCCGATCGCCGCCGTGGCAGCGACACCCGGGACCATGACGACGGCGAAACGACGCCATCTGGTCCCGCCACGAGCGACAGATTCCATGATTTCCTCCTTCTCGGACGTACATCCCGGGCCCGTGCCGACCACCGCTGCGGCGGCGGTCGGGGGCAGGGATGGGAGAAGCGCTACGTCCTCGGGAAGAAGCGCCGGGGACTGGCCGCGCGTGGAGCGCGTCGATCTCCGGCGATCACCCCCGAGCGACAACCACTTGGCCGCGCCTTCACGCAACCCGTGGACAGGCCCCGCCGACCGGCGGAGACCCCCCTGTCCCGGCCGGCGCCCGCGAGGACTCCGGCCCGCCCGGTGGGGACCCATGAACCCCCGGGCGCCGATTGGCTGTCGGACCGGAGGCAGTGGACCGAGCGTGCCCGATCGTGGTGCATTCGGCGGTCGGGCACAAGGGGTTCGTTACTGACTAGTAACGCCGATATGACCGCACGCCATCGGCCACGGTCGCGCGCCGCACGGAAAGTCGCTTCGCACAAGGGCGCATAACGGGACATCACCACACGGCGCGCGACGGAAGGTCGGGCTCCTCTTACTACAAGTAACAGCACCCCTTCTTTACCAAGTTTTGGTAAAGAAGGGGTGCTCAGGTCGCCGTGTCGCCAAATCCACCGGGGCACGGAACGAGGGGCATATGCCCGGGTACCCGCCTAGAAGAGCACGCGCGCGAGGGCCTGACGGGCCGCCACGACGCGCGGGTCGTCCGGGCCCACGACCTCGAAGAGGTCGAGGAGGCGCAGGCGGACGGTGTCGCGCTCCTCGCCGAAGACCTGGCGGACGGTGTCGACGAGGCGCCCGAAGGCGTCCTCGACGTGGCCGCCCGCGAGGTCGAGATCGGCCGCGGCGAGCTGCGCGGAGACGTCCTTGGGACGCTCCGCCGCGTCGCCGCGGACCTGCGCGGGGTCCAGCTCGGAGACGCGGCGCAGGAGTTCGGCCTGCGCGAGCCCGAGCTTGGCCTCCGTATTGGCCGGGTCCTCGCTCAGGACGTTGCGGTACGCCTGGACGGCACCCGCGAAGTCGCCGGTGTCGAGGGCGTCCACGGCGGCCTGGAGGAGGTGGTCGTAGGGGCCCGCGGGCTCCTCCTCGGCCGGTGCCCGCTCGGCGGCGGAGGCGTCGACCTGGATGCCCGTGAGGCCGAAGCGCTCCTCACCGACCTGGATGAGCTGGTCGAGGATCTGGCGGATCTGCTCCTCGGGCGCCGCGCCCTGGAAGAGCGGGAGGGCCTGGCCCGCGACGACGGCGAAGACGGCGGGGATGCCCTGGACGCCGAACTGCTGCAAGAGCATCTGGTTCGCCTCGGCGTCGACGCGCGCGAGGACGAACCGGCCGTTGTACTCGACGGCGAGGCGTTCGAGCACGGCGCTCAGCGCCGCCGAGGGCTCGGCCCGCGGGACCTGGAAGTCGATGACGACGGGGACTTCGGTGGAGAGCTGGAGCACCTCGCGCTCGAAGCCCGCCTCGTCGACGTCGATGACGAGCCCCGAGGGCGGGACCGCTCCCGTGTCGCCCGCGCGGGCACGCTCGGCGCGGGCCTGCTCGGCCTTGGCCTTGGCCTCCTGGGCCGCCTTCACCGCGGCGAGGTCGACGACCCCGCTCATGGACATGTTCCGTGGCTGCATGTGCCCATCCTCCCCCTTCGGCCGCCACGGCGGAAAAGCCAGGTGCAGGATGCACCGGCTCTCCGCGCGCTCGCCCGGGGGCGGACCGTTCTGCGGACCGTACGAAGTCACCCGTACGGGGTGTGCGCACCACGCGGGGCGGCGGGTGCGGCACGTGTTCCCCGGGGTCCCCACCCCGGGTGCGGTTGTCGCTCGAAGCGTTCCCGCGCGGGGCGGGGAGCTTTTCGCTACGCGTCGTAGCGTAACTCCTGGAGCCGCCGGGCGCGCGGTGATCTCGTTCACACCCCGCAGTGCTACTGGCCGGTATGGTCACGCCATGCCCGCCTCCGACCTTTCTCCGTCCGGCGCGACGCCCCCAGCGACTCCCCCCTCCCCGGCGTCCTCCCCCACGCCGCCGCCCGACCGGCACCGCTCGGGGCGCCCCCGCAGCGCCGCGGCCGATGCCGCGATCCTCGCGGCGACCCGCGAGGTGCTCGTCGAGGCTGGCTGGTCGGGGCTGGCGCTCGGGGACGTCGCCGCGCGCGCGGGCGTCGCGAAGACCACGCTCTACCGGCGCTGGGCGGGCAAGAACGAACTCGTCGTGGACGCGGTCGCCGTGCTCTTCGACGAACTCGAACTCCCGGACTGCGGGAGCCTCGCGGGCGACGTCTCGGCCGTCGTGCTGCGCTTCGCGCGGCTCCTGGAGCGCCCCGAGACCCGTACGTCCCTCATGGCCGTCATCGCCGAGTCGACCCGCGACGAGGCGCTGCGCGACCGCATCCGCTCCGCCATCGTGGACCGCCAGAAGCGCCTCGTCCTGCTCGGCCGCCGCCGCGCCCAGGAGCGCGGCGAGATCCCCCGCGACCCCGACCCGGTCTCGGCGGCCCGCAACGCGGACCTCATCTTCGACGTCATCGCGGGCACGGTCGTGCACCGGGCGCTGGTGAGCGCGGAGCCGGTGGACGAGGAGTGGTCGCGGCGCCTCGCGGCCCTGCTGATCGAGGGCCTGGAGGGCTGAGCGCCCCCGTGCGGCGGCGGTCGGCCCCCGGACGTCCGGGTGGTACGGGCGTTCCTACGGTCGAAGGTGCCTGGATCAGCCCGTACGGAGGGCGCACTCTCGGGGACATGACCTCCACGATCACCCTCATCAGCGGGGCCGCTCGCGGCCTCGGGCTCGAAACCGCCCGCCGTCTGTCGGCCCTCGGCCACACCGTCCTCGTCGGCGCCCGCGACCCGGAACGGGGGCGCGCCGTCGCCGAGGAGGTCGGGGGCCGCTGGGTGGCGCTCGACGTCGCGGACTCCGCGTCCGTCGCGGCGGCGGCGAAGGACGTGGCGGCGCACGAGGGCCGCCTCGACGTCCTGATCAACAACGCGGGCGTCACGGGGCCCTTCAAGGAGCCCGCTGAGCTCACGGGCGAGGACGCGCTCGCGGTGTTCGGCGTGAACGTCCTCGGCATCGTGCGGATGACGCACGCGTTCCTGCCGCTGCTGCGCGCGTCGGCGGACCCGCGCGTGGTCAACGTGACGAGCGGGCTCGGCTCGCAGACGCTCACGCACGACGCGGAGCGCGTCGAGCACTCGGTCGTCTCGCCGCTGTACACCTCGTCCAAGGCGGCCGTGACGATGCTGACGACGCAGTACGCGCGCGGCGTCGAGGGCGTCCGCTTCAACGCGGCGGACCCCGGCTACACGGCCACCGACCTCAACCACCACACGGGCACGCAGACGGTGACGGAGGGCACGGACGCGATCGTCGCGCTGGCGACGGAGGACGCCTCCGCCGGGACGGGGCGCGCGGTGGACCGGGAGGGCCCGCTGCCGTGGTGAGGCGCTGAGGGAACGCGGACGAGGCCGGGCCCCGCGGGAAAGCGGGGACCCGGCCTCGTCCGCGTACGGACCCGCCTCAGCCCTTCTTGGCCTCCGCGCCGGCGGCGGCGCGGGCGGCGGGGACGGCCTTCGCGTCCTGCGCGGCGACCTTCGCCTCCAGCTCGGGGGTGATCCTGCGCTCGACGAAGAACGCGGCCGTGGGGATCGTGCCCGCGATCAGCACCCAGAGCTGCTTGCCGACCTTCCACTTCGCCTTGGAGCCGAGATCGAAGGCGACGACGAGGTAGACGACGTAGAGCCAGCCGTGGGCGATCGCGATGATCCGGGTCGGGCCGGTGGCACCGTCGATGTCGAGCACGTACTTGGCGATGACACCGAGGGTCAGCAGGACCAGCAGCACACCGGTGACGTACGCCATCACGCGGTAGCGGGTCAGCACGCTCTTCTTCATGGGGGGAGCCTAACCGGGCGGATCGGGCGAACGGTACGCGGGGCGGGCCCGCGGGCGAAGCCGCTGGTCAGCCCCGCCCTGGTGAGCGGGCCCGTTCCGTCAGTCCTCGAAGTCGCCGGCCGCGACGCGCAGCGGGCGCAGCAGCGCGAAGATCTCCGCGCACTCCTCGGCGTCGTAGGCGCCGAGGCCGAAGTCCATGTCCATCAGGTCCTTCGTCGCCGCCTCGACGACCTCGCGGCCCTTGGGCGTGATGGAGGCGAGGGTGCCGCGCCCGTCCTGCGGGTTGGGGCGCTTGGCGACGAGACCGGAGCGCACGAGGCGATCGACGGTGTTGGTCACCGAGGTGGGGTGGACCATGAGCCGCTCGCCGATCTTCGACATCGGCAGCTCACCCGCTTTGGAGAAGGTGAGCAGCACCAGCGCCTCGTAGCGCGCGAAGGTCAGTCCGTACGGCTTGACGACGGCGTCGACCTCGGCGAGGAGGATCTGCTGGGCCCGCATGATCGAGGTGATCGCGGGCATCGAGGGGACGTGTCCCCACCGCTGCCGCCAGGAGTCATCCGCGCGGGCGATCGGGTCGAAGGAGAGGCTGAGCGGCTTCGGCACGCCCCCGACCCTACCGGCCGGTCACATCGTGGTCAGCCCCGTCTCACTCTTCGGCCCGTCCCTGTCCGGGACACGGCGCGCGCGGCGCGCGGAGAGGGCGAGCGGCAGGCAGCAGACGGCGCCGAGGAGCCCCGCCCCCGCGACGACGAGGTGCGGGGCGAAACGTTCGGCGACGGCCCCGGCGAGCGCGGTGCCGAGCCCCTGCGCGGTCATGAGCCCGGCGGTCTGCACGGTCATCGCCCGGCCCCGCAGCGCCACCGGCACACAGTCGACGAACCAGCGGTCGAGACCGAGGGTGTACGCGGCCGAGGCACCGGTCACGAAGAGCAGGGCGAGCAGCGGTACGTAGCCGGGCCGCAGCAGGCACAGCGCCAGCGGAAGCGTGCCGAGCGCGGCGAGGGGGAGGGCGAGGCGGGCGCGGCCCCCGGGGGTGAGGAGGGTGCCGGCGAGCAACTCGCCGGTGATCATCCCGGCGGAGAGCGCGGCGAGCAGCAGTCCGAGCCCCGCGCCGTCGACGCCGAGTGAGGCGGCGTAGGGCGCGGCGAGCCCCTCGGGGACGACGGCGAAGGCCGGGGGCAGCCAGAAGAGGAGGAGCGCGAGGCGGGGCTCGCGCAGGGCGAGGACGGCGCGCACGCCGGAGAGCGAGTCACGGACGAGCCCACTGGCGGCGGTACGGGCGCGGGCGGGCCTGTGCCGCGTACCGAGGCGCAGCAGCGTGGCGGAGCCGAGGAAGGTCGCGAGCGTGACGAGGAGCGCCCCGCGCGGCGGCACGAGTACGAGGAGGAGCCCGCCGACGCCGTACCCGCCGAGCAGGGCGGTCTGCGAGACGATTCGCAGCAGCGAGCGCCCGAGCACGAAGGTGTCGCCGTCCCCGAGGATGTCGCCGAGCGTCGCCATCCGCGTGCCCGCGAAGACGGGCGCGACGAGCGCGAGCACGACGCGCAGCGCGAGCAGCCCGGCGACGGGCGTGACGGGCAGCGCCATGAGCGCCACGCAGCCCGCGCTGACGACATCGCAGCAGACGAGGACGCGCCGAGCCGGATACCGGTCGGCGAGCCCGGCGAGCAGGGTCCCGCCGACCAGGTAGGGCAGCAGGCCGAGCGCGAAGGCGAGGGCGGAGAGGAAGGGGGAGCCGGTGAGCGAGAAGACGAGGACGGTGAGCGCGATCTCGCTGACGACGGTGCCGAGGAGGGAGCAGAGGTGGGCGAGGAAGACGGCGCGGAACTCGGGGACGCGGAAAAGGGTGAGGTAGCGGGGACGGGGGCGGGGTCCGGTCGCGGGGGCGGGCGGAGGGGGAGCGGTGGGCTCGGGCATGGGGCGAGCATCGGGGGGCGGGCGCGCCGGACGTATCGTTTCGGCTCCAGCCGAATCGGGGGGTGAGGGCGAGCGTGGCGCAGCGTCTGCATCTGGGGGACCGGGACCTGTTGCGGTGCCGGTTCGCGTTCTCGCCGTTGTGGGAGACGCAGGAGGCGGTCCGTACGCTGACGCGGCCCGACCGCTTCCCGTACCACCAGGGGCGGCTCGACCGGATGCGCGCGGCGGCGGCCGGGCTCGACCTGCGGCCGCTGTGGCGGCTCATGCCGCACCGGGGCCACTCCCCCGACTTCTGGGCGCCGCCGCCGGACGGCGCGACGGCGGGGATCGGCGAGGAACTGGCCCGCGTCCGCGCGACCGATCCCGCCGCCGCGCGCAGGGACCTCGCGCGGGCGCTGCGTTCGGTACGGGGCGGCGCGGAGTCGGCGTGGGGACGGCGGCTGCTCGCGGAGCCGGAGCGGGCCGTGGCACGGTCGGCGGACCTGCTCGAAGCGGCGTGGCACGCGCTCGTGGAACCGGAGTGGCCCCGCCTGCGGGCGCTGCTCGAAGCGGACGTGGCACACCACGCGCGGCGGCTCGCGGAGGTGGGGCTCGGCGGGCTGCTGCCGGAGCTGGACACGCGGGTGCGGTGGGAGGGCAGGACGCTCACGGTGGACAAGCACGGCGACCACGAGCGGTGGCTGCGCGGCGAGGGGCTGGTCCTCATGCCGAGCGTGCACACGTGGCCGGACATCGTGACGGGCGTCGAGGAACCGTTCCAGCCGACGCTGGTCTACCCGGCCCGGGGCCTCGCCTCGCTGTGGACGGGCGTCCCCGAACGGCCGCCGGACGCGCTCGTGGGCATCCTCGGCGCGGGCCGCGCGAAGGTGCTCGCGGCGCTGGCGGTCCCCGCCACGACGAGCGCCCTCGCCGACCGCCTCGCCCTCGCCCCCTCCACGGTCTCCGCCCACCTGAAGGCCCTGCACACGGCGGGCCTCCTGCACGCGCGACGCTACGGACGGGAGGTGGTGTACCGGCGCACGGGGCTGGGGACGGCGTTGGCGGAGGGGGAGGGGTGAGGAGCGCGTTCCCCGGGGCTGACCGGGCGGACCGGCCTCGCACGTGTTCTCCCCGTCCTCGGGACAGCACGGGTCGACGCCCCGCCCCTCCGAACAGCCATCGGCCCCCTCGTGCGGACGAGGGGGCCGGTGGGTGGTGAGGCGCTGGTCAGGCGGGGTTCTCGCCCAGGATGCGGTCGATCGTCTCGACCTTGCGGGTGAGACCGTCCGTGACGCCGGGGCGGATGTCCGCCTTGAGGACGAGGGAGACGCGGGAGCTGCGGGCCTCGACGGCGGCGGTGGCGCGCTTGACGACGTCCATGACCTCGTCCCACTCGCCCTCGATGCTCGTGAACATCGCGTCGGTGCGGTGCGGCAGGCCGGATTCGCGGACGACGCGGACCGCTTCGGCCACATACGCGCCGACCTCCTCGCCGACGCCGAGCGGGGAGACGGAGAAGGCGACGATCATGCGTTCACGACCCCCTCGCGGCGGGCGCGGCCGGCGATGACCGCGTCCTCGGCCTCGCGCTTGAGCTTGCGCTCGGCGAAGAAGCCGCCGGTGGGCAGGACGGAGAGGACGAAGTAGAGGATGCCGCGCCCGGCGGACCACTTGGCGCGGTTCCAGGCGTCGATCCAGAAGATCACGTAGAGGACGAAGAGGACGCCGTGGACCATGCCCATGACGGGCACGGCGTTGAAGTCGGTGGTGCGCTTGAGGATCGAGCACACGAGCAGGAGGAGGAAGGAGACCGCCTCGGGGGCCGAGACCAGGCGGAGGCGGCGGAGGGCGGAGGCTGTCTTGATGTCCACGGCGCGGAACTTTCGGTCGGGGGGCAGGAGGAGCGGACGGTACGGGGAGTCCGTGCACGCTCTCACACGATCTTGTGAACGCGCGCACAAGCCGCCTCATTCTCGCAGCCCGCCGGGGCGGGGCGGGACGGGGGTGGGGCGGAAGGGGGGTGGCTCTGCTCACGCCCCGCGCGCCCCTGAGGTCTCTCGGGGTCGGATCTCCGGGTCGAATCAGGGTCGAAACGGCTCCCGGGGGCGCCCCGCGCCCAGTACCTTCGAAGGCGTGGCTCACCTCCGACTCCAAGGCAGCAAAGTGCTCGCCGTCCAGCTCACCGGCGACGCCGTGCGCGCCAAGAACGGCTCGATGGTCGCGTACGACGGCCGGATGAACTTCAAGAAGCTCTCCGGCGGCGGCGACGGGCTGCGCGGCATGGTCACGCGCCGGCTCACGGGGGAGCAGATGGAGGTGATGGAGGTGCGCGGCGAGGGCACGTGCTGGTTCGCGGACAAGGCGACGGAGATCAGCGTCGTGAGCCTGCGCGGCGAGACGCTGTACGTGGAGGCGAGCAACCTGCTGTGCACGGACGCCGGACTGCGGACGGGGACGACGTTCACGGGGCTGCGCGGCGCGAGCCAGGGGCAGGGGCTCTTCACGACGACGGTCGAGGGGAGCGGACAGGCCGCGCTGCTCTCGGACGGGCCCGCGATGGCGCTGCGGGTCAGCTCCGCGTACCCGCTCCAGGTCGACCCGGGAGCGTACGTGGCGCACCAGGGGCAGTTGCGCCAGCACTTCCAGTCCGGCGTCAACTTCCGCACGGTGATGGGCGAAGGGGGCGGCGAGGCGTTCCAGATCCGCTTCGAGGGCGAGGGTGTCGTGTGGGTGCAGCCGAGCGAGCGCAAGACGTTCGGGGGTGACCTCTGATGCCGTTCAGGGAGATCAACGCGAAGATGGTCGAGGCGCAGGTGCTGCCGGGGCAGCGGCTCTTCAGCCAGCGGGGCGCGATGCTCGCGTACCGGGGCGAGGTGAGCTTCACGCCGAACGTGGGCGGCGGCCAGGGCGGGGTCATGTCGATGATCGGGCGGCGGGTCGCGGGCGAGGCGACGCCGCTCATGACGGTCGAGGGCCACGGCACGGTGCTCTTCGGCCACGGCGGGCACCACGTGCAGGTCGTCAACCTGTCCGGCGACACCTTGTGCGTCGAGGCGGACCGCTTGCTCGCCTTCGACGGCTCGCTCCAGCAGGGCACGCTCTTCCTCGGCGCGCAGGGCGGCGTGATGGGGATGGTGCGCGGCCAGGTGACGGGCCAGGGACTCTTCACGACGACGCTCAAGGGGCACGGTGCCGTCGCGGTCATGGCGCACGGCGGGGTCATCGAGCTGCCGATCACGCCGGGGCGCTCCGTGCACGTCGATCCGCAGGCGTACGTGGCGCACTACGGCGAGGTACGGAACAAGCTGTCCACGGCCCTGGGCTGGCGCGACATGGTGGGCCGGGGCTCGGGCGAGGCGTTCCAGCTGGAGCTGTCGGGGCAGGGCGCGGTCTTCGTGCAGGCATCGGAGGAGAAGCTTTGACGTCCTCCCCCTCCTCAAGGAGGGGGATTCCTGGCTCAGGCTGCCTGCGGGAGCGTCGCTCCCGCAGGTCTTCCACCATCAGCACCAGCCGGGATGAGACCAGCCCGGACCAGCATCACGCGTGCGGAGTTCTTGTCCCGGGGTGAGACAGCTCCGCACGCGGTGCAGGCATAAGTTCGTTCGGAAAGGGGGAGTGCGTGCTTGGATCTCGCTCCGCACGACGCGCAGTCCATGGTGGTGTGCGCGGGGTGCACGAGGCGGATGTCCCGCCCGTGCTTGCGACCCATCTCGATCAGGGCCTTCTTGGTGGCGCCGATCGCGGCGTCGGCGGCCTTGCGGGCCATGCTGGACTTGGCGAGGAACCTCGGGCGGAAGTCCTCGATGGCGAGCGCGTCATGATCGCGGACGACGCGCTTGGCCCACTTGCGAGCGGTGTCCTGCCGCTGCCGGGCCACCTTCTTGTGCAGCTTCGCGGTCTGCGCCCCCGCCTGCCGGTATCCCTTCGATGCGGCGTGTCCACGCGCGGGCTTGCGCCGGGCCATCATCCGCTGGTAGCGGGCAAGCTTCTGCGCGGCCTTCTTCCCGTGCCGAGCGTGCGGGAGGTCGTGGGCGTCAGAGGTGGTGGTGGCGGTTTCCTTCACGCCCCAGTCCACGCCGATCACCGCGCCCGTCTCCGGGAGCCGCTGCACTTCGGTGGCGACAACGAACGAGGCGTACCAGTGGCCGAGGCTGTCCTGGTACACGCGGACCGAGGACGGTGCGGCGGGCAGGCCCCGCGACCACACCACGGTCAAGACGATGCCGCCCGCGAGATGCAGGCGGCCGTCCTTCAGGCGGAATCCCCGGGTGGTGTAGTTCAGCGTGGGCAGAGCCTCGCGTTTCTTCTTCGCCCTGGGCATGCCTGCGCGCTGCCGGACCGGAAGGCACTTCTGGATGTCCCTCAGTGCCTTCGAGCGGGACGTACCGAAGTCGCGGATGGTCTGCTGTTGCGGGACCGATGCGCCTTCACGAAGCCAGGCCAGTTTCGCGCGGGCTTCAGTCAGCATCTTGTCGAGCTGGGCCGGACCGCACGTCAGCTTGTCGTCCGGGCGCGCGCGGTTGTGGGCGTGCATCTGCCGGGACTTAGCGACGCATTCGTTCCACACCCACCGGCAGCGGTCCCACTCGGCGAGAAGCGCCCTCCGGACCGTGGACGACACACGAAGCCGGTAGGCGTACCGGGCATGCCCCGTACCCCCCATCGCTTGCTTTCGTGTCGCCATGACACCACCGTACCACTACACTTGAGGTATGGATCATGAAGAAGTACGCATCACACTCCGCCTGCCCGCCGACCTTCACGCATGGCTGGCCTCCAAAGCCAAGCGCGACCGACGGTCCCTCAACTCCGAGATTGTGCACCGGCTTGAGGTCGGGCGCGGCGACGGCCCGGGCGACCGTCAAACGCCTTGACGGGGATCGCTCTTTCCTCGTCCTGCTCCACAGGAGCCCGATCCCTCCCCGCACTGATAGCCGGGGCATCCTCGGAGGTACCCGGTGAACCCGCTCACCCCGGACGGCGCCCCCGTCCTCGACCCGCACACGTTGCCCTCGGACGACAACGTCAACGCGTACACGTTCTGCGTGGAGCTGCGGGGCTCGCAGTGGTTCCTCCAGAAGGGGAAGATGATCGCGTACTACGGGCGGATCTCCTTCGACGGGATCGGCAGCGGGCGCTTCGACCGGCTGCTGCGGACGAGTTTCCACTCGCCGTTGCACGCGAGTGACTGGGTCGTGGCGGAGGGCGAGGGGAAGATGCTCCTCGCGGACCGGGCCTTCGACGTCAACAGCTTCGACCTGGAGGACGGCAACCTCACGGTCCGCTCGGGCAACCTCCTCGCCTACGAGCCGAGCCTCGCGCTCAAGCAGTCGATCGTGCCCGGCTTCCTGACCCTGATCGGCACGGGGAAGTTCATCGCCGCGTCCAACGGCCCGGTCGTCTTCATGGAGCCGCCGCTGCGCGTCGACCCGCAGGCGCTCGTGGGCTGGGCGGACTGCCCCTCGCCGTGCCACCACTACGACCACGGCTACCTGAGCGGTTTCCTCGGCGGCGTCCGCGCCCTCACCGGGCTGGGCGGCGCCTCCGGCGAGGAGCACCAGTTCGAGTTCGTCGGGGCCGGCACTGTCCTCCTCCAGTCGAGCGAGCAGCTCATGGCGGAGAAGGACATCGGCACGGCCCCCGCGGAGCCGGGCGTGCCGGGCGGCGGGGCGCCGGGCCGCCCAGGAATGCCCGGCCACGCGCCGGGCGGGGCGCAGGGACTGCCCAGGCTGCCGGGGCAGTTCGGGGACATCCAGCAGAGGTTCGGCTTGTAGGGGGGCGCGGCGGCCTCGGTTCGTGGTCGGGGCGCGGCGGCCTCGATTGTGGCGGCGACCTCGGCTTGCGGCGGCGGGCGCGGCGGCGCGCGGGGGAACGAGGCCGCCGGGCGGGGGTGCGGGGTTAGGGTGGCGGCTCGTGGGGCAGCTCACGTCACGGGTTTCGTTCACTTTTCAACTTCTTCGGTAGAATGCCCTCATGGACACGGAGAAGACGACGAGCGAGGCCACGCCGTGGCTCAGCCAGGACGAGCAGTGCGCCTGGCGCACCCACCTGGAAGTGAACCGGCTCCTCACCCACCAGCTCGAACGCGATCTCCAGCCGTTCGGGCTCACGTTGAACGACTACGAGATCCTGGTGAACCTCTCGGAGGCCGAGGAGCACCGGGTGCGGATGAGCGATCTCGCCGCCGCGACGCTCCAGTCCAAGAGTCGCCTCTCCCACCAGATCACCCGCCTGGAGAAGGCGGGCCTCGTCCGCAGGGAGAACTGCGAGTCCGACCGCCGCGGCCTCTTCGCCGTGCTCACCGAGCCGGGCCTGACGACGATGCGCGAGGTCGCCCCGCACCACGTGGCCTCGGTGCGCCGTCACTTCATCGACCGGCTCACCCCCGAGCAGCTCACGACGCTGCACGGCTACCTCCGGCCGATCGCCGAGGGCCTGCGCGAGGTGCGCGAGGCACGCTGAGCCGGGCCGCCGCCCGTCCGCCCGCCCCGCCGCACACCGCCCGGCTCCGCCGCCCCACCTCACCCCGCCAGCGGCACCCGCAGCACGAACTCCGCTCCCCCGCCGTGCCGTTCGCCCACCACCAGCGAGCCCCCGTGGCGGTGGGCGGCGTCGCGGGCGATGGCGAGGCCGAGGCCCGCGCCGCCCTCGTCGCGTGTGCGGGCGTCGTCGAGGCGCACGAAGCGCTCGAAGACGCGCTCGCGCTCGGCTGGCGGGACCCCCGGGCCGTCGTCGGACACCGTCACGACCGCGTCGGCGCCGTCCTGGCGCAGGGTGAGGGCGATGTCGGAGCGGGCGTGGCGGCGGGCGTTGTCGAGCAGATTGCCCAGGATGCGGCCGAGTTGGGGTGCCGAGCCGCGCACCTCGTAGCCGTCCGCCCGTTCCGGTGCGATCCGGGCGCGCAGGCCGTGCTCCGCCGCCTCGCGCGCGACGAGGTCCGCGAGCCGCACCGGCCGGTCGGGGGGCCGCTCCCCCGCGTCGAGCCGGGCGAGGAGGAGCAGGTCGGCGGCGAGGTGCTGGAGCCGCACGGTGTCCTCCACCGCACCGTCCACGTCGAGCAGTTCCGGGTGTTCCGCCCCCACTTCGAGCTGGGTGCGGAGCGAGGCGATGGGGCTGCGCAGCTCGTGCGAGGCGTCGGCGACGAAGCGGCGCTGTTTGTCGACGGCGTCTTCGAGCGCGGCGAGCGTCGCGTTGGTGGTACGGGCCAGGGCGGCGATCTCGTCGTGCGTCGCGGGTTCCGGGACGCGGCGCGCGAGGTCGCGCGAGCCCGTGATGGCGTCGAGTTCGGCGCGGATGCCCTCGACGGGCCGCAGCGCGCGCCCGGTCACCGCCCAGGTGACGGCGGCGACGACGGCGAGCAGCACGGGCAGGCCGATGAGCATGACGGTGAGCGCGGTGCGCACGGCCCCGTCGGCGGCGTCGAGCGGTGCCCCCGCGAAGACGGTGAACGTCCGCGCGTCGTCGTCGCCGCCCGGGGCCTCCGCCTCGTCACCGCCCGGAGAATCCGCGCCGTCGTCCCCGTCGTCCCGGTCGTCCCCCGCGTCCCCGTCGTCCCCGCTCTCCCGCGGCTTCACCTCGATCGCCGCCCACCGGTACGTGCCCCGGTCACCGTCGATGACGGCCTCGCCGCTGCTCAGGTGGGCGTCGTCGTCGAGCGTGCCGCGCGCGGGCGCGGGCCCGGCGGACGGCGCGACGTCGCTCGTCCCCGTGCCGCTGACGGATTCCAGGTCCTCGCTGACGGCCCGTACCCGGCCCGTGCCGTCCACGATCTGGACGGGTTCGTCGTCATCGTCGGGGAGGTCGAGCGCGTCCCAGGCGGTGCCGGTCGCGAGGCGCGCGGCGACCTTGCGCGCCGCGGACTCGGCGTCGGCGCCCGCGCGGTCGATGAGGTTGGCGCGCAGCGAGAGGACGACGGCGGTGCCCGCCGCGACGAGGACGACGGCGACGACGAGCGTCGCGGCGACGGTGGCCCGGCCCCGTACGGAGCCGAAGAAGCGCCTCACGGGCGCTCCAGGAGGTACCCGGCGCCGCGCACCGTGCGGATGAGACCGGCGCCGAGCTTGCGGCGCAGCGCGCTCACGTACACCTCGACGATGTTGGGATCGCCGGAGTAGGCGAAGTCCCAGACGTGTTCGAGGATGTCGGCCTTGGAGACGACCTGCCCGGCGCGGAGCACGAGGTGTTCGAGCACCGCGTACTCCTTCGCCGTGAGCGGGATCTCCTCGCCCGCGAGGCGGACGCGGCGCGCGCCCGTGTCGAGGCGGAGCGCGCCGAGTTCGCGCACGGGCGGCGCCCCGGTGGCGCGGCGGCGCAGCAGCGCCTTGACGCGGGCGCGCAGGACGACGTACGAGAACGGCTTGGTGAGGTAGTCGTCGGCGCCCGTGTCGAGCCCTTCGGCCTCGTCGTACTCGCCGTCCTTCGCCGTGAGCATGAGGATCGGCGTGTCGTCGCCGGCGGCGCGGAGGGCGGCGCAGACGCGGTAGCCGTTCATGCCCGGGAGCATGATGTCGAGGACGATCAGGTCGTAGCCGCCCTCGGTGGCCCGGTGCAGGCCCTCGGTCCCGTCGTGCGCGACGTCCACGGCGTAGCCCTCGGCGCCGAGGCCCAGGGCGAGGGAGCGGGCGAGGCGGCGTTCGTCCTCCACGATCAGCAGGCGCATGACGCACAGCCTGCCAAATCCTCCCTGAAGCGGCCTTCAGGAAGCTTCAGGAAGCCTTCAGGCGGCGCGGGCAACAGTGAGCCAGGTCAGCAAGCCCGCTCCCGCAGGAGGTTCCTCATGCAGCGCACGATGCCGCGCAAGCCCGTACTCGCCGCCCTCGCCGCCGCCGTCGTCCTCGCGGCCGGTGGCGGAGTCGCCGCCGCGTCCCTGGGAGGCGACGACGGCACGTCCACGGCCTCCGGCACGGAGGCGACGGAGCACCAGCGGCCGGAGCACCGGCAGCCGGAGCACCAGCAGGCGGGACTCGCCCGTACCGGCACCGACGACACGGCGCGCGACGACAGCGACGACAGCGACGACCACGACAGCGATGACCGCGACGACGACGCCCGCGAGCGCGCCCACGACGCCGCCGAGCACGAGGCGGAGGCCACCGCCGCGCGGAAGCTGTCGGCGCCCGACGCCCTCGCCGCCGCGCTCGCCCGCACCCCGGGCCGCGCCGTCTCGGCCGAGATCGACGACGACCACGACGGGCGCCTCGTGTGGGAGGTCGAGATCCTCGACCGCTCCGGGACGCTCCGGCACCTCGACGTCTCGCCGTCGAGCGGGAAGGTCCTCACCGTGCGTACGGAGCGCGGCGAGGCGGACGACGTACGGACCGCGAAGGACCTCCTGAGCGGCGACGCCACGAGCGCCGCGAAGGCCGCCCGCGCCGCCGCCGCGAAGGGCACGGTCGTCTCCGTCGACCTGGAGGGGGAGGGCAACGGGTACTGGAGCGTGGAGACCGGTCCCGAGGGGGCGGAGTGGTCCGTCGCGCTCGACGGGGCGAAGGTGACGCACGAGAGCGCCGACTGAGCCGCCCCTGTCACGTTTGCCCGCGCCGTCCGGTCATCCCGGCGAAGCCACCCGCTCGCCGCCCCGGAGGCCCGTCATGGAATGGCCGCATCTCGCGCTTCTCGCTCTCGCGCTCGTCCAGCTCGTCGACGCCGTACTCAGCCTGCGCCCGGTGGACTTCGTCCGCGACTGCCTCACCGACGTCGGGCTGCCGCGGCGCTGGTGGCCGCTGCTCCCGGTGGTGAAGACGGCGTCGGCGGCCGGGCTCCTGGCCGGTATCCGCTGGCAGCCGCTCGCGGTCCTGACGTCGGCGGCGCTCGTCCTCTACTTCCTGCTCGCGATCGGCGCGCACGTCCGGGCGCGGGACTTCGGCCGCAACCTGTTCCTCAACGCGAGCGGGATGCTCGTGCTGTGCGTGGCGGTGCTGGTGATCACACTGGCCGCGTGAGCCGGGCGCGGGGACGGTGAAGGGGCGGGCCCCCCGCACGGGGTCCGCCCCTTCACCGTCCCGCCACCGGCCTCAGTTCCTCGGCACCCGCAGGACGAGCGCGTCGCCTTGCCCGCCGCCCCCGCACAGGGCCGCCGCGCCCACGCCGCCGCCTCGCCGCTTGAGCTCCAGGGCGAGGTGGAGGACGAGACGGGCGCCCGACATACCGATCGGGTGGCCGAGGGCGATGGCCCCGCCGTTGACGTTCACCTTTTCCGGGGTCAGGCCCAGGTCGGCCATCGACTGCACGGCGACGGCGGCGAACGCCTCGTTGATCTCGATGAGGTCCAGGTCGTCGACGCCGATGCCCTCCTTGGAGAGCGCGTGCTTGATCGCGTTCGACGGCTGCGACTGGAGGGAGTTGTCCGGGCCCGCGACATTGCCGTGCGCGCCGATCTCGGCGAGCCATTCGAGGCCCAGTTCCTCGGCCTTGGCACGGCTCATCACGACAACCGCGGCGGCGCCGTCGGAGATCTGCGAGGAGGTGCCCGCGGTGATCGTGCCGTCCTTGGCGAAGGCCGGGCGCAGCTTGCCGAGCGTCTCGACGGTCGTGTCGGCGCGGATGCCCTCGTCCGTGGCGACCAGGACGGGCTCGCCCTTGCGCTGCGGGATCTCGACGGGTGTGATCTCCGCCTCGAAGATCCCGTTCTTCTGCGCGGCGGCGGCGCGCTGGTGGCTCAGCGCGGCGAACTCGTCCTGCGGGGCGCGGGTGATGCCGAGGCGGGTGTTGTGCTTCTCGGTGGACTCGCCCATCGCGATGTTCTCGAAGGGGTCGGTGAGCCCGTCGTGGGCCATCGCGTCGAGCATCTCGATCGCGCCGTACTTGTGGCCCGCGCGGGAGTTCGGGAGCAGGTGCGGGGCGTTGGTCATGGACTCCTGCCCGCCGGCGACGACGATGTCGAACTCACCGGCGCGGATGAGCTGGTCGGCGAGCGCGATCGCGTCGAGCCCGGAGAGGCAGACCTTGTTGACGGTGAGCGCGGGCACGTTCATCGGGATACCGGCCTTGACGGCGGCCTGACGGGCCGGGATCTGCCCTGCCCCCGCCTGGAGCACCTGACCCATGATCACGTACTGGACCTGCTCCCCGCCGATCCCGGCCCGCTCCAGCGCCGCCTTGATCGCGAAGCCGCCGAGGTCGGCGCCCGAGAGGGTCTTGAGCGAGCCGAGGAGACGGCCCATCGGGGTGCGGGCGCCCGCGACGATCACCGACGTGGTGCCCTGGGTTCCAGCTGTTCCGGCCATGACGCACAGCCCCTATGCAGTGAGAGTGAACGAGGGTTTACCTCAATGTACTGAGCGGTGAGCGGGCGGTCACCGGCCAGGGCGTGTGACGGGCCGCACCCCGCGGCGGCTCCCCGGCGCGGGCGGAGCGGCGGGGGATCATCGGCCGGAAGCCGACGGAGGACTGACCTCCGGATAGGGGTGCCGGTAGGGTTGGCCCCCGGCTCCCGGTCGCGACCGTGGGCCCGGCCTCGCGGTCGCGTCCGCGAGGTCGCGGGCCGGGGTCCGGGTGGCGGGGCGATGTCGGGGCGGCGGTGCGCGCCGGGGCGGCTGTCTGACACCATTCCCCGGGAGACGGGAGCGCGTCCGCCGGGCGGGCACCCGTACGAAGGGAACCGGTCCGCCGGACGGGTCCCCGCAGGACCGGAGCACGTCCGAAGGGCGGGCGGGCTCGCTCGGAGTGTCACGACCAGGGGACGGATGGGACCGCGCGGTGCGGGGCTACGAACGCCAGGAGAGCCACCAAGCTGCTGACGACGACCACCTCTCACGGTTCGAAGCCGAGATGAAACGGCTGAAGACCGATCGGGAGAAGGCCGTCCAGCACGCCGACGACCTCGGCTACCAGGTCGAGGTCTTGCGCGCCAAGCTGCACGAGGCGCGGCGCGCGCTCGCGCTCCGTCCTCGGTACGAGAACGGCGACATCGCCTACCAGGCCGAGCAGATGCTGCGTACCGCGCAGATGCAGGCCGATCAACTGCGCATCGACGCCGAGCGCGAGCTGCGCGAGGCCCGCTCCCGTACCCAGCGCCTCCTCCAGGAGCACGCGGAGCAGCAGGCGCGGCTCCAGGCGGAGCTGCACCAGGAGGCGACGAGCCGGCGCCAGCAGCTCGACCAGGAGCTGGCCGAGCGCCGCGCGACCGTCGAGTCCCACGTCAACGAGAACGTCGCCTGGGCCGAGCAGTTGCGCGCCCGCAGCGAGGCGCAGGCCCGCCAGCTCGTGGACGAGGCGCGGGCCGAGTCCGAACGCGCGCTCGCCGCGGCGCGCGCGGAGGCGCAACGCGTCGTCGAGGAGACCAGGCAGCGCATCGGCGGCGAGGCGGAGAGCGCCCGCACCGAGGCGGACGGGCTGGTGCGC
>NZ_JAAGLR010000312.1 GCF_010548245.1 Streptomyces sp. SID11385
CGCACCGGTACCGCCGCGTACGGCGCCGAGGGACACGGGCTCGGCGGGGCGCCCGTACCCCTGCGCGTCGCGCGTCCCCGGCCGGGCCCCCGGCTCGCGCGCCTCCTGCCGGGACTCCGCCTCGCGCAGTGCGGTGGACCGCTTCGTGGCCCGGCGCACCGCCCAGACGACCACGAGGAGCGCGAGGGCGAGCAGCGGGTAGCCCATCGCGATGCGGGCGAAGGCGAGCCAGCCGGTGCTGTCGTGGTCGTAGAGCCACTGCTGCACGACGAAGCGGGCGGCGAAGACGGCGAAGAGGGCGAGCGTCGCGATGTCGTACCCGTGCCGCACGACGCGGTCCCCGCGCCACTCCTGACCCTGCCCGTTGAGGGCGCTCCAGACGTATCCGGCGAGCGGCCTGCGGATCAGCACCGAGAGCAGCAGCACGACGGCCGCCGCGAGGCTGAACCAGATGCCGAGCAGGAAGTAGCCCTTCGCCGAGCCGGTCTTCCAGGCGACGAGGGACGCCGTGCCCACGCCGATGATCCCGCCGATCGCCGGCTGGACCGATTCCTTGCGCACGAGACGCAGCACCGCCAGGCCGACCGCGACCGCCATCGCCGTCACGATCGCGGCACCGAGCCCGAAGGCGGCGTTGGCGACGACGAAGGCGATGATGGGCAGCCCCGTGTACAACAGCCCCCCGGGGCCGCCGAGTTGGTCCATCATCGTCGGCCGGGCCTTCTCCCCGGTCCGGTCGATCTTCCCGGCCCGGTCGTTCTCCCCGGTCCGGACGCTCAAGCCGCCACCCCCTCGACGACCGAGACGAGCGAGGCCGAGGGCGTCACGCCCGCGAGCCGCAGGCCCGCCGCCTCGAACAGCGCGGCGAACTCGGCGCGTTCGCGTTCACGGCCGCCGTTGGAGAGGGTCAGCATGTTGAGGTCCATGAGCGGCGGGAGCCCGCGCGACTCCTCCGGGTCGATGACGAGTTCGGTGACGAGGACCCGGCCGCCGGGCCGCAGTCCCGCGCGGCAGTTGCGCAGGATGCGGACGGCGGTCTCGTCGTCCCAGTCGTGCAGCACGTACTTGAGCAGGTAGACGTCGGCGGGCGGCACGACGTCGAGGAAGTCCCCGGCGACGAACGTGAAACGCTCGGCGAGCCCGGCCGCCGCCGTCGTCTCCTCCGCCGCCTTGGCCAGGTGCGGCAGCTCCAGCACGGCGCCGCGCAGCGCGGGGTGCCGTGCCATGAGGGTCTGGACGAAGGCACCGGCCGCCCCGCCGACGTCCATGACGGTCTCGTCCCCCCGGAGCGTGATGACGTCCGCGAGGTCGTCGGCGACCCCCTGGGTCATCGCCGACATGGCCGCGGCGAAGCGCGTCCCCTCCTCCTCGTGCGCGGCGAAGTACGTGAACAGGTCCTCGCCGAAGACGGCTTCGGACTGCGCCCGCCCGGTGCGCACGGCGTCCGGGAGCAGGCCCCACGGCTGCCAGTGCGAGGTCATGCCGCCCCACAGGGCCAGGTCGCGCAGCGAGCCGGGCCGGTCGGCCCGCAGGGTGTCGAGGAGGGGCGTCGCGGCGTACCGCTCGCCGTCCTCGGTGGTGACGAGGCCGAGGGCGTCGCAGCCGCGCAGGAAACGGGTGGTCGCCGCGGAGTCGAGGGCCGCGGCACGGGCCAGGTCCGCCGCCGTGCGCGGGCCCCGGCCGAGGTGTTCGGCGAGCCGCAGCTCGGCCGCCGTGCGGGCGATCTGCGTCGCCCAGTAGCCGGTGATCATCTGGAACATGCGCCCGGTCTCGTCCGGGGCGGCTTCCGGCGAGCCCGCCGGAGTCAGTGGGCGTTGGTAGAGGGTCACGCGTGCTCTCCTCACGGGGACGGACTCTTTGAGGGCGGGTTCCCCCTCAAGTCGCCCCGTACGGCCCCGACTTCTTTCCCGGCCCCTTCCCTCAGCCGTCCCGCCCCTCCCGCTCCGCCAGCACGTCGTAGCCGACGAAGTCGAACATGGGTGCGTCCGGCGGCGGCAGCGGGGCCGCGGGTCCGGTGCGGCGGTGTGCCGCGACGGCCTGGCGGACGTCCGGGGGCGAGAGGCTGTCGCGCGTGAAGCCGCGCGCTTCGAGCCACGCGCAGACGCGCGGGACGCGGTCCGGTTCCTTGCGGTTGCGGGTCCACACGAGCGTCCCGCCGGGCGCGCACAGGCGCGAGACGCGGTCGACGGCGTCCTCCATGCCCTCGTCCGCCACGTTGCCGAGCACCCCGCACAGCAGGACGAGCGCGGCGGGCGCCACGTCCGCGTAGTTCCGTACGAGCGCCGCGTCCCCCGTCACCACCTCGACGCGCTCGCCGAGCCCGAGCCCGGCCACCGTCGCCCGCGCCGCCGCCGCGTTGCGCGGATCGCGTTCGACGAGCCGCGCGCGGACGTCGGCGCGGCGCGGGTGCGCGGCGAGGACGCCGAGCAGGTCGTGCCCCTGCCCCGCGCACACACTCACCACCCGGACCGTGCCCGGCGGCGCCGCGTCGAGCACCTCACCGATCCGCGCGCGCACGGTCAGCAGGCGCCGCGCGTGCACGGAGTCCGGGTCGTCGTACACGCGGTGCCAGTCATGCCAGTCCATGCGCGGACGGTAGAACGCCGGGGCCACCCCTGTCCCCCGCTTTACGTACCCGGGGCGTCGCTCTCCGCGTCCGTACGCTCCGCCGCCGCGCGCCCGAAGTCCCCGAGCCCGGACTCCAGTTGCCCGAAGGCCCGCTCGGCGAGCGCCAGCCCGTCCGCGATGACGCGGCTCACCTCCGTACCGGCGAGCAGGGCATGGAAGTTGCGGCCGACGAGCGTGTGCCACACGGCGAGGATCTGCGCGGCGGCGAGCGAGGAGCCCGCCTCGTCGCCGGTCGCCTCCGTCAGCTCCGCCGCGAGCGCCCGCTCGGAGAGCCCGCGCAGCACGAGCATCCGGGCCAGGAGCGGCGGCGTCGAGGCGATGAGCCCCTGGAGGCGCAGCACGAGCGGCAGATCGCTGCCGCCGAGCGAGGCGTCGCCGGCCGCGAGCGCCGCGAGGTACGTACGGCGCACCGCGGCCACCGCCGGCTCGCCGGGCGCCCGCTCCCGTACCGCGCGCGCGGCGTCCTCGACGTGCTCCTGGAGCGGTTGGAGGACCAGGTCCTCCTTGCTGCCGAAGTAGTTGAAGACGGTCATCTTCGAGAATCCGGCCGCCTCCGCGATCTCCGCGACCGACACCGCGTCGAAGCCGCGCTCGGCGAAGAGGTCGAGCGCCACCTCGCGCAGCTTCCGCCGCGTCTCCGCCTTCTTCCGCTCCCGCAGGCTGCTCATGCCGCGCACGGTATCAGCGGGCCTCGCAGGGAGCGGACCTGCCGTTTCCCGGCCCCTGGCACGACGAACCACATATTGACCGAGGCGAAACATTGACTCGATACATAAATGTGCGCCATCCTCGGCTCATCGGCGTCCGTCCACCCCGAGGAGCCCCCGTGCCCATCTCCGTGCCGGCCGTGCCGGCCCCCGCGCCCGCCCCCGTGTCCCATTCCCGCCTCGTTCCGGCGCTCTGCCTCGTCACGATCGTCCTGGCCGTCCTGGACTCGAATATCGTCTCGGCCGCCGCCGTCCCGCTCGTCCGCGATCTCGACCCCGAGGGCGGCCTCGCCAAGGTGCCCTGGCTCGTCACTGCCTTCCAGCTCGCCGCCACCGCCGCGCTCCCCCTCTACGGGAAGCTCTGCGACACCCTCGGCGCCAAGCGGGTCTTCCTCGGCGCGCTCGGCGTCTTCCTGCTCGGCTCGGCGCTGTGCGGGTTCGCCCAGTCGATGCCCCAACTCCTCGCGTTCCGCGCCCTCCAGGGAATCGGCGGGGGCGGGCTCATGAGCATCACGCTCGTCGTGCTCCGGCTCTCGGCACGCGCCGCCAGGGAAACGGCACCGCCCGCCACGCCCGCCCCTCCCCCCTCCCGGGGTGCCGGAGCCGGTGGCCTGGTCGCCGGGGCGGGGATGGCGCTCGGCCCGTGGGTGGGCGGGATGCTGACCGAGCACCTCTCGTGGCGCTGGATCTTCTGGGTCAACCTCCCCGTCGGCCTCGCCGTCCTGCTCACCGCCGCCGCCGTCCTGCACCTGCCCGACCGCCCCGAGCGCCGCCGCGTCGACTACGCGGGCGCCGCGCTCGCCGCCGCCACCACCTCCTCGCTCCTGCTCACCCTCGAATGGGGCGGCGACCGCTGGCCCTGGCTCGCCCCGCCGACCCTCGCCCTCGCGGCGGCCACCCTCGCCCTGCTCGCGCTCTTCCTGTGGCGGCAGGCGACCGCGCCCGAACCCGTGCTCCCGCTCACCCTGTTCCGGCCGCGCGCCCTGCGGCTCGGCTTCGCCGTGCAGCTCCTCCTCGGCATCGGGCTCACCGCCGCGATCGTGCAGGTCATGCTCTACCTCCAGGTCGCGCACGGCCTCGACTCCGCGAGCGCCGGGCTCTTCCTGCTCCCCATGGCGGCCGGGATGACGGTCTCGGGCCTGCTCGCGCAGCGGTACGCGACCGGGCGCACCCGGCTCCCGCTCGCCCTCGGCACCTCGGGAGCCGCCCTCGGCCTCGCGCTGCTCGCCACCTCGACCGCGCACACGCCCGCGTGGACCACACGGGGTGAACTCTTCGTCCTGGGCTGCGGGTTCGGGCTTCTCGTCGGCCGCCTCATCCAGTACGCGCAGGACACCGCGCCCGCCGGTCTCCTCGGCGTCACGACGACGGCGGCGCGCTTCTTCCAGACCCTCGGCGGCGCGGCGGGCGCGGCCCTCGGCGGGGTGCTCCTCACCCGTCTCACGGGGCTCGACGGGGCGGCCGCGCGCGGCCACGATCCCTCGACGGCCGTCCCGGGAGCGGCACTCCCGTTCACGGGCGGCATCGACACGGTCTTCGCCTGCCTCGCCGCCCTCATGCTCCTCGCGACGGCGCTCGTCCTGCGCCTCCCGTCGCTACCGGGCAGGGAAACGTCCCCGGGAACAGCCGAGCCCCCACCCGGTCTCAAGGACTGGGCAGGGGCTCGGGAGGGCGTCAACTGACGTGCGTGCGGCGTCAGTCGCATCCGTACGGGGACAACCGGCGCCCACACCGGGGCAGTTGTTCCCGTGCCCGGGACGGGCTCAGGCCAGCAGGCCCGGGATCGTTCCCTCGTGGATCTCGCGCAGTTCGGCCAGCGACAGCGCGAACTCGCCCTGGACCTCGACCGCTTCGCCGTCCACGACGCCGATTCGCGTCGCGGGCAGGCCGCGCGCGCCGCACATGTCGGTGAAGCGCAGTTCCTCGCTCCTCGGCACGGCGACGACCGCGCGGCCCGCCGACTCGGAGAAGAGGAACGTGAAGGCGTCCAGGCCCTCGGGGACGACGAGCCGCGCCCCGTTGCCGCCGAGCAGCGCCGACTCGACGACGGAGGTGATCAGACCGCCGTCCGAGAGGTCGTGCGCCGCGTCGATCATGCCGTCGCGCGAGGCCGAGATCAGGATGTCGCCGAGCAGCCGCTCGCGCTCCAGGTCGACGGCCGGGGGCAGCCCGCCCAGGTGCGCGTGGATCACCTCGGACCACGCCGAGCCGCCGAACTCCTCCTTCGTGTCACCGAGGAGGTACAGCAGCTGGCCCTGCTCCGCGAAGGCGACCGGGGTGCGCCGGGCCACGTCGTCGATGACGCCGAGGACGGCGACGACGGGCGTCGGGTGGATCGCGACGTCACCGGTCTGGTTGTAGAGCGAGACGTTACCGCCGGTCACCGGGGTGCCGAGCTGGAGGCAGCCGTCCGCGAGCCCGCGCACGGCCTCCGAGAACTGCCACATGACCGCCGGGTCCTCGGGCGAACCGAAGTTGAGGCAGTCCGAGACGGCGAGCGGACGCGCGCCGGTCGTCGCGACGTTGCGGTACGCCTCGGCGAGCGCGAGCTGCGCGCCCGTGTACGGGTCGAGCTTCGCGTACCGGCCGTTGCCGTCCGTCGCGAGCGCGACCCCGAGGCCGCTCTCGTCGTCCACGCGGATCATGCCGGAGTCCTCCGGCTGGGCGAGGACGGTGTTGCCCTGCACGTACCGGTCGTACTGGTCCGTGATCCACGCCTTCGACGCCTGGTTCGGCGAGCCGAGGACGCGCCGCACCTGCTCCTTCAGCTCGGCCGGGGAGGCCGGGCGGGGGAGCTTGTTCGCGTCGTCCGCCTGGAGCGCGTCCTGCCACTCGGGGCGCGCGAGGGGGCGCTCGTAGACCGGGCCGTCGTGCGCGACCGTGCGCGGGTCGACGTCCACGATCTTCTCGCCGTGCCAGAAGATCTCCAGCCGGTCCCCGTCGGTGACTTCGCCGACGACCGTGGCGATGACGTCCCACTTCTCGCAGATCGCGAGGAAGCGTTCGACCTTCTCCGGCTCCACGACGGCGCACATGCGCTCCTGCGACTCGCTCATGAGGATCTCCTCGGGCGAGAGCGTGGAGTCGCGCAGCGGGACGTCGTCGAGGACGACCGTCATGCCGCCGGAGCCGTTCGAGGCCAGCTCGGAGGTCGCGCAGGAGAGCCCGGCCGCGCCGAGGTCCTGGATGCCGACGACGAGCTTCTCGGCGAAGGCTTCGAGCGTGCACTCGATGAGCAGCTTCTCCTGGAAGGGGTCGCCGACCTGCACGGCCGGGCGCTTGCTCGGCTTCGTCGCGTCGAAGGTCTCGCTAGCGAGGATCGAGGCGCCGCCGATGCCGTCGCCGCCCGTGCGGGCCCCGTACAGGATGACCTTGTTGCCCGCGCCCGACGCCTTCGCGAGGTGGATGTCCTCGTGGCGCATGACGCCGACGGCGCCCGCGTTGACGAGCGGGTTGCCCTGGTAGCAGGCGTCGAAGACGACCTCGCCGCCGATGTTCGGCAGGCCGAGGCAGTTGCCGTAGCCGCCGATCCCGGCGACGACGCCGGGCAGCACGCGCTTGGTGTCGGGGTGGTCGGCCGCGCCGAAGCGCAGCGGGTCCACGACGGCGACCGGGCGCGCGCCCATCGCGATGATGTCGCGGACGATGCCGCCGACACCGGTCGCGGCGCCCTGGTAGGGCTCGACGTAGGAGGGGTGGTTGTGCGACTCGACCTTGAAGGTCACCGCGTACCCCTGGCCGACGTCCACGACGCCCGCGTTCTCGCCGATGCCGACGAGCATCGCGTCGGACTGCGGGGCCTTCTCGCCGAACTGCCTGAGGTGGACCTTGCTGCTCTTGTACGAGCAGTGCTCCGACCACATCACCGAGTACATCGCCAGCTCGGCGCCCGTGGGCCGGCGGCCCAGGATCTCGCGGACCCGCAGGTACTCGTCCTCCTTGAGGCCGAGTTCCTTCCACGGCAGGGGCGTTTCCGGGGTCGCGGCCGCGTTCTCGACCGTGTCCAGGCTCATGCGGAGACCAGCTTCCTCAGGATCGAGGTGAAGAACCCGAGGCCGTCGGTGCCACCGCTGCCGATGAGCGGTTCCACGGCGTGCTCGGGATGCGGCATGAGGCCCACGACGTTGCCGGCCTCGTTCGTCACGCCCGCGATGTCGCGGAGCGAGCCGTTGGGGTTCGTGTCCACGTAGCGGAAGACGACCCGGCCCTCGGCCTCCAGGGCGTCGAGGGTGCGCTCGTCGGCCGTGTAGCGGCCGTCCATGTTCTTGAGCGGAATACGGATCTCCTGACCCGCCGTGAACTCGGTGGTCCACGCGGTGCCCGCGTTCTCCACCCGGAGCTTCTGCTCGCGGCACACGAAACGCATACGGTCGTTCTGGAGCATCGCGCCGGGCAGCAGGTGCGCCTCGGTGAGGACCTGGAATCCGTTGCAGATACCGAGGACAGGCATTCCGGACTTCGCCTCGGCGATCACGGATTCCATGACCGGCGAGAAGCGCGAGATCGCGCCCGCGCGCAGATAGTCGCCGTAGCTGAATCCCCCGGGCAGGACCACCGCGTCGACCTGCTTCAGGTCCTTGTCGCGGTGCCAGAGCGGAACGGCTTCCGCGCCCGCGATCCGCACCGCGCGCTGTGTGTCACGGTCATCGAGGGTGCCGGGAAAAGTAACGACCCCAATACGTGCCGTCACGATTCCACCTTTACCACGAAGTCCTCGATCACGGTGTTGGCGAGGAACGTCTCGGCCATCTCGTGGACCCGCGCGAGCACGGCGTCGTCCACCTCGCCGTCCACTTCCAGTTCGAATCGCTTTCCCTGACGCACGTCGGCGATCCCCTCGAAGCCGAGGCGCGGCAGCGCACGCTGCACCGCCTGTCCCTGGGGGTCGAGGATCTCCGGCTTGAGCATGACGTCGACTACGACGCGTGCCACGGGCACTCCCGGTGTGTGGTGCTTCGTT
This sequence comes from Streptomyces sp. SID11385, assembly GCF_010548245.1. Classification (GTDB taxonomy): domain Bacteria; phylum Actinomycetota; class Actinomycetes; order Streptomycetales; family Streptomycetaceae; genus Streptomyces. The sequence continues at coordinate 8,296 of NZ_JAAGLR010000312.1, forward strand.
GAGCTTGTCCGTTCAGCGTACCGGGCCGGAATTTCTACGCGGGTAGAGCGGAAGTGGATCACTTACGGGGAGTAGCGGGCTCCGTCATCGCCCGCCCTGCGCGCGCCCATGCGCCTGTGGCGGTACTCACACGAGAAGTCGCCCGCCCCGGAAAATCCTCGCGCATATACAGGGCGGCAATGCCCGCGCGCGCCACCGGAACAGGCGCGGGAACACGCGGCAGAACTCCTTAAGGACTTCCCCACTCCGCACCCCGGCCTGTAAAAAGGAATCGGCCGGAAAAGACATTCGGTAAAAGTGCGTACGGGCACGCATGATCCCGTACGCGCCGCCGCGTGCGCAGGGCCGTGCCCCGACCGGGAGCGCGGAACTCCGGCCGTGTACAGGTCGGGCGGCGGGAGCCGCCGACGAAAGGACCGATATTCGTGGCGCAGCGTGTCGTGGTCACTCTTTACGACGACACCGACGGCAAGGAAGCGGCGGAAACCGTCACTTTCGGGCTCGACGGCAAGTCGTACGAGATCGACCTGAGCCAGGCCAACGCGGAGAAACTGCGCAAGGCGCTGGAGCCCTTCGTGGCCGCAGGCCGCAAACGCTCCTCCTCGGGCCGCGCCTACCGGCGCACTTCGGTGGCGGCCGACCCCGCCGCCGTCCGCGCCTGGGCCAGGTCGCACCAGATGGACGTGCCGCAGCGCGGGCGCATCCCGAAGAAGGTCCTTGAGGAGTTCGAAGCGGCCAACTGAGGCGGGCGCCGGGGCGTGAGCCCCGGTGGTACGGGGATGGGGCGTGAGCCCCGGCGGTGCGGGACGCGGACCCGGCGGTACGGGGGCGGGGCGCCGGCCGTGCGCGTCCCGCCCGCCCCCGTACTCCGCTCCTGACGGCCCGTCGCCCTCGATTTGCGCTCCACCCCGGGTGATCGGCTAAAGTCTGGAGCACGCCGAAGGGAACGGGCCGAAAGGCCGGAACCCGGAGCCGCGCGGGTGTAGTTCAGTAGTAGAACACCCCCTTTCCAAGGGGGAGGCGCAGTGTGCGATCCCTGTCACCCGCTCTGCACCGCTCTGCCGTGAGGTAGGGTGGTCACCGCACCGCACGACGCGAGTCGTGGGCGCATCTGCGGACGTAGCTCAGTTGGTAGAGCGCAACCTTGCCAAGGTTGAGGTCGCCAGTTCGAACCTGGTCGTCCGCTCAGCGAAAGGCCCTCCGGAAACGGGGGGCCTTCTTCGTGTGCGCGCCGGCGTTCGCGGGCCCCGATGACAGATGTCATCCGCCTTGGTGACACCGCGCACTGCCCCGGGCCCCTCGGCGCGGGAAGACTCGAAGACATGAACAGCGCGAAAGACACCACGCGAGTCATCGATGTGACTGACCTGCGCCGGGTCTACGGGGGCGGGTTCGAAGCGGTCGGCGGGATCACCTTCCACGTGGACCGAGGCGAGCTCTTCGCCCTGCTCGGGACGAACGGCGCGGGCAAGACGTCCACGGTCGAGGTACTGGAAGGACTGGCCAGGCCCACGAGCGGCACGGTCCGGATCTTCGGCCACGACCCCTTCCGCGAACGGGCCGCGATCCGCCCGCGCACCGGCGTCATGCTCCAGGAGGGCGGCTTCCCCTCCGAGCTGACCGTCGAGGAGACGGTACGGATGTGGGCGGCCTGCACGAGCGGCGCCCGCCCGCTCGGCGAGGCGCTCAACCTCGTCGGCCTCGGCAAGCGGCGCGGTGTCCGCGTCAAGCAGCTCTCCGGCGGCGAGCGGCGCCGCCTCGACCTCGCGAGCGCCCTCCTCGGCCGCCCCGAGATCCTCTTCCTCGACGAGCCGACGACCGGGCTCGACGCCGAGGGCCGCCGCGCCACCTGGGATCTCGTCCGGGCGCTGCGTGCCGAGGGCACCACCGTGCTCCTCACCACGCACTACCTGGAGGAGGCCGAGGAGCTGGCCGACCGGCTCGCGATCCTCCACGCGGGCCGCATCAACGTCACGGGAACCGTCGAGGAGGTCCTCGCGAGCCAGCCCGCGCGGATCTCCTTCCGCCTCCCGGCGAGCCACCGCCCCGAGGACCTGCCCCCGCTCGCCCGCCTGTGGGCCGAGCCCGCCGGGGCGCGCGCCGACCGGCTCGCGCCGCCCGAGGACGCCGCCTCGCTGCGCG
>NZ_JAAGLR010000347.1 GCF_010548245.1 Streptomyces sp. SID11385
GCCTCGGTGCGCGGGACCGCGCGCGTGCCGTCGGCGCGCAGCCCCACCGCCCCTTCGGAGCCGCCTTCCAGGACCTCGCGCACGATCGCCTCGGCGACGGCCTCGGGCGCGCGCCCGCCCGCTTCGCAGTCGATGCCCCTGACGGTCGCCTCCGGCCACTCCTTCCCGGCCGTCGCGGCGAGAGCGGCGATCCCGCCGAGCCAGGCACGTTCCGGCGCGTGTCCGCCGAGACCGAAGTCGCCGCCGGTGTCCTGCACCGTGAGGAACACGCCGCCGCCCGTGGCCATCCGTTCGGCGACCGACCGCGCCGCGCGGAATACCGAGCGCCGCACCTCGCCCGCTTCGTCCGGCGCCCCGGAGGAGGTCAGGCCGCCGAGGTGGAGCACGCCGCGGGCGTCGCCGGGAATCTCCGTCACGGCGGTGGCCTCGACGCCGTGCTCCGTCAGGCGGCGGGCCACGAGGACGGCGAGCGCCCTGCCCTCCTCACCCGTCACGCCCCCCTCGGTCACCACCAGCGGCCCGTCACCGAGCCCCGCGGGCGCCAGGCCGGACGCGGGGGCCTCGACCATGCGGGTCACCAGGCGGGTGAGGGCGGGCGGGTGCGGGGGCGTGGGGGCGGGTTCGGACGGCGGGGGCGGGGCGGGTGCCGGTGCGGGGGGTGTCGGTGGCGTCGGTACGGGGGTGGGTGCGGGTCGCTCGGCAGGGGGTGGGGCCGCGATCGTGGCCCGGTCGGAGGGGCCTTCCTTCCCGGGTGCCGTGCCGGTGGTGAGGGCGTCGGTGATCTCGCGGAGGGTACGCAGCTTGCCGAGCCCGGCGACGTTCCCGGCCGGCACCTCGCCGATCCGCCGGCGTACGGCGGACAGGATCTCGACCCGCTTGATCGAGTCCACCCCGAGGTCCGCCTCCAGCTCCATGTCCGGGCTGAGCATCTGGGCGGGATAGCCCGTCAGTTGCGCCACGACCGAGAGCAGCAGCTCTTCGAGCGCACTCGCGGACAGGGGCTCGTCGGCGGCGACCTGACCGGACGGGTCGGCCTCGGGACTCGGCGCAACCGCCTCGGGAACGGGCCGGGGAACGGCGGGGTCCTCTTGCGGGGACGCGGGGGGCGGGCCGGGCGGGGGGAAGAAGGCGGGCGGCGGGGGGAGCACTTCGGGAGCGGTGATCTCGTGGGACGGAGGCGCGGGGGGACCTGGCAGGACAGGTACCGGTGCCGCCGTTCCTTCCTCTGCCGCGTTGTCCGGCACCCCCAGCATCGCGCGCAGCGTGCTCTCCGACATCCGCAGGAACGCCGTGTGACTGTCGATCAGCATGCGCTGACAGGCGGCGTGAGCCTCGGCCGTCCGCCGCTGGACGCTCTCGACGAGGGCGTACCAGTCCGGACCGGGGGAGGGGATGGGGGAGAGGGGGGCGGGGAGTGGAGCCGGTGAGGGCGGCGGGGCCGGGACGTGCTCGCGCGGAGGTGGGGCCGCCGGGTACGGAGGCGGCGCCTCCCCGTACGCGGGTGCCGTCGGCCTCCCCCCGTCCTGCCGTTCCGGTTCGCGGTGGTTGCCTCCGCCGATCTTCACTGTCATGCGCGGTTCGCGCTCCTTCTCGGGTGTGCGGGCCGGTCCGTAGGGTGCCCAGCGGCGGGCGAAGTCGAGGGGGACGCCCGCGACGGCGAGGCGGCCGAGCGCGGAGTGCAGGCCGGTGACGCCGTGGACTCCCGGACGTTCCAGCGCGACGGCTGTGTGCGGGCGGTCTTCGAGGATCTGTTCCACCAGGCCGGTCAGTGTGTGGCCCGCGCCGACCTCGACGAAGGTCCGCACCCCGGCCGTGTGCATCGCGTCGATCTGCTCGCGGAAGCGCACGGGCGAGGTGAGGTGCCGGGCGAGTACGCGGCGCACCTCGTCCGGCGGCGAAGGGAGGAGCGCGGCGTCGGTGTTGCCCCAGACATCCAACCGTGCCTCCCGCAGCGGGAGTTCGTCCAGGAACGCGGCGAGCGCGTCGGCGGCGGGGGCCATCAGCGGGCTGTGGAAGGCGTGCGAGGTGCGCAGGCGGCGGGTGGCGATGTCCTCGGCCGCGAAGGCGCGCTCCGCGCCCTCGATCGCGGCGGCGGTGCCCGAGAGCACCACCTGGCGCGGGGCGTTGTCGTTGGCGGGCCATACGTCGCGCGCGCCGGACGCGGCCAGCACGGCGAGCACCCGCGCGCGGCCGGCGGCGACGGCCAGCATCGTCCCCGGGGCGACGGCGGTGTCCCGCATCGTTTCACCGCGCCTGCGGGCCAGGGCGAGCAGGGTCGCGGCGTCCAGGACGCCCGCGCGGTGCAGGGCCACGAGTTCCCCGAAGCTGTGGCCGGCGACGCAGTCCGGCCGCAGCCCGAGCCCGTCCAGCAGGGCGAGGAGCGCGAGACCGTGCGCCGCGAGGGCGGGCTGCGCCCGCTCGGTGGCGGCCAGCAGGGCCTCGGCGCCCGCCTCCTCCTCGGCGGTGAAGCCCGGGGGCGGGAACACCACCCGGTGCAGCGGCGTGCCGTCGAACTCCGTGCCGCCCAGCCGGTCCCACACCCGTTGGGCGTCCGGCGACAGCATCGCCAGGTCCGCGCCCATGCCGACGTACTGCGCGCCCTGCCCGGGAAAGAGGAAGGCGATCCGGCCCGGCTCGGGGATTCCGGCCGCGTAGTGCGTACCGGCCGGGGCGGAGAAGGGCTCGCCGGGGTGGCGCCGGATCTCCGCGAGGGCGGCGGCGTACTTCCCGGCCAGGTCCTCGGCGCTCTCGGCGACGACGGCCAGCCGCACCGGGGCGCCGGGCGCGTACGCGTGCTGGCTCTCGCGCGCCACCGCCGCGAGCGGGCGGCCGTCCCCGAACGCCTCCGGGGCGGGCAGCGCCGCCGCCGACGCGGCGCTGAACAGGACGAGTTCGCTCGGGACGGAGCGCTGGCGCCAGGCGGTACGGCCCGGGGACCGCTCGGGTACGTACTCCTCCAGCGTGACGTGGAAGTTGCTCCCGCCGAAGCCGAAGCTGGAGACCGCCGCCCGCCGGGGGTGGCCCGGCGGGCGTACCCACGGCCGTGCGCGGGTGCTGACGTAGAAGGGGCTGCCGGGCGCGGTGACCCCGGGGGCGGGGCGCTCGACCTTGATCGTCGGGGGCAGCACCTGGTGTCGCAGCGCCATGACCGCCTTGAGCAGACCCGCCGCGCCCGCCGCGCACTTGGTGTGGCCGATCTGCGACTTGACCGAGCCGAGGGCGCACCACGGCCCTTCTCCGGGTCCGGCGTCACCGAACACCTCGCGCAGAGCGGCGAGTTCGGCGGCGTCCCCGGCCTTGGTCCCGGTGCCGTGCGCCTCCACCAGCTCGACGGTGTCCGGCCCGTACCCCGCCTCCTCGTAGGCGCGGCGCAGCGCGCGGGCCTGACCGGCGGGCAGCGGCGCGTAGATCGCCGTGCTCCTGCCGTCGGACGAGGTGCCGATGCCGCGGATGACGGCGTGGACGCGGTCGCCGTCCCGTTCCGCGTCGGACAGGCGCTTGAGCGCGTACATGACGACTGCCTCGCCGAGCATCGTGCCGTCCGCCGTCTCGGAGAAGGGGCGGCAGTCGCCCGTGGGCGAGAGCGCGGGCGTCTTCGAGAAGGAGACGAACATGCCGACGTCGTTGCCGGTGTCGACGCCGCCGCTGATCACCAGGTCGGAGCGGCCGAGCGACAGTTCACCGACCGCTGTGGAGAGCGCGGCGAGGGAACTCGCGCAGGCCGCGTCGGTGGTGTGGTTGGTGCCGTGCAGGTCGAACCTGTTGGCGATCCGGCCCGCGACGACGTTGCCGAGCATCCCGGGGAAGGTGGACTCCCGCCACGGCGTGTACCGCGCGGCGATCCGTTCGCACGCCGCCCGCGCCTCGGCCTCCGTCAGCCCGCTCTCGCGCAGGGCGGCGAGCCACACGGGCCGGTGGGTGCGCGCGTACATGTGCGGCAGCAGCTCCAGCGCCGCCGCGCCGAGCACCACGCCGACCCGCTCGCGGTCCACGTCCTTCAGGCCGCCCGCGTCGGCGAGCACCTGTTCGGCCACCGTGAGGGCGAGCAACTGGGCGCTGTCCGTGGCGGGGAGATTGGTGGGCGGGATGCCGTGGGCGAGCGGGTCGAAGTCGACCTCGGGGAGGAACGCGCCTCTGCGCGCGTAGGTCTTGTCGGGCGCGGCGGGGTCGGGGTCGTAGTGGTCCGCCACGAGCCAGCGGGAGGCCGGGACCTCCGTGATCATGTCGCGTCCCGCGAAGACGGCCCGCCAGTAGCCCGCCGCGTCCCGCGCGCCGGGCACCAGCGCACCGATCCCGACGACGGCGATCGGCACCTGGCGGTGGGGGTCGGACACGGTCTCTCCCTGCTGTCGGACATCGGGCACGGATGCCGGGACGCCGTCCGGCGCGGACGCGCGTACGCCCCCGTCCGCCGTCGAGCGCGCGGACGCCGGTACGTCACCACGCGCCGTCATGCGAGCGGGCGCGGCGCGAAGCGGAACGCGGCGGCGGGGACGGGCACGCCGCAGGTGCGCGCCTGGTGGGCGCGCGTGAGCACGGCGGCGCCTTCGAGGAGGTTGAGCGCGATCTGGGTCACGGACCGGTGCGCGGGATCGGCCAGGAAGGTGCCGGCCACCCACCGGTTGAAGGCGCCCATCGCGGGGCCGCACCAGATCTGGTAGTCGGCGCGGCGCGCGGGGTCCCCCGTGATCGCCCACTTGCTGGAACTCCCCAGGTACCAGCGGAAGACGAGCGCCATGCGGTGCTTCGGATCGGTCGTGGCGCGGGTGAGCTGGGAGGGGTCGCGCACCTCCCAGAAGGCGCGTGTACGTTCCCAGACCTCGTCGAGGGAGGCGCCGAGGACGTCCCGTTCGAGCACCGCGCGCAGGGATGCGGGGAGCGCTTCGAGCGCGTCGTACTCCTGGTAGGCGCGGTACAGCCGGGCGGCACGTGCCGCGAACATGGTGCCCCGGGACAGCACTTGGAGGCGTACGCCCCACTCGAACATGTCGGCGGCCGGTGCCATCGTGACGTCGGCGACGTCCGCCCCGCGGAGCATCGCCTTCGCCTCCTCGGACAGCCCCGCCTCGGTGGCCGTCTGGTGCGCGGAGCCCACCACCACGTACGAGGCGCCGAGCGCGAACGCGGCGGCCACCGCGCCCGGCGTGCCCAGCCCGCCCGCCGCGCCGATCCCGATCGCCTGGCGGTAGCCGAAGCGCGGGGCCAGTTCGTCACGGAGCCCGGCGATGCGCGGCAGCAGCGCCGCGAGCGGCCGGTTGTCGGTGTGCCCGGCGCTGTCGGCCTCCACCGTGATGTCGTCGGCCACCGGCACGAGTCCGGCCAACTCGGCTTCCTGTGGCGTGAGTCGGCCCTGGTCGACGAGCGCGCGCAGGAGGTCCGGGGGAGCGGGGGAGAGGAAGGCGCGGGCCACCTCGGGACGGGAGACCTTCGCCAGCAGCTTGCGCGCACGCAGCACGCGCCCGTCGGCGCCCCTGCGCAGCCCCCGCGCGGAGCACAGCACGACGGCGGGCGTCAGCTCCATGTACGCCGAGGCCGAGATCCGTGGCACGCGGTGGCGCAGCAGCAGTTCGGCGACGCCGGACTCCAGCGCGGGCTCGGCCGGTGAATGCAGCAGGTTCACCCCCCAGTTGTCCCGGTCCGGCAGCTCCGCCGCCAGCGCGCGCACCGCTCGCTCGACCTCGTCCACCGGCAGGCCGCCCGCGCCGAAGAAGCCGAGCATCCCCGCCCGGGCCATCGCGGCGACCATCGCCGTGGTGGTGATGCCGTTGGCCATCTCGCCGGCCACGTACGGGAAGCGCACGCCGTGCGCCTCGCAGAAGGTCCGGCCGCCGAGCCACTCGGGGTAGAGCGGGGGCAGGGTGCCGAGGAGAGTGGTGCCGGGTGGTGCGGTGCCGGGTGGTGTGGCCCCGGGTGGTGTGGTGCCTCGCGGTGTGGTGTCGGGTGGCCGCCGCGTGGTGAGGCCCCGCTCGCGGCCGTCCGGCCCCGTGACGAGGTGCGCGGGCTCCCGGACGCGTCGCACGCAGGCGGCGATGCCCGCGGGCGAGAAGGGGGAGAGGGCCGAGGTGGCCGAGGTGGTGCGGGGGGTGGGGTCGGGACCGGTGAGAACGGACAAGGGCGGTCTCCCAGCGGGGGTGGTGGCGTGGTGGTGCGGGGCGCGTCAGCCCGTGACCGGCCGGCCGCGGAGCAGCCCCGCGCACAGGTGGTCGAGATCCACCCGGTACCCGGAGGGCCGGGCCCCGAGGAGGGTCCGCACGCGGGTGTCGTCGAAGCGGCGGCGGTGGCGCAGATAGGAGGTGAAGCCCGGGTAGAAGTCCATCAGGGCCTCCAGCGGCGTCGCGTCCGCGGGCCGCTCGGGCACCAGGTCCAGGCCCAGCGGCACGAGCCGCTCCAGGAGCGCCACGAGGGTGGGGACGGGGACGTCGTGGTGGTGGACGACGTGGTACGTGGTGACCCCGGCCCGCGCGGCGCGGCCCGGCGCGCCCGCCTCGGGCCCGGGGTCCCTCGGTGCGGCGTCCCTCGGTGCGGGGACGGTCGGCCCGCAGCCCTTCGGCGCCGCGCTCTCGGCCAGCCGCACCATCACGTCGGCCGCCTCCTCCACCGGCATGAGGTTGAGGTGCCCGTACGGGTGCCCCACCATCCGCATCCGGGGCCGGTCCGTCCCCGGGAGTTCCTGGTGACCGGTGGTGCGCAGCGAGTCCCGCAGGATCTGCTCGATCACCTGCAAGGGATGTGCCGGCAGGTCGGGGTGCGGCGGCAGGTCGGTGACCAGGATGCTCGGCCGCAGCACGAGGACCGCTCTGCCATGCGTCCGCGACCACTCCCGGACCAGGGTCTCCGCCTCGAACTTGGAGCGCTCGTAGGCGTTCTCGAAGCCGTGGACCCCGCTCAGCTCGTCCTCGTACGCGACCCCGTCCCGCCGTGCTCCCGCCACGAAGGCCGTGCTGACGTGGTGCACCGCGGGCCGGTGCCGTCCGGCGGCGGCCAGGTCGAGCACGTGCCGGGTGCCGTCCACGTTCGTGCGGCGCAGGTGCGCGAGGTCGCCTTCCAGGTTGATGCTCCCCGCGCTGTGCCAGATCGCGCCGAGGCCGTCGGCGAGTTCGCGGAAGGCGGTCCGCGACAGTCCCAGGCGCGGTTCCTCCAGGGCGGTCTCCACGACGCGCAGGCGGCCGGGGAGTGCCCGGACCAGCGCGTCGGGGGCGCCCGACAGCTCGAAGAACCTGGTGATGCGGGAGAGGGCGTCGCCCGAGCCGGCGTGGGTCAGGACCGTCAACGAGGGGTGCGTGGTGAGGAGTCGGCGCAACAGCCGGAGACCGAGGAATCCGGTGGCGCCGGTCAGGGCGACATGCACGGCCGGGACCCCCAGGGGCTCCGAAGCGGAAGTGGCGAGGAGAACCGTCGCAGATGCCGGCGCGGGAGCGGAGCCCTCGTCCCGCAACTCACCCGAACGACGTAGCGCGAGACGGGCGAGGTGACGCACAACCGTTCCCGTGCGTGACTCAACAGCCCCTCTGCGCAAGCCTGATGGCCGCCGCCCCACCAGCCCCGGCGTCCACCCCCCGATCCACCCTTTCGAGTGAACCCCGTGGCCGCGTCGGAGGGCCCGCCGGGAGGGGCCGCACGGGGGCTGACGTGGGCGCGGAGGAGGTGCGGGCCCGTCACGTTACCGCCGTTCACAGCGGTCGAGCGCCGCACGACCGGGTTCCGGGGCGAGGGCTGCCGGACATAACCCAGGAGGTGCGCACCGGGCCGAAGTGCCGGAACCGGCGTACCGGCCCATCGGACGGCTGCCCGCATCCCCCGGGAGCGCGCGGGCCCATGAGAACGGGAACGTCCATGCCCACGTCCACCTCCTCCGTCCCGGCCATCCGCCACCCCGCCCACTCCGTGGACCGCGCCTTCCTCCGCCTGGAGCGCGCCCGCCCCGACGTCCGCTGGGACTCCGGCGGCGTCGCCTACCTGAGCGGCCCCCCGCCGACCCTCGCCGAACTGCGCGCCTACGTGGGCCTCTGCCTGCCGCGGCTCCCGCTCTTCGCGAGCCGCGCGGAGGGCGGGGCACGAAGAGCCCACTGGGCGACCGACCCGGAGTTCACGGTCGAACGGCACGTCCACGAGGCCGTCGCCGAGGGACCGGAGCAGGAGCGACAGGCCCTGGGCACGGCGCTCAACGCGCCGTTCCCCGCCGGGGCGCGCTGGGGGGTCTGGCTCGTCCACGGCTACGCGCCCGACGCGTACGCCGTCTGCTACCGCTTCCAGCACGCCTGCCAGGACGGCTCCGCCGCCGCGCTCGCCTTCCGCACACTGCTCGGCGACGGGGAACCCTCCGCGCGCCCGCAGCCCCGCCCCCGCACCGGGGCCGGACTCCCGCCCCGGGCCGCGCTCGCGCTCGGCC
>NZ_JAAGLR010000381.1 GCF_010548245.1 Streptomyces sp. SID11385
TCCGCAGCGGGGCGGCGGTCCGCGCCGGGGCGACGCGGCGCGCGGGGGCGCCGCGCGGGATGGGGCGGAAGGGCCTCAAGGGGGACATAACGTCAGATAGTCACACAAAAGGTGGGGAGGGTGAGGGAGGGGAACGGAGTGTCGCCAAAGCTCCCCGTTACAGTCGATGGCGCGCCCCCCCGACGACGCGGGGCGCTCACCTGACCAGCGAAGAGGCACCCATGAACGACCGCATCAGGCCGCCCGCCGAGGCTCCGCGCGGCCCCGTCGACTCCTCGCGCGTCCCGCGCTACGCGGGCCCCGCGACCTTCGCGCGGCTGCCGCGTGTGGACGAGGTGGCCCGTACCGAGGTCGCCGTCGTCGGTGTCCCCTTCGACACCGGTGTCTCCTACCGGCCCGGCGCCCGCTTCGGGGGCAACGCGATCCGCGAGGCCTCGCGCCTGCTGCGCCCGTACAACCCGGCCCAGGACGTCTCGCCCTTCGCGCTCGCGCAGGTCGCCGACGCGGGCGACATAGCGGTGAACCCGTTCGACATCGACGAGGCCGTCGAGACCGTCCAGCACGAGGCGGGCCGCCTCCTCGACTCCGGCGCGCGCCTGATGACCCTCGGCGGCGACCACACCGTGGCCCTCCCGCTGCTGCGCGCCGTCGCCGAGCGCCACGGCCCCGTCGCCCTCCTCCACTTCGACGCGCACCTCGACACCTGGGACACCTACTTCGGCGCCGCCTACACGCACGGCACGCCGTTCCGCCGCGCCGTCGAGGAAGGCATCCTCGACACCTCCGCGCTCTCCCACGTCGGCACCCGCGGCCCCCTCTACGGCAAGCAGGACCTGACCGACGACGCGAAGATGGGCTTCGGCATCGTCACCGCCGCCGACGTCATGCGCCGCGGCGTCGACGAGGTCGCCGACCAGCTCAGGCAGCGCATCGGCGACCGCCCCCTCTACGTCTCCATCGACATCGACGTCCTCGACCCCGCGCACGCCCCCGGCACCGGCACCCCCGAGGCCGGCGGCCTCACCTCGCGCGAACTCCTGGAGATCCTGCGCGGCCTCGCCGGCTGCCGCCTCGTCTCCGCCGACCTCGTCGAGGTGGCCCCCGCCTACGACCACGCCGAGATCACCGCCGTCGCCGCCTCCCACGCGGCCTACGAACTCACCACCCTCATGACCCGCCGCATCGCCGCGGAACGGGACGCGGACTGAGCCGGGGCGACGGTACGGGCCCGGGGCCGCCCCGCCCCGTACCGTCGCCCCCGCCCTCCCGTACCGCACCCCCCACCGGAAGGACCCGCGTTGAGCCACGACCACGACATCGCACTGCGCCCCACCGAGGCCCAGACCCGCGCGGCGCTCGACCCGCCCGCCGGGCGGACCGGCGGGGACCTCGTCGTGGAGACCCTGCACGGGCTCGGCGCGACGACCGTCTTCGGGCTCCCCGGGCAGCACGCGCTCGCGCTCTTCGACGCGGTGCGCCGCTCCCCGCTCGCCTACGTCGGGCTGCGCGTCGAGAACAACGCGGCCTTCGCCGCCGACGGCTACGGGCGGGTCACCGGCGAGGCGGCCCCGCTCCTGCTCTCCACCGGCCCAGGGGCGCTCACCTCGCTCTCCGCCCTCCAGGAGGCCGCCGCCTCCAGCTCACCGGTCCTCGCGATCTGCTCGCAGGTCCCGGCCGCGGGCCTGGGCGGCGGGCGCCACGGCTATCTGCACGAACTGCGCGACCAGCAGGCGTCGGTACGGGACCTCGTGAAGTCCGTGCACGTCGTGCGCGCCGCCTCGCAGATCCCCTCGGCGATCGCCGCCGCCTGGGAGTCCGCGCTGAGCGCCCCGCACGGCCCCGTCTGGGTCGAGATCCCGCAGGACGTCCTCGCGGCCGAGACCCTGCTTCCCGAGGTCAACGCCCCCGACGCGCTGCCCGAACCCCTCGTCCCGCGCCCCGAGCTGACCGCCCTCGCCGCCGACTGGCTCGCCCACGCCGAGCGCCCTGTCGTGCTCGCGGGCGGCGGCGTCGTACGCGCCGACGCGGCGGGCAAGCTCCTGGCGCTCGCCGAGCACATGGACCTGCCGGTGGTGACGACGTACGGCGGCAAGGGCGCCTTCCCCTGGGAGCACCCGCTGTCCGGCCAGTCCTGGATGGAGGACCGCCACACGACGGACTTCCTCGCGGACGCGGACGTGCTGCTGGTCGTCGGCTCGGGCCTCGGCGAACTCTCCTCGCACTACCACTCCCTGGCGCCGCGCGGCCGGATCATCCAGATCGAGGCGGATCTCGGCAAGCTGGAGGCCAACCACCGTGCTCTCGGCATCCACGCCGACGCCCGCCTCGCCCTCCAGGCCCTCCTGGAAACGGCCCCGCCGCGCGAGGACCCGGGAGCGCGCGAGCGCGTCGCGGAGCTGCTGCGCAAGGTCCGCTCCCGCCTGGACGCGCAGGACCTCGGCCTGGAACGCGAACTCCTGACGACCATCCGCGCCGCCCTCCCCGAGAACTCCCCCAGCTTCTGGGACATGACGATCCTCGGCTACTGGGCCTGGGCGGGCTTCGACCCCCGCCGCCCCGGCACGATGCACACCGCCCAGGGCGCGGGCGGCCTCGGCTTCGCCTTCCCGGCGGCGCTGGGTGCCGCGGTCGCGGAGCCGGGCCGCCCGGTCCTCGCGGTCACGGGCGACGGCGGCGCGATGTACTCCCTCGCGGAACTGGCGACGGCCCGCCAGCACGACCTCCCCGTGACCTGGCTCGTGGTGGACGACGGCGGCTACGGCATCCTGCGCGAGTACCTGACGGGCGCGTACGGCGAAGCCGAGGGCACGGAACTGGCCCGCCCGGACTTCGTGGCCCTGGCCGAGTCCTTCGGCGTCCCCGCCGTGACCACGACGGCGGCCGGCCTGGGCGCCGACCTGGCGGAGGCGCTGACGAGCGGCGGACCGAGGGTCGTGGTGCTGCGGGAACGGCTGAGGATGTTCGGGGAGAGCTGAGGAGCGGGGCGGACGGGTGAGCAGGCCCTAGGCTGCACCGCATGACGGTGCGACTCGTACAGGTGAACCTCAAGGCGCGCGACGAGGTGGCGCTCGGGCGGTTCTGGGCGGCGGCGCTCGGGTGGCGGATGGACAGTGAGGGGCCGGGGGTCGTCAACCTCGAACCCCCGGGCTTCGATTGGCCCGACCCGGAGGCCCTGTGCGTCGACCTCGTGCGCGTACCGGACCCGGAGACCGTCGACTACCGCGCCCATCTGGACCTCGCCACCGAATCGGCGGCGCACCAGGCCGAGTTGGTCGCCCGGCTCACCGGACTCGGCGCGCGGACCGTCGACATCGGCCAGGGTGACGTGCCGTGGACGGTCATGGCGGACCCCGAGGGCAACGTCTTCTGCGTCCTGGAGCCCCGCGAGCTGTACCGGGACACGGGCGCGGTCGCCGCCGTCGTCGTGGACTGCGCGGACCCGTACGCGCTCGCGGCCTTCTGGGGCGAGGCGGCGGGCTGGCAGGCCCGCGAGACCCGCGAGGACCTTCTGCGCCTGCGCGCCCCCGAGAACGTCGGCCCCTACCTGGAGTTCTTCCGCCGCGAGCCGGGCGCGACCCCCCTGCGCCACCGCTTCCACCTCGACGCGCTCCCGCTCCCGGGGCACGACCAGCAGGACGAGATCGCCCGCCTCGAACGCCTCGGCGCCCGGAGGGTGGACGTCGGGCAGGGCGCGGTGTCGTGGCAGCCGATGGCGGACGTGGCGGGAAACGACTTCTGCGTGCTGGCGAACGGGGCCGGGGAGAAGTGAGCCCGTCGTCCCCTCACCACGATGTCAGCAGCAGGTGGTTGAGGAGCAGCGCGAGGGCCGCCTGCGCCGTCAGCCAGAGCCTGGGGCGGGGGAGGAAGGCCGCCGCCGGGAGGAGCCAGAGCGCGAAGGGCAGCCAGATCCGTTCCGTCTCGGCCTTGCTCATGCCAGACAGGTCGGCGGCGAGGAGTGCCACGAGGGCGGCGCAGACGAGGAACGCGAGGCGCGCGGACGGCGCGGTCTCCTTCGCCGTGCCCGACCGGGGCACCGTCTCCGGCTCGGTGCTCGTCCGGACCATCGTCTCCACCCCCGCACCGCCCCCGGGGACCGTGCCCGCTGGGGACACCGTCTCCGCCCCCGTACCCGCGTCGGGCCCCGGCCGCGTCCTGCGGGAACGCAGCGTCTCCCGTCCGCCGTCGATCAGCTCCGCGACCGAGCGGCGCAGGCCCGCGACCGTGGCGAGGCCCACGACGAAGACGGTGCACGCGAGGTTGGCCCACACGAAGTAGCCGTAGGGGCGTTTGCCGCCCGCGCCCTGGTAGTACCGCTTCACCAGGATGTGGTACGCCTCCCACCAGTTGAAGCCGAGCGCCGTGAACACGACGGGGACGACGACGAGCCCGGCGAGCAGGTACAGGAGCAGCACCGGTTTCCGGCGCACCTGGTGGCGGCCCAGCAGCAGCACCGCGCAGCCGATGACCGCGAACAGCGTCAGCCCGTACGAGAGGTAGAGGGCGAGGCCGAAGAGCAGCCCCGCCCCGGCGGCCCAGGCGGGGGAGCGGCCCGTCACCGCGAGGGCGAGGAGGGCCACGGCCCAGGCGGCGACGGCGGCGAAGTAGCCGTCCGCCGAGACGCCCACCCACACGGCGGCGGGCGCGAGGACCAGGAAGGGGGCCGCGCGCCGCGCCAGGTCCTCGCCCGCGAGCGCCCGTACCGCGACCAGCACCGCCACGCCCGCCGAGGCACCGACGACGACGCACCACATCCCCGCCCAGCCGCCGCCCCCGAGACCGACGCGGTCGAGCAGCACGAACGTGACCGTCGCGGCCGGGGGGTGCCCGGCGGTGTGCGGGGGCCAGTGGTGCGGGGAGTCCAGGAGGATGTGGTGCGTGAAGTCCCTGAGCGTGGCGGGGATGTCCTGGAAGCGGTCGATGACGCGCAGGTACTCGTAACGCGAGGTCAGGCGCTCGGCGATGCCCCGGTACCAGCCGTCGACCCAGGCGAGCGAGAAGGTCCAGGCGGTCGCGGCGCCCCACACGGCGAGGAGCAGCGGGCGCCACGGCAGCCGCGCCACGAGCGGGGGACCGTACAGGACGACGGCGGCGGCCACGAGGAGCGCGGCCGGGGTGCCGGGCCCCACGTGGGGCTCCCACCGCGCGTACAGCGGGGGCCAGTCCACGAAGAGGTTGTCGTGGCCCGCCCGCAGGTGGCGGCCGATCAGGGCGGCGGCGGTGACGAGGAGAGCGGCGCCCAGGACGGCGGTGAGGTCGGGTCGGCTGCGGTGCACGTCCCGACGCTAGGCCGGGTGCGCCGCTTTCCCGCGCTCCCGGCGGGGGATGTCAGCGTTTCGTCATGGGTCGTGACCCCGGTGGCGGGGGGTCCGCGCCCTACGGTCGTGCCATGCGCGTTCCCTCCCGGCTGCTGCCCTCCTCGCCCGGCTTCTGGCGCAGCCCCCTGCGCGGACCGTGGTTCACCTCGGTGCTCGGCCTCGTGCTGCTCCTCGGCGTCACCGTGCTGTTCGTGACGGGCCTGCTGTCGTACGCGGCGTACAACCCGGGGCTCGGCGGTGTGAACGACAGGACGCCCGACAAGGGGCTGCTCGGCTTCTACCTCTTCGACTGGCCCACCGACCCGCACTGGCTCTACCGGCTCACCCAGGGCGTCCACGTCACGCTCGGCGTGACCCTGATCCCGGTACTGCTCGCCAAGCTGTGGTCCGTCGTGCCGAAGCTCTTCGCGCTCCCGCCCGTCCGCTCCCTCGCGCACGGCCTCGAACGGATCACGATCCTGCTCCTCGTCGGCGGCGGCCTCTTCGAGTTCACGACCGGCGTGCTCAACGTGCAGCTCGACTACCTCTTCCCGGGCTCCTTCTACCCGCTGCACTTCTACGGGGCCTGGCTCTTCTTCGCCGCCTTCGCGCTGCACGCCGCGCTGCGGGTGCCGTTGGCCGTACGGACGGTGCGCGCGGCCCGCGCCGAGGGGAATCTGCTCGCGCCGGGGGACGAACGGGCGAACCCCGGGGTCCACGCGGCCGGGCGGTCCGGAGCCCACGCCGCCCGGGAGCCCGTACCCGTACCGGCGGGGGAGCCCGTCGCCCGGGAGGCGGACGCGCTCGTCGCCACGCACCCCGACGCGCCCACCGTCTCGCGGCGCGGCGCGCTGTGGTCCGTCGCGGGCGGCTCGCTGCTTCTCCTGGTCACCACGGCCGGGCAGAGCATCGGCGGCTCCCTGCGCCGCACCGCCCTCCTCGCGCCGCACGGCGGCGAGGACCCCGGCAGCGGCCCCGGCGCCTTCCAGATCAACAAGACCGCCGCCTACGCCGGGATCACCACCGCCCGCACCCGCGAGGACACCTGGCGCCTCGAACTCACCAGCCGTTCCGGCACCGTGCGGCTCAGCCGCGAGCGGCTGCGCGCCCTGCCGCTGCACGGCGCGGCGCTGCCCATCGCCTGTGTGGAGGGCTGGTCCACGACCGACCAGCTCTGGCGCGGCGTCCGGCTGCGCGACCTCGCCGCGCTCGCGGGCGAGGAGCGACCGGTGGACGTGTACGTCGAATCCCTCCAGGTCCACGGCACCTTCCGGCACGCCTGGCTGCGCGCCAACCAGGTCGCCGACCCGCGCTCCCTGCTGGCCCTGGAGGTCAACGGAGCGGACCTGACACCCGACCACGGCTACCCCGCGCGGGTCATCGTGCCCGCCGCGCCCGGGGTGCTCAACACGAAGTGGGTCACCCGTATGACGTTCGGAAGGCCCTGACGATGCGCCGCCCCGCGCTCCCGCCGCTCGGCGGACCGCTGCTCCTCCTGCTGACCCTCTGCTCGCTCGCGGTGAGCGCGTACGCCGCCGTGCGGCTCCTGACCGGGGACTGGCTCGGCGTCGCGCTGTGGATCGTGGGCGCGGCCCTCCTCCACGACCTCGTCCTCGTGCCGCTCTACACCACTGCCGACCGGCTCCTCGTCCGCCCGTTCGCCGCGACGGGGCACCGGCGGCGGGCCGGGTACGTACGGGTGCCCGCCGCACTCTCCCTGCTCCTGCTCCTCGTGTGGTTCCCGCTCATCAGCGGCCGCGTGGACGGGCAGTTCCGGTCCCTCACCGGCCGCTCGACGGACCCCTACCTCGGCCACTGGCTGCTGATCACGGCCGCGCTGTTCGCCGTCTCGGCGGCGGTGCTCGTCGTACGGGTGCGCAGGGCGGCGAAGCGGCGCCCGTCCGCGGACCACTGAGCGGCCGGGCGCAGTCCCGCGCGCGCCGCGTACCGCAGGAGCGCGGGGGTGCCGACCCGCGCCCACGCGAAGGGACGCCCGGGCGTGCCGCCCAGGGCGCCGCAGGTGTCCACCACCTGCACCTCCGCGCGCTCGTCCACGTCCTCCGGCGCGGTCTCGGCGAGGAGCAGGCCGCCCGGGGCGAGCAGGTGGGCCACCCGCTCCAGGAGCGCGCGCGGACGGCCGCCGATGCCGATGTTGCCGTCCATCAGCAGGACCGTGTCCCAGCGGCCCTCGCCCGGCAGCGGCTCGAAGACGGAGGCGCGCACCGCCGGGCCGCCGAGCCGTCCGGTGCGCGCGACGGCGGCCTCACTGACATCGACGCCGAGCACCGTCCGGCCCCGCGCGGCCAGTTCCGCGACGAGCCGGCCCGGGCCGCAGCCCACGTCGAGCAC
>NZ_JAAGLR010000405.1 GCF_010548245.1 Streptomyces sp. SID11385
GCGGGCGCCTGCCCCGTACTGCGCCTCGCCCCCACGGGCGTCGCCGCCGCGCCCGGCGCGCTGCGCTGGGCACTCCCCGGCTGGGCCGGCCCCGTCGACCTGCTCCTCATCGCCACGCCCGACGGCTCCGAACCCGGCCTGCGCCTCCTCGCCGAGCAGGCGTACCGGCGCGGCCTCACCGTCGTCGCGGTCCTCCCGCGCCGCAGCGCGCTCGGCGAGATCGTCGACGGCTCCCGCGGCCTCCCGCTCCCGCTCGCGACCCCGCCCGAGCGCGAAGGGACGGTCTCGCCCTGGCCCTTCCTCGTCCCGCTCCTCGGCCTCCTGGACCGTACGGGGCTGATCGCCGCCGACGAGGAGGCGATCGAACGCCTCGCCGACCGTCTCGACGCGACCGCCGAACGCTGCGGGCCCGTCACCCCGACCGGCGCCAACCCGGCCAAGTCCCTCGCCGTCGAACTGGACGAGTCGCTGCCGCTCCTGTGGACCGAGGGGCCCGCCTCGGACGCCGTCGCGCGCCGCCTCGTACGGCTCCTCGCGGCCCGCGCGGGCCGCGCCGCGCTCACCGCCGCCCTCCCCGAGGCCCTCACCGCGCACGCGGCGCTGCTCAGCCGCCCCGCCGAGACGGACAGCGGGGACGACGACATGGACGACTTCTTCCGCGACCGCGTCGAGGACACCTCGGGCCCGCGCCCCCGCGTCGTCCTGCTCCGCACCCGCACCGCGGACGGCCTCACCGCGGCCCCCGCCGTCCGGGAACTCGCCCACGCCCACCACGTCCCGCTCACCGAACTGGCCCTGCCCGAGGGCCAGGACCTCGACGTCCTGGGCGAACTCCTCGCCCTCACCGAGTACACGGCGGCGTACCTGTCCCTGGCGGGGCAGAGCTGAGCGGAGGTCACCCGACCCGCGACGGGGGAGGGCGCCCCGCCCCACCCGCCCCGTAGGCTCGACACCGGCCGCCGACCTCCACCCGTCCGCCCGCCCGTTGAAGGAACCATGGACCGCCTCAGCAACACCATCCGCCCCTACGCTTGGGGCTCGCTCACCGCCATCCCCGAACTGCTCGGCGTCGAGCCCAGCGGGGAACCGCAGGCCGAGATGTGGATCGGCGCGCACCCCGGGGCCCCCTCGCACCTCGATCGCGGGCGGGGCGCGGAAGCGCTCTCCGCCGTCATCGACGCCGACCCCGCGGGCGAACTCGGCGCGCCCGCCGCCGAGAAGTTCGGCCCGCGCCTCCCCTTCCTCCTCAAGATCCTCGCGGCGGGCTCGCCGCTCTCGCTCCAGGTCCACCCCGACCGCGCGCAGGCCGAGGCCGGTTTCGCGGAGGAGGAGCGGCGCGGCGTCCCGATCGACGCGCCCGAGCGCAACTACAAGGACGCCAACCACAAGCCCGAACTCATCTGCGCGCTCACGCCGTTCGACGGCCTGTGCGGCTTCCGCGAGCCGACCGCCGTGGCGGCCCTCCTCGCCGGGCTCGACGTCGACAGCCTCAAGCCGTACGTCGACCTGCTCCGCGCCCACCCGGAGGAGGCCGCGCTGCGCGAGGTCCTCACCGCGATCCTCACCGCCGAACCGCGGGCCATGGCGGCGACCGTCGAGGAGACCGCGCTCGCCTGCGAACGCCTCGGCGGCCCGTACGAGCCGTACGCGCTGATCGCCCGCGACTACCCCGGCGACCCCGGCGTCCTCGCCGCGATGCTCCTCAACCTCGTCCGCCTCCAGCCGGGTCAGGCCCTCTACCTCGGCGCCGGGGTCCCGCACGCCTACCTGCACGGGCTCGGCGTCGAGATCATGGCCAACTCGGACAACGTCCTGCGCTGCGGCCTCACCCCCAAGCACGTCGACGTCCCCGAACTCCTGCGCGTCGTCCGCTTCGCCGCGACGGACCCCGGTGTCCAGCGCCCCGAGGCCGCCCCCGACGGCGAGGAGGTCTACGCGACCCCCATCGACGAGTTCCGCCTCTCGCGCTACGTCCTCGCCCCCGACGCCACGACCCCCGACCTCACCTCGCCCGGCCCGCAGGTCCTGCTCTGCACGGCCGGGCGGGTCACGGCGGGCGACGAGACGCTGAGCCCCGGGGACGCGGTCTTCGTCCCGGCGGGCGAACGCGTCACGGCACACGGCGAGGGCACGCTGTTCCGCGCGGGCGTACGGGTCTGAGCCACGCGGGCGTACGGGGCAGGGCTGCGCGGTCCGGGCCACCGGCCGCCACGGTTGCCGTGACGGGTCCTGTGACGTGCCCCGGCCGGGGATTTCCCCTCCCGCGCCGGGGCACCCGCCTCCCGTACGGGAGAATGACGCGTCCCGGGAACACCGGCCGACACCGACGACCCAGACGACCCACAGGGGAGACGAGCAGAGATGAGTGCGTCAGGCGGCACCAAGGCGATCGTGGCGGCGCTCTCCGCCAACCTCGCCATCGCCGTGTCGAAATTCGTGGCCTTCGCCTTCAGCGGTTCCTCCTCGATGCTCGCCGAGGGCGTCCACTCCGTCGCCGACTCCGGCAACCAGGCCCTGCTCCTCCTCGGCAAGAAGCGCTCCGAGCGCGCCGCGACGCCCCAACACCCCTTCGGCTACGGCCGCGAGCGCTTCCTCTACGCCTTCCTCGTCTCCATCGTCCTCTTCTCGGTCGGCGGCATGTTCGCGCTGTACGAGGGCTACGAGAAGATCAAGCACCCGCACGAGCTGGAGCACTGGTACTGGCCGGTCGGGGTCCTCGTCTTCGCGATCATCGCGGAGGGCACGTCCTTCCGCACGGCCGTGAAGGAGTCGAACACGACGCGCGGCACGCTGTCGTGGGTCGAGTACATCCGCCGCGCGAAGGCCCCCGAACTGCCCGTCGTGCTCTTGGAGGACTTCGGCGCGCTCATCGGTCTCGTCCTCGCCCTCGGCGGCGTCGGCCTCTCGCTCGGGACGGGCGACGGCGTGTGGGACGGCATCGGCACGCTGTGCATCGGCGTCCTGCTCATCTGCATCGCGCTCGTCCTCGCCGCCGAGACGAAGTCGCTGCTCGTCGGCGAGGCCGCGGGCGCCGAGACCGAGGACACCATCGCCGCCTCGCTCGTGGACGGCACCCAGGTCACCCGCGTCATCCACATGCGCACGCTCCACCTCGGCCCCGAGGAACTCCTCGTCGCCGCGAAGATCGCGGTCCGTCCCGACGCCACCGGTACGGAGATCACCGAGGCCATCGACGGCGCCGAGTCCCGCGTCCGCGAGGCCGTCCCGATCGCCCGCGTGATCTACCTGGAGCCGGACATCTTCACCGAGGCGGAGGCCGCGGCGGGCCCGCACCCCGAGGCGACACCCGGCGGCCCCGCCCCGCACCCGGCCGGAGGTCACTGACCGTCACGGCACCCGCGACCGCCCGGCCCGGGAGGGACACCGTCCCTCCCGGGCCCCCTGTCTCTTCCGGGCGGGGCTGGTAGCTTGGGGACAGCCAGACGTCGCTGCTGATGGCGGTCGGGCGGCCTCCGCGAGGGGACCGGCCGAGGGAGAGAGGGCCTCCGACGGACTGCGCCGCGCAAGAGGACGGGACACGTGTGTCCGCGTCCGGTCCGGCACGTCCCGTACGACCTCCGGGGTACGGGGACGGGGCCCGGCTCCGGACCTGGGCGCCCCGTACCCGCTCAGGCGCGGCCAGCACACCCGTAGACGTGCCCCGACCCGAGGAGCAGCAGAGCATGACGTCCGCCACCACCCCGCAGGACTTCAAGGTCGCCGACCTCTCCCTCGCCGACTTCGGCCGCAAGGAGATCACCCTCGCCGAGCACGAGATGCCCGGCCTCATGGCGCTGCGCGCCGAGTACGCCGCCTCGCAGCCGCTCAAGGGCGCCCGCATCACCGGCTCCTTGCACATGACGGTGCAGACCGCCGTCCTCATCGAGACCCTCACCGCGCTCGGCGCCCGGGTCCGCTGGGCCTCCTGCAACATCTTCTCCACCCAGGACCACGCCGCCGCCGCCATCGCGGTCGGCCCCCACGGCACCCCGGACAACCCGCAGGGCGTCCCGGTCTACGCCTGGAAGGGCGAGAGCCTGGAGGAGTACTGGTGGTGCACCGAGCAGGCGCTCACCTGGGCCGACGCCCCCACGGGCGGCCCGAACATGATCCTCGACGACGGCGGTGACGCCACCCTCCTCGTCCACCAGGGCGTCGCCTACGAGAAGGACGGCAAGGTCCCCGACCCGGCGACCGAGGCCGAGAACGACGAGCACCGCGTCATCCTCGAACTCCTCACCCGCACCATCTCCGCCGGCTCCCAGAAGTGGACCAAGCTCGCCTCGGAGATCCGCGGCGTGACCGAGGAGACCACCACCGGCGTCCACCGCCTCTACGAGATGCAGCGCGACGGCTCGCTGCTCTTCCCGGCGATGAACGTGAACGACGCCGTGACGAAGTCGAAGTTCGACAACAAGTACGGCTGCCGCCACTCCCTCATCGACGGCATCAACCGCGCCACCGACGTCCTCATCGGCGGCAAGACCGCCGTCGTCTGCGGCTACGGCGATGTCGGCAAGGGCTGCGCCGAGTCGCTGCGCGGCCAGGGCGCCCGCGTCATCATCACCGAGATCGACCCCATCTGCGCCCTCCAGGCCGCGATGGACGGCTACCAGGTCACCACGCTGGACGACGTCGTCGACAAGGGCGACATCTTCGTCACGACGACCGGCAACAAGGACATCATCATGGCGAGCGACATGGCCAGGATGAAGCACCAGGCGATCGTCGGGAACATCGGCCACTTCGACAACGAGATCGACATGGCCGGGCTCGCGAAGATCCCCGGCATCGTCAAGGACGAGGTCAAGCCGCAGGTCCACACCTGGACCTTCCCCGACGGCAAGAAGATCATCGTGCTCTCCGAGGGCCGCCTGCTCAACCTCGGCAACGCGACCGGGCACCCCTCCTTCGTCATGTCCAACAGCTTCGCGGACCAGACGATCGCGCAGATCGAGCTGTTCACGAAGCCGGAGGAGTACCCCGTCGGCGTCTACGTGCTGCCGAAGGCGCTCGACGAGAAGGTCGCCCGCCTCCACCTCGACGCGCTCGGCGTGAAGCTCACGACGCTCCGCCCGGAGCAGGCCGAGTACATCGGCGTGAAGGTCGAGGGCCCGTACAAGTCGGACCACTACCGCTACTGACCTCCCCGGTCGCACGTGGCTGGTGACGGCCCGGAAGCCAAGCGCTTCCGGGCCGTCCCGCGTCCCCCCCACCGGCAGCAACCATCAGGACACCCCCCGATGCCCCGAGGCCGCTACTCCCTCCACGACCCGCACGACGGCGCACTCCTCGCCGAGGAGCACTTCCAGTGCGCGCCCGGGCCCTCCGGCTGGCGGTACGTCGCCCGGCTCACCACCCCCGTGGGCGAGCCGGACGCCGGCACCGTGGACCTCACGCTCGACTCGCGCGGGCGCCCCCTGCGACTCGAACTGCGCGCGGGCGGCTGGCAGGTCCGCGGCGGCGCACTCGAAGGGCTCACCTGGGTCAGGTCGGACCCGCAGGGGAACCACGCCACCGAGGGCAACGCCCGCGCCCACGCCTTCGGGGGGACGTCCCCCGCCTTCTACGTCGCCACCGCCCGGCTCCTCCGCCTCACCCCGCACTCTCCCCCCACCCGCATCCGACTGGTCTCCTTCAGCGCACCTGTGCTCGCCACCAGGACGGCCGACCAGTCCTGGCAACTGACGGACACCCAAACACACGCCACTGACAACGGGCCCCTGCGCGTGGACTCGTACCAAGTCAGCGACGTGGAGACGGGGGAGCGGCACGAGGTGCACCTGGCCGGGGACGTGGTGCTCGCCGCTCCCGGCGTCGAGCTGGAGGAGCTGGAGTCGCCGCCGAACGAGTTCCCGCCGGAGCCCGGGGAATGACGAAGGGGGGCGGACCGCTTCACGGTCGCCCCCCTCGGTCCCTCCGGCCGTCAGCCCCTGCGCAGCCGCACCGTCAGGATCTGGAACGGCCGCAGCGCCAGCGCGATCCGCCCCTCCACGACCTCCACCTCCGTCACCGGCTCCTCAAGGAGATCCGTCACCGCTGCCGAGCCCACCGCGAAACCCGCTCCCAGCGAGGTCCGCGCGGAACCGCCCCGCGACTCGTAGAGCCGCACGACGACGTCCCCCGAACGGTCGTCCGCGAGCTTCACCGCCTCCACGAGCACGTCCGGGTGCGAGACGGTGACGAGCGGGGCGACCCCGGCCCCCGGCACGACCCGCAGGGGCAGGTTGAGCGCGTACCCGCCCGCCGCCGCGCCCCCCACGTCCGCGCCCGCCTCCAGCGCGTACGCGAACGTGTGCCGCCCCCGGTCCGCCTCGGGGTCCGGGCTGTGCGGGGCGCGCAGGAGCGAGAGCCGCAGCGTCGTCGTCGTACCGCCGTTCGCGCGCGTGTGCCGCCGCACGTCGTGCCCGTACGTCGAGTCCGTGAGCAGCGCCGCGCCGAAGCCGTGCTCGCCGACGTGCACCCAGCGGTGCTGCCACACCTCGAAGCGGGCCGCGTCCCAGCTCGTGTTCTCGTGCGTGGGCCGCCGCACGTGGCCGAACTGCACCTCGGCGCTCTCGTGTTCGGCATGCACGTCGAGCGGCCACGCCGCCTTGAGCACGGCGTCCCGCTCCTGCCAGTCGATATCGGTACGAATCACCAACCGCTTTGCCCCCGCAGTCAGTTCGAGATCCTGCACGAGCCGGGACGCGCCGAAGACGCGCGTCACGCGCACCCGCGCGAGCAGCGGTCCCGGTTCGGTCAGCTCGACCGACTCGGCCCCGGTGAGGTCGCGGACGGTGTTGCGGTAGGAGGCGTCCAGGTTCCACGCGCTCCACAACGTCGGGTCGTCGTGGTGCAGTTGCAGCAGGTTGCCCGGCTCGTCGGGCGCGAGCGTCTCACGGTCCGCGCCGAGGTCCCGTACGGAGCGCACGAGCCCTTCGGCGCGGTCGATCCGCACCCGTACGAGCCCGTTGTCGAGCACGAAGTCCCCGTCCACCTCGCCCGCGGTCACCGCTTGCGGGCCGCCCGCTCCGTCCTCACGGTCCCCGCCGTCCGCCAGGCTTCCCGCGCCGAGCGCCGGGGCATGCGCGAGCACCGCGCGCGAGCCGTCCGCCAGCTCCTGCCCGCCCGCGACATCGCCCGGCATCACCACGACCTCGGTCCGCTCCTGCGGCGCCGCGTTGAGCACCACGAACCCGCCTCCCGTGGAACCGAGTTCGCTCGCGGCCGACCCGATGACCTCCTCCAGCGCCGCGTGCACCTCGCGGTACATCTCCTCGGCCTGCTCGTGCACCCAGGTGATCGACGTGCCGGGCAGGATGTCGTGGAACTGGTGGAGCAGCACCCGCCGCCACAGCGCCTCCAACTCCTCGTACGGGTACGCGTGTTCGCCCCGTACCGCCGCCGTCGCCGCCCACAGCTCCGCCTCCCGGAGCAGCGCCTCCGCGCGCCGGTTGCCGCGCTTCGTGCGGGCCTGGCTCGTGTAGGTGCCCCGGTGGTTCTCCAAGTACAGCTCGCCCCGCCACACCGGGCGTTGCGGGTACTCGCGGTCGGTCCGCTCGAAGAACTCGGACGGCTTCGCGATCTCGACGCGCGGCGAGCCCTCCAGATCCCGCAGCCGCCTGGCCCGCTCCATCATCTCCCTGGTCGGCCCGCCGCCCCCGTCCCCGAACCCGAACGGCGCGAGCGAGCGCCCGGCGACACCCTTCTCCGCGAAGTTCGCCTCCGCGTGCGCGAGTTCGCGCCCGGTCAGCTCGCAGTTGTACGTGTCGACGGGCGGGAAGTGGGTGAGGATGCGGGTCCCGTCGATGCCCTCCCAGTCGAAGGTGTGGTGCGGCAGCCGGTTCACGGCGTTCCAGGAGAGCTTCTGCGTGAGGAACCAGCGGGCACCCGCGAGCTTCGCGAGCTGCGGGTACGCGGCGCTGTAGCCGAAGGAGTCCGGCAGCCACACACCGTCCTGCTCGACGCCGAACTCCTCCGCGAAGAACCGCCGCCCGTACACCAGTTGGCGAGCCAGCGCCTCACCGCCCGGCAGATTCCCGTCCGCCTCCACCCACATGCCGCCCACCGGCACGAAACTCCCCTCGGCCACGGCCTTCTTGATCCGCGCGTACACGTCGGGGCGCCGCTCCTTCATCCAGGCGTACTGCTGCGCGGACGAGCAGGCGAAGACGAGCTCCGGGTACTCCTCGGCGAGCGCCGTGACGTTCGTGAACGTACGGGCGCACTTGCGGACCGTCTCGCGCAGCGGCCACAGCCACGCCGAGTCGATGTGCGCGTGCCCGACCGCGTGCACGGTGTGCGCGGAGGCGTGCGCGGGCCGCGCGAGGACGTCGGCCAGGACCTCGCGGCCCCGTCCCGCCGTCGCCGCGACGTCCCACGGGTCGACGACGTCCACGACCTTGTCGAGCGCCCGCAGGATCTCCCAGCGCCGGGGCGCCGACTCCGGCAGTTGGCGCATGAGTTCGTCCAGGACCGTCATGTCCTGGAGCAGGTGCCACACGTCCTCCTCGCGCACCGCGAGGTCGGCGACGAGCAGCCGGTAGAGCGGGTCGTCCCCGGCGGTCCGCGGGGAGCTGTATCGCATGCCGATCGCCGCGCTGCCCGCGATCTTGGGGTTGGCGGCGAGTTCGACGAGGAGATCGATCTCCTCGCCCCCGGTGGCGGGTTCGGCGAGCCGCACCGTGCGGTGGTAGGGGTGCAGGCCCTGGAGGGGTTCCCCGGCGGCGGTGTGCACGAAGCCCTCCGCCTGCCCGCCGGGCCCCTGCGTGAGGTCGAAGTCGAGGTCGAAGACGGCCTCGACCCGCCTGCCCGCCCAGTGCGCGGGCACGGTGCCCCGCGCGCGCAGCCACGTCGTGCCCCAGGCCGGGCCCCAGTAGGCGCCGGCCGTGAAGGGCTCGTACGTCGCCCGCAGCGCCTCGGCGACGGGCACCGGCTCCCCGGGCACCCGCCACACCTCCAGCGCGAGTGGCAGCGGCTCGGAGTGGAGGGCGGGTCGCAGCCTGCTGGAGACGAACCGTGCGATGCGGTCCTCGGTCGCGGTCCGGTCGTCGTGCATGGTGAGGGTGCTCCTCGGGTGGTGGTGCGGGGTGGGGGAGTAGGGAGGATACGGACAGGGTGGCGGGCGGTCGGGGCGGTCGCGTGGCTGGAGGCGTTCGGGCGCGTGCCGGGGCGTGTGGCCGGCGGCCGGGTCAGCCGTGCAGGCTCGCCCACGCCTTCTCGTACTCGGCGCGCATCCGGTCGCCGCCCTCGCGCCGCCACATGCGGACGGTCTCATCCAGCGCGGAGAGCTTCTCGCGGCCCTGCATGATGCCCTTGAGGACGTCGTCGGTCTTGAGCTTGAGCGCGCCGAACGTCTTCGCGTTGGTCTCCGAGTAGATGCCCTCGGTCGGATTGCGCACGAGGACTTCGGCGGCCCGCGTCTGGAAGGCGTGCTGGCGGTCCACGACGTCGGGGCGCTCGGGGAAGTAGAGCGAGAGCGGCGCGTCGGTGATGAAGGCGGTGGGCAGCGCGGTCTCGGTCGTGCCGTCCGGGGTGAGGATCGGGTCGGTGCCCCGGCGCTCGTGGTCGTGGCCTTCGAGGCCGTACTTGCGCAGCTTGTACGCGTCGGTGCCGAAGGGCGCTGCCATCGCGTCGGCGAGCCGCAGGATCTGCTGGACACGGGACTTGGGCGCCTTCTTGATCGCGAGCACGGCGAAGCTGGAGTACCCGGCCCAGTGGGTCCCCTTGCCGCCGCCGAAGCCCGGCGCGAGCATCCCGTCGATCTCCAGGCCCTTGTTGTTCGGCCCGTACTGCCGGTAGAAGTCGTTCCAGCCCGCGTTGCCGTCGTAGTGCAGCGCGATCTGCCCGTTGCCGAACCAGTCCTTGAACTTGCCGACCACGCTGTACGCGTCGGGGTGGAGGAGGTGTTCCTTCGTGAGCCCGCGCGCCGCGTCGAGCGCTTCCCGTATCTCCTCGGACTCCAGCCAGAAGGTGAACTTCCCGTTCTCCTCGCGCCAGATGTTCGGCCCGCCCACCATCTCCATCATGAAGTTGAGCGTCGTGATCGGGTCGCCGAGCGCGTACCGGCTGTGCTTCGGGTCGGAGATGTCCCGGCACAGTTGCCGGAACTCCTTGAAGTCCTGCGGGTTCGGGTCGAGTTCGCGTTCCTTGAAGCGGTCGGAGCGGTAGAACATGATGCTGCCCGCGTTCGCGCGCGGCATCGGCAGGGCGTAGATCCCGCCGTTGTAGACCGTCCAACGCCAGGCGTCCGTGGGGATGTTGGCGAGGTACGGGTAGTCGCGCACCGCCGGGCCCGACAGGTGCTCGGTCAGGTCCTCGAAGAGCGCGTTGAACATCGCGGGCTGCTGGGCCGCGGTCGGCAGCACGAGCATCGCGTCCGGGAGGTCCCCGCCCGCGACGACGACCGAGAACTTGTTGGGGTAGTCGCCGACCGGCACGATCTCGACGTCGAGGTCCGTGCCGAGCTGCTCGTCGAGCGCCCGCCAGTACGGATTGCGGTCGCGCGGTGGCGGTACGGGGTTGAAGGTCAGCGTCATGACGCGGACGCCCGGCCCCTTCGCGGGCGGCCCGTACGGGAAGGCCGGGGCCGGGTCCGCCGGGTAGTGGCGGTACCCGTTGAGCACGCCGCCCTTCGTACCGGCGAGCGCCGGTTCGACGCCCTGGTACGGGACGTAGTCGGGCAGTGCGACCTTCGCGTTGTCCGCGAGCGGGATCGCGGGACCGCCGTCGCCGCAGCTCGCGAGCGCGAGGCCCGCCGCCGCGCCCGCCGAGGCGCGCAGCAGTCCTCTGCGCGAGATGAGGGGGCCCATGGGGCTGCTCCTTCGTCGTCGGATGGGGATCGGAGGTGGCGCGGGGGCTCAGCCCTTCACGGCGCCGATCATCACGCCCTTGTTCATGTGCCGTTGCAGGAAGGGGTACACGAGCACGATGGGCACGATCGAGAGCACGATGATCGCCGCCTGGAGCGCCTGCGAGGGCGGCAACGGCGCCCCGGCGGCGGAGGCCTCGCCCGCGCCGATGGCCGCGTTGTTCACCACGTAGGTGCGCAGCACGAGTTGCATGGGCCACTTCGCCGACTCGTTCATGTACAGCAGCGCGTTGAAGAAGGCGTTCCAGTACGAGACCGCGTAGAAGAGCCCGACGACGGCGACCGAAGCGCGCGAGAGCGGCAGCACGATCTTCGTCAGGATGTTCAGCTCGCCAGCGCCGTCGATGCGGGCCGCGTCCACGAGTTCGCGCGGAATGCTCTGGAAGAAGGAGCGCAGGACGATGACGTTGAAGGCGTTCACCATCGTCGGCAGGATCAACGCCCAGTAGCTGTTGATGAGATGGAGCTGCTTGATCAGCAGGTAGCTGGGGATCACGCCCGGCGCGAAGAGCATCGAGAAGAGCAGGATCATCAGCACCGGCTTGTGCCCGAAGGACCCGGGCCGGCTCAGCCCGTACGCGAGCGTGATGCTGGAGAGCAGGCTCAGCGCCGTACCGACCACCGTCACCCCGATGCTCACCGCCATCGCCCGCGTCACGAGCCCGCCGCGCAGGATCGCCTCGTACGAGTCGAACGAGGGGTGCTCGGGCCACAGTACGAAGCCGCCCGCCTCGTTGACCTGCGCGGTGTCCGCGAGGGAGGTCGAGAGCACCGTGAGGAACGGCAGGATCACGGCGAGGCAACACAGCAGGATGATCAGGGACTTGAGCACTCGCCACGGCGGGGAGGCCGGGGTCCGGCCCGGTATGCCCGCGTCGATGCGGCGCGGCGCGCGCGGGCGCCGGGAGCGCCGGTCGCGGGGCCCGGGGACGTCCGCCGACGCGGGGGTCGTGGGCAGTTGCGCGGTACTCATGAGCGGTAGATCCCTTCCTCGCCGAAGAAGTGCGCGAGCTTGTTCGCGCCCAGTACCAGGACCACGCCCACCAGGCCCTTGACGAGCCCCACGGCCGCCGAGACGCCCCACTGCCCGGACAGCAGACCGTTGTTGTAGACGTACGTGTCGAGCACTTCGCTCGCCGGCAGCCCCACCCCGGTCTGTTGCAGGATGATCTGCTCGAAGCCGACGCTCAGCGCGTCGCCGAGCCGCAGGATCAGGAGCAGTACGACGAGCCCGCGCAGCGCGGGCAGCGTGACGTGCCACGTCTGCCGCAGCCGCCCCGCGCCGTCCATCGCCGCCGCCTCGTAGAGATCGGTGTCGACCCGCGAGAGCGCGGCGAGGAAGAGGATCGTGCCCCAGCCGGTGTCCTTCCAGATGACCTGCGAGGTCAGCAGGCCCTTGAACAGCTCGGGGTCGCCGATGATGTTCCACGTGCCCAGGTCCTGCGCGCGCAGGAAGACGTTGACGAGCCCGCCGCTGCCCAGCATCTGCTGGAAGAGCGCGACCACCACGACCCACGACAGGAAGTGCGGCAGGTAGAGCACGTTCTGCACGGCCTTCTTGACCCGCTCGCTCACCAGGCTGTTGAGGGCGAGCGCGAGCAGGATCGGCGCCGGGAAGACGAACACCACCTGGATGAGCAGGAGTTGGAAGGTGTTCGAAAGCGCGTGCAGGAAGGCGGAGTCCCCGTCGAAGAGGACGGAGAAGTTGTCCAGCCCTGACCAGCGGCTGTGCATGATGCCGATGAACGGCTGGTAGTCCTGGAAGGCGATGACGTTGCCGAGCAGCGGCACGTAGTGGAAGAGCAGTACGACGGCGATGCCGGGCACGGTGAACCAGAAGAGGCCGCGATCGACGCGGCGTTTCTTCCGCGGGCCGGTGAGCTGGGACATGGGCTGAGCCCTTCAACGGTGGAGGGCGGGCCCGGCCTTCGCTCGGTGGGCCCCTCGAGGCGCTATGTAAAATCAATGGATTGCTGTGAGTCAATGCGTCTGACAGCGCTTTCCGTCCCGTGCCGCAAGGGATTTTGGACGGTGCACGCACGGCTTCCCTTGGCCGGAGGGCGTGCGGGGGCAGGAAGTGGAAGCGAAGTTCTTTACCGGCCGTCGCGGGCCGGGACCGTGACGGTACGGAGGCGGGAGCGCGATGAGCGAGGGACGTACGCGGACGACACCGGGCCCCACGACGGGCCCGCGACCGACCCCGCCGAGGCCCCCGGAGGCCGGCCCCGCTTCGGAGGCCGTACCCATCCCGGGGTCCGCCCCCGCCCCGGCGTCCGTCCCCGCCGTAGGGTCCGCCCCCGCCTTCGCCCTCACCCCCGCCGACCGCACCCGCCTGCGCGGCTGGGCGCGC
>NZ_JAAGLR010000432.1 GCF_010548245.1 Streptomyces sp. SID11385
CCGCGGCGGGCGAGGCGGCCGGGCCCGTGACGACGGCGGGGGACGCGCCCGTACCCGCACCCGTACCCGCGTCCTCCGCCGCCTGCGGTCGCCACCCCGGCCCGTTCACCAGGTGCCGCAGCCGGTCGCGCCACGAGCGAGCCGCGCGCAGGTCGCGGGCGAGCGCCGCGTACTCGTGGGTCGCGACGCGCAGCGGGTTGTACGTCGCGATGTTCTTCGTCAGGCCGTAGACGGGCCGTTCCGTCTCGGGGGTGAAGGAGCCGAAGAGGCGGTCCCAGACGATGAGGATGCCGCCGAAGTTGCGGTCGAGGTAGCTGCCCTGCGAGGCGTGGTGGACGCGGTGGTGGGAGGGCGTGTTGAAGACGTACTCGATCGGCGCGGGCAGCTTGTGGACGCGCTCGGTGTGAATCCAGAACTGGTAGACGAGGTTCGCCGAGGAGCAGAAGGCGAGCGCGGCCGGGTGCACGCCGAGTGCGATGAGCGGCAGGTAGAAGGGCCAGGAGGTGAGGCTCGTCCAGGGCTGGCGCAGCGCGGTGGTGAGGTTGAAGGCGCGGCTGGAGTGGTGCACGACGTGGCAGGCCCACAGCAGCCGGATGACGTGATGGCCCCGGTGCGACCAGTAGTAGAAGAAGTCCTGCGCGAGGAGCATGAGGAGGACCGTCCACCACAGCACGGGTATCCGCAGCGGCGTCAGCGCGTAGAGCGCGGAGTAGACGGCGACGATCGGGATCTTCCAGACGAAGTCGGTGACGAGGCTCCCGAGCCCCATCGTGACGCTCGTCGCCGCGTCCTTCACCTCGTACCCGGCGTCGTCCTCGTCGGGATGGAGGCGCACGGTGACGATCTCGACGAGGGTGAGCAGGACGAACGCCGGGAGGGACCACAGCACGACATCGGGCAGGTTCGGCATACGGGCAAGGTAAGGCCGCCTCGCGGTCTTTGAACAGGGGTCGTTACCGACGAGTATTACTTGCGGTAAGTCGCTTGACCGGTACGGGAGTCAGGGGCAGGCGGCACGAGCACGGCCCGGACCGCCCGGCGAACTACGCCCCCGCCGCCCCCAGCAGCGCCCCCACCGCGTACGTGATCGCCATCGCCGCCGCGCCGCCCGCGACGTTGCGCACGACCGCGCGGCCCGGCGGGGCGCCGCCGAGGCGGGCGCTGGTCCAGCCGGTGAGCACGAGCGCCGCGAGGACGGAGCAGACGGTGACGGCGAGGCGGGCGCTCTCGGGCGGCAGCACGATGGCGAGGAGCGGGAGCAGCGCCCCGGCCGTGAAGGAGAGGAAGCTGGCCCAGGCGGCGTGCCAGGGGTTGGTGAGCGCGTCGGGGTCGATGCCGAGTTCGACGTCGGCGTGGGCGCGCAACGCGTCGCGCGCGGTGAGCTGTTCGGCGGCCTCGCGTGCGACCTCCTGGCTCAGGCCGCGCTCGGCGAGCAGGCGGGTCAGTTCGTCGAGTTCGGCCTCGGGGTCCTCGCGCAGTTCGCGCCGCTCGACGGCGAGCGCGGCCTTCTCGGCGTCGCGCTGGGTGTTCACCGAGACGTACTCGCCCGCCGCCATCGACATCGACCCGGCGAGGAGCCCCGCGAGTCCGGCGGTCAGGAGCGCGCCCCGGTCCGCGCTCGCGCCCGCGACGCCGACGACGAGCCCGGCCGTGGAGACGACGCCGTCGTTGGCGCCGAGCACTCCGGCGCGCAGCCAGTTGAGCCTGGTGCCGAGCGCCCCGCCGTGACTCTCCTCGTGGCGCCCTTCCCGCTCTCCGTCAGTCATTGCGCGATCTTCACACCTCGCGGGGCGCGCGGCGGGCTTTTCGGCGATCATCCGTGTCCCGGCGGGGCCGTCGCCGGTGTCCCCACCCCGCTCCCCGGCTGACCGCACGCCAGTTCCCGTACCGGCGTGCGGCGAACGGGCGTCCGGCGCGGCGCGGCGCGCAATCCGGACATCGCGCCTGATTCGGTACGGGCGCGGGGCCGGGGCGCGGGCGCTGTCGGACCGGCCCCGTATCCTCAGTGACCATGCTCGAAGACCGTACGACCGACACCTCCTGGCCGTCCGCCTACCCCGAGGGGTACGCGGTGGTCGACGTGGAGACGACCGGTCTGGCCCGCGACGACCGGATCGTCTCCGCCGCCGTGTACCGCGTGGACGCGCGCGGCGAGGTCGAGGACCACTGGTACACGCTGGTCAACCCGGAGCGCGATCCGGGCCCGGTGTGGATACACGGGCTCACGAGCGAGGTCCTGGAGGGCGCGCCGCTCTTCCCGGAGATCGCCGGGGAGTTGTCCCGGCGGCTCGACGGCCGGGTCCTCGTCGCGCACAACGCGGTCTTCGACTGGTCGATGCTCGCGCGCGAGTACGCGCGGGCGGGGATCACGGCCCCGGTACGGCGCAGGCTGTGCACGATCGCGCTCGCCAAGGAGCTGGCGCTGCCGCTGCCGAACCACAAGCTGGAGACGCTCGCCGCGCACTTCGGCGTCGAGCAGCGCCGCGCGCACCACGCGCTCGACGACGCCCGCGTCCTCGCCGAGGCGTTCCGGCCGAGCCTGCGGGCCGCCGCGCTCGGGGGCGTACGGCTGCCGCTCCTGGAGTGCCTGCCGCTGACCGAGTGGTCCGACAGCCCGGCCCGTCCCACGATCGGCCGCCAGTACGGGGGCCCGTACGGGTCCCGCCCGGCGGCGGGGAACTGGCGTCCCTCGCGCAAGCGTCCCCCGTGCCCGTACCCGAACCCGGGCCGCTGGCAGGACGGGCAGCCGCTCGTGCAGGGGATGCGGGTCGCCTTCTCGGGCGACACCTCGACGGAGCGCGAACTCCTGGAGGACCGGGCGACGGAGGCGGGGCTGCACGTCGCGGGCAGCATCTCGCGGCTCACGAGCCTGCTCGTCACCAACGACCCCGACTCGGGCACGTCGAAGACGGTCCGCGCCCGGCAGTACGGCACCCCGGTCGTCGACGAGGCCGCCTTCGGCCAGTTGCTGCGGGACGTCGCCCCGGCGACGGGTGGCGAGGGCTGAGGCGGAGTCCCGCGCGGGTGGTGTGCCCGGACACGCCACCCCTCCGCCGGGGACAGGTCGGGCGAGTTGTACCTTCATGGGGTGTACCGCTTCCTGTTGTCGTGGCAGTGGCTGATCATCACGCTGATCGGTCTCGTCCTGATCCCCGTGATGATCGAGCTGGGTTTCTGGCAGCTCCACCGTCACGAGCACAAGGTCGCGCAGAACGAACGGATCACGGCGGCGGTCGAGGCCCCACCCGTGCCCGCCGAGGAGCTGACCTCCCCCGGGCACAGGGTGCCGACGCCCGAGGTGTGGCGCCGTGTCACGGGGACGGGCCGTTTCGACACCGCGCACGAGGTCGTCGTCCGCCGCCGCACCAACGACGACGGCTCGATCGGCTTCCACGTCCTCACCCCGCTGGTGCTGCGCGACGGCAAGGTGCTGCTCGTCAACCGGGGCTGGATTCCGGCGAACGGCGCGCAGACCGAGTTCCCGAAGATCCCCGCGCCGCCCGCCGGCGAGGTCACCGTCACCGGGCGGCTCAAGGCCGACGAGACGAGCGCGGCGAGCGGGATCAAGAGTCTCAAGGGCCTGCCCCCGCGCCAGATCATGCTGATCGACAGCGCGGAGGAGAGTGCGCGCCTGCACCGGCAGGTCCTCGGCGGGTACGTCGAGCAGATCTCCCCGAAGCCCGCGGGACGCACACCGGAACTGCTCGCCGAGCCCGACCACAGCGACATCGGTCCGCACATGGCGTACGCGGTGCAGTGGTGGATGTTCTCGGCGGCCGTCCCGCTCGGCTGGTGGATTCTCGTCCGGCGCGAGCGGCGCGACCGCGAGGAGGAGGCACGCGAGGCCGCGCAGGCGGAAGCGGCGGAGCCGGAGCCCGCCGGGGTCTGAGCGCGGCGGGGTCTGAGCGCGCCGGGTCTGAGCGCGCCCGGTTTCCGGCGCCGCCGGGGTCCGGGGCGCGGCGTCCGGTGTGACGTGCGGCCTTTTGGGCGTGCGTTCGATTGGACGCGCGGGTGGCGGGGAAGCCGCTTCCCGTGGCCGAACGTACCGAGAACACCCAGCCCATCGAGAACTACGCCCTGATCGGCGACCACCAGACCGCCGCGCTCGTCGGGCGCAACGGCTCGATCGACTGGTTGTGCCTGCCGCGCTTCGACTCGGCGGCCTGTTTCGCCGCGCTCGTCGGCACGCACGAGAACGGGCACTGGCTCCTCGCCCCGAAGGGCGAGGGCGACTGCACCCACCGCGCCTACCGGACCGACTCGCTCGTCCTCGACTCGGTGTGGGAGACGCCCGGGGGCACCGTCCGCGTCACCGACTTCATGCCGCAGCGCGACAAGGCGCCCGATGTCGTACGGATCGTGGAGTGCCTGGACGGCGAGGTCACGATGCACTCGACGCTGCGGCTGCGCTTCGACTACGGCTCGATCGTGCCGTGGATGCGCAAAACGGACGGGCACCGGGTCGCCGTCGCCGGGCCCGACGCGGTGTGGCTGCGCAGCGAGCCGGAAGTGCCGAGCTGGGGCGAGAAGTTCAGCACGCACGCCGAGTTCTCGCTCAAGGCGGGCGAGAAGGTCGCCTTCGTCCTCACCTGGTACCCCTCGCACAAGAAGCACCCGCGCCTCATCGAGCCCTACGAGGCACTGGAGCAGAGCCTCGCCGACTGGCGGGCATGGGTCGCGCAGTGCGCCTACGACGGCCCGTACCGCGAGGTCGTGGTCCGCTCCCTCATCACGCTGAAGGCCCTCACCTACGCCCCCACGGGCGGCATCGTCGCCGCGCCCACCACCTCGCTGCCCGAGACGCCGGGCGGCGTGCGCAACTGGGACTACCGCTACTGCTGGCTGCGCGACTCGACCCTGACGCTCGGCGCGATGATCGCCGCCGGGTACCTCGACGAGGCGCGCGCCTGGCGCGACTGGCTGCTGCGCGCCGTGGCGGGCGATCCCTCGACGCTCCAGATCATGTACGGGCTCGGGGGCGAGCGGCGCATCCCCGAGTTCGAGGTGCCCTGGCTCGGCGGCTACGACGGCGCGGCGCCCGTGCGCGTCGGCAACGACGCCGCGCACCAGCTCCAGCTCGACGTCTACGGCGAGGTCATCGACTCGCTCTACCTCGCCGACCGCGCGGGCCTGCCCGCCAAGCACCACGCCTGGCAGCTCCAGCTCAAGCTCATGGAGTACCTGGAGAAGGCGTGGCAGGAGCCGGACGAGGGCCTGTGGGAGGTACGGGGGCCGCGCCGCCAGTTCGTGCACTCCAAGGTCATGGCGTGGGTGGCCGCCGACCGCACCGTACGGGCGATGGAGAGGGAACCGAAGCTCGGCGGGGACGTCGCCCGCTGGCGGCGGATGCGGGACGCGATCCACGCGGAGGTGTGCGAGAAGGGCTACGACCCGGTGCGGAACACCTTCACGCAGTCGTACGGCTCGCAGGGGCTCGACGCGGCCCTCCTCCTCATCCCGCGCGCCGGGTTCCTGCCGCCCGACGACCCGCGCGTGCTCGGCACGATCGAGGCGGTGCGCGCCGAACTCGGCGCGGAAGACGGCCTGTTGCTGCGGTACAGCCCGGGACAGGGCGAGGTGGACGGGCTGCCGGGCGAGGAGGGCGCCTTCCTCGTCTGCTCCTTCTGGCTCGCCGACGCGCTGCACCTCGCGGGGCGCACGCGGGAGGCGGAGGCGCTCTTCCGGCAACTGCTCTCGTACACGAACGACGTGGGGCTGCTCGCGGAGGAGTACGACCCGCGCACGGGCCGGCACCTCGGCAACTTCCCGCAGGCGTTCAGCCACATCGGTCTCGTCGGCACGGCGCTCGGGCTGTCGGGCCGGGGCGGCAGCGCGGGGCCCGGCGCGGCGGGCTGAACCCCGGGCGGCGCACGGGCGGGGGCCGGTGAAGAATGGCCCCATGGATCTTGGGCTGAAGGACCGGGTGTTCGCTGTCACCGGGGCGACGCGTGGTCTCGGGTACGCGAGTGCCGAGGCGCTCGTCGCCGAGGGCGCGAAGGTCGTCGTGACGGGCAGGGAGCAGGAGAGCGCGGACGCGGCGGCGGCGAGGCTGGGCGCGCACGCGGTGGGGGTCGGCGGGGACAACGCGGACCCCGGGCTGGCCGGGCGGCTCGTCGCGAGGGCACGGGAGCGGTTCGGGCGTTTCGACGGGGTGCTCGTGAGCGTGGGCGGACCGCCGGCCGGTTCGCTCGGCGAGGTGGACGACGAGCGGTGGCGTGCCGCGTTCGAGTCGGTGTTCCTCGGCGCGGTGCGGCTCGCGCGGACGGCGGCGGCCGAGCTGGGCGAGGGCGGCGTGATCGGTTTCGTGCTCTCGTCCTCGGTGCACGAGCCGATCGCCGGGCTCGCCCTCTCCAACGGCCTGCGCCCCGCGCTCGCGGGCGTCGCGAAGTCCCTCGCGAGCGAACTCGGGCCCCGGGGCATCCGCGTCGTCGGCGTCCTGCCCGGCAAGATCGCCACGGACCGCTTGCAGGAGCTGTACGGGGGCGAGGCGGACGTGAGCGGGATTCCGCTGGGGCGGCTCGGGACGCCCGAGGAGTTCGGCCGCACGGCGGCCTTCCTGCTCTCCCCCGCCGCGTCCTACCTGACGGGCGTGATGGTCCCGGTGGACGGCGGGGCACGGCACGGCTTCTGACCGGGAGGCCCCGCACGGCTTCCGAGCCCGGCGGACCCCGCGCCCGCTTACTGCACCCGCTCCGCCCCGTGCGGGACACCGTTCATCCGGACCTCCGCCCGCATGTTCTCCTGGCCCGTCGCCTCCTTCGCCGCCTTCAGCGTCTGCGTCACCGCGTGGTGCTGGACGAGCAGCGGGGCCGCGTCGGGGGCGAGGGTCAGGTGGAGGTGGGCGACCGGGGAGCCGGGCCGGCCGCGGAGGCGGACCCGGGCGCGTTCGACGCCGTCGAGGCGTTCGGTGTGCGCGGCGAGCGCCTGTTCGAGCGCCGAGCCGCGCAGGTTCGCGCTGTCGCCGTCGCCGACGTCGAGCGGGAGCGCGGACAGGTGCCTGCGGCGCAGCCCGGCGGCGAGCCACCACAGCGCGAGCAGCAGCAGTACGGCGAGCGCGGCGATGATAACGGGCCACCACCAGCCCTCCTCGCGCCAGCGGGTCCGCTCCCCCGCCGTGAGCAGCACGTCGTGCTCGCTCTGGTGCACCCACCAGTGCGGCGGGTTCGCGCCGTAGCCCACGGCGAGGACGGAGCCGCCCAGCGCGATGAGGACCAGCCCGGCGAGGGCGAGCAGGACGCGGTTGAGGGTGCGCAGCATGCCGCTCAGTCCTTCCCCGGGCGCCGTACCCGCACGACGAGGCGCGGGGTGCGGGCGAGACCGAGTTCCGTGAGGGTGGAGCCGAGGGTCTGGGAGAGTTCCGCCCGTACCTCGTCGAGATCGCGGAAGTGCGCGAGCGCGCGCACCTTGACCTTGCGCCGGCGCACGGTGACGTGGGCCGAGCGGATGCCCGAGACCTGCGTGGCCCGGTCCCGTACGACCATCGCGGCGGCCTTCCGGTCGAGTCCGCCGCGCACCCCTTCGTAGGGCCTGCGCATCGGCAGGAGCCGGCGGCGCCCGGGGGTGAGGGCGAGGAAGAGGAGCCACAGGCCGAGTGCGGCGGCGATGCCCGCGCCGACGAGGACCCACGTGTCGTCCAGGTGGTGGTCCGCGAGGCCGCGGGCGAGTTCCTTGCGCCAGCTCATCGCCGCGTGCCCGGCGCGCACGGCGACGACGTCGTAGAGGAAGAGGCCCGAGGCTCCGGTCAGGACGAGCGCGAGGAGCGTGGCGGGTACGCGGCGTGCCGACCAGAAACGCCCGCCGCGCGCCACGGGGGGCGCGTCGGGGTCGGGCAGCGGCCGGGGCGCCGCCACGTGGGCGCCCGTCTTCTCCAGGACCGGCGGGCGCGGGCTGTCCGCGGTGCTCACGGGGCTGCCTCCGGGGATGGTGCCTGCACGTCCGGCGGGGACCCGGCC
Source organism: Streptomyces sp. SID11385 (assembly GCF_010548245.1). Taxonomy (GTDB): domain Bacteria; phylum Actinomycetota; class Actinomycetes; order Streptomycetales; family Streptomycetaceae; genus Streptomyces. The sequence continues at coordinate 7,953 of NZ_JAAGLR010000432.1, forward strand.
GGTGGGACGGGAGCGGGCGACGACCGCGGGACGAGGTGCAGCCGTTCGACCTGCACGGCGACCTCCGGGACCCGCATCCCCGCGAGGTCGCCGACGCGTTCGGCGACCCGGTGGCGCACCGCGCCGCACTGGCCGCCGAGATCGCCCGGGTAGGCGAGTTCGACGCTGACCCGGACGCGCGCGGTCTCGCGGTGCACGGAGACGGCCGTGCGCGGGGCGCGGGCGCCCGGGGGCATCGGCGCGATCGCCTCGCGGGCCGCCTGCGCGGCGATCTTGGCGACGACGCGGTCGGCGATACGGGTCGAGCCGCGCTCAGCGGGCTCGACGGCGTCCTGACCCTGCACTCCCCCTCACCGCCGGTCGCCGCGGTCGCGCGGCCGGAAGAACTCCCCGGGCTCCAGGTCCCCGTCCAGGAACCGGCCCACGACGAAGCCCACGGCGCCCAGCGCCGCGACCAGCAAGAACGCGCCGAAGCCGCCGAAGTACCCGGCGAAACCCAGCGCCATGCCGACGATCAGACCGAGCACGGCCCAGCTCATGGTGTCCTCTCCCGTTCCACCCGGCCCCGCGTCACTGGACGCGCGAACCGGCGTTGTCGTCCTCGTCGTCGCTCTCGTCGGGCAGCTTGACGTCGCTGACGAGGATGTTGACCTCGACGACCTCCAGGCCCGTCATGCGCTCGACCGCCGTGACGACGTTCTCGCGGACGTTGCGCGCCACCTCCGCGATCCGCTCGCCGTACTCGACGACGATCTCCAGGTCGATCGCGGCCTGCTTCTCGCCGACCTCGGCCTTGACGCCGCGCGTCACGGACTTGGAGTTGTTCGCGCCGGGGACGCGGTCGCGCATCGCGCCGAAGGTACGGGCCGCGCCGCTGCCCATCGCGTGCACACCGTAGACGTCGCGGGCCGCGAGCCCGGCGATCTTCTCGACGACACCGTCGTCGATCGTGGTCTTGCCGCGCACCGCGGCCTCGCCACCGCTCTGGTTCTGCGTGTTCTCGCTCATGGGGCTCCAGCCTTCCTCGAAAGGGGCACTGAAAGGGGCACTCCTTCGAGCACAGTAAGGGGCCACGCGCCGCTTCGCGCCCTGACGCGGCGCCCGGTACGGCACGCTGGGCCCATGACGGAACGGCGATGGGACCGGACAGTACGTGATCAGCTCGCGCTCGGCAGGCTGTTGCCGCTCGCCGGGGCGGCCCGCGGGGCATGGCTGACGGAATCGGCCGCTTCGGCCGCGTTGCGCCGGACGGGTGAGAGCGTGTCGGGGGCCGGGCTCGGGAAGGTCTCCTTCACGGCGGCCGAGGAGGGGCGCGCCGCCCCGGACGCGGGCTTCCCGGCCCCCGGGACGGCGCGCCCGCCCGGGCCGCTGGTGCTGACCGCGACGTGCGGGGTGCACGCCCGGGGGACGCTCACCGAGGTGACGGACGCGCTGCGCGCGGTGCTCGCCCGGACGGCCCGCGAGAGGCTCGGGCTCGATGTCGTGGCCGTGGACCTGCGCGTGGCCGAACTGCTCGACGAGGCGCCGGAGCCCTCGCCCCACGACGAGGAGCGCTCCGGCCGCGACGAGGAGCCCTCCGGCCGGGACGCCGGGGACGAGGAACCGGGCGGGGACGGGGAGGAGGCCGCC
>NZ_JAAGLR010000461.1 GCF_010548245.1 Streptomyces sp. SID11385
CCCCGACCTGAGCACGCCCCCGCACGGCACCCCGCTCCTCACCCCGCCCGCCGCCGAGGCGCGCGAGCACGCCCCCGAGCCCCCGGCGGGCGATACCGACACGGGCGAGCTCCCCGTCGTCGGCTCCGACGCGCCTCCGTACGAGCCGGGCGAGCAGCCCGAGGCCGCGCGCGGGCGCGGCAGACGCCGCCCCGCCAAGCGCTCGGCGCTCCTCACCGTCGCCGTCCCCTCCGCCTGCGTCATGGGCGTCGCGGGTGTCGCCGCCGCCTCGGTCGGCGACTTCGGCGGCGACAGCACCAACGCCAATACGGCGAGCGCCCCGTCCTCGCCCGTCAAGGCCGCCGCGGCGAACAACAAGCTCGACACCCAGCTCGCCGACCTCTCCCGCGCCGCCGACGACGTCGCCGACCGCGCGAGCCGCACCCAGGAGCGCATCGACCTCAAGGCGAAGAAGGAGGCGGACCACAAAGCCGCCGTCGCCGAGGCCGCGCGCAAGGAGCGGGAGCGCCCCAAGTTCGTCCTCCCCGTCACCCAGCGCGGCCTCAGCGCCTACTTCGGCCAGGCGGGCGTCAACTGGATGTCACAGCACACCGGCATCGACTTCCCCGTCGCCTACGGCACCCCCGTCAAGGCCGCGACCGACGGCACCGTACGGAGCCAGTGGAACAGCGCGTACGGGAACATGGCGATCCTCACCGCGAAGGACGGCACACAGACCTGGTACTGCCACCTCTCCAGCACGACGCTCCCCAGCGGCACGGCGGTGAAGGCGGGCCAGGTCATCGCCCACTCGGGCAACTCCGGCAACTCGACCGGCCCCCACATGCACTTCGAGGTCCGCCCCGGCGCCGGCGCCGCGATCGACCCCCTCCCCTGGCTCCGCAGCCACGGCCTCGACCCGACGTAGAGCGGCGAATACCAGGCCCTCCGGCGATTGAGGAGCGGGGCACTGCCTCAAGCCCCTCCGGCGATTGAGGAGCGGGGCATGGGGCGCAGCCCCACGAACCCCCGCCGCCATGGCACCCCCGCGCTACAACTTCTCGACCGGCGCATACCGCAACAGCAACCGCTTCGGCTTCTCCCCCCCGAAGTCCACCGTCGCCTCCGCGTTGCTCCCTGCCCCCTTCACCCCGACAACCGTCCCCAGCCCGAACTGGTCATGGGTGACCCGGTCCCCGATCGCGAGAGCGACCACCGGCTTCTCCTCCGCCCGCCGCGTCGCGAACGCGGGCGCACCGCGCCGGGCGCGCGAGGAGGAGAGCGAGGCGGCGATCCCGGCGGCCGGACCCGCGGCGACCTTCGCGGGCGCCGCGCCCGTCCGCTTCCACTCCAGGTGATCGGCGGGGATCTCCTCCAGGAAGCGCGAGGGCGGGTTGTACTGTGGCTGACCCCACGCGCTGCGCAGCGTCGAGCGGGTGAGGTAGAGCCGTTCGCGGGCGCGCGTGATGCCCACGTACGCGAGCCTCCGTTCCTCCTCCAGCTCCTTGACCTGCCCGAGCGCCCGCATGTGCGGGAAGACGCCGTCCTCCATGCCGGTGAGGAAGACGACGGGGAATTCGAGGCCCTTCGCGGTGTGCAGCGTCATCAGCGTGATGACGCCGTCGCCGTCCTCCTCGTCGGGGATCTGGTCGGAGTCGGCGACGAGCGCGACCTTCTCCAGGAACTCCGCGAGTGTCCCCGTACCCTCCTCGTCGCTCCGCTCCTGCTCGAACTCCAGGGCCACGGAGGCGAGTTCCTGCAAGTTCTCGATGCGGGTCTCGTCCTGCGGGTCGGTCGACGCCTGCAACTCGGCGAGGTAGCCGGTCCGTTCGAGGACGGCCTCCAGGACGACCGCGGGGCCCGCGCCCGATTCGACGATCGTGCGCAGTTCCTCCATCAGCGTGTTGAACCGCTTGATCGCGTTCGCCGAGCGCGCCGCCATCCCGTACGCCTCGTCGACGCGCTTGAGCGCCTGCGGGAACGTGATCCGCTCGCGCTGCGAGAGCGCGTCGATCATCGCCTCGGAGCGCTCGCCGATGCCGCGCTTGGGCACGTTGAGGATGCGGCGCAGGGGCACGCTGTCCTCCGGGTTGGCGAGAACGCGCAGGTAGGCGAGGACGTCGCGGACCTCGCGGCGCTCGTAGAAGCGGACGCCGCCGACGACCTTGTAGGGCAGGCCGACGCGGATGAAGACCTCTTCGAAGACACGGGACTGCGCGTTCGTGCGGTAGAAGACGGCGACGTCCCCCGGCTTCGCGTCGCCCGCGTCGGTCAGCCGGTCGATCTCGTCGGCGACGAACTGCGCCTCGTCGTGCTCGGTGTCGGCGACGTACCCGGTGATCTTCGGGCCGTTGCCCGCCTCGGTCCACAGGTTCTTCGGGCGGCGGTTCTCGTTCCGCTCGATGACGGCGTTGGCGGCGGAGAGGATCGTCTGCGTGGAGCGGTAGTTCTGCTCCAGGAGGATCGTCGTCGCGTTCGGGTAGTCCTCCTCGAACTGGAGGATGTTGCGGATCGTGGCGCCGCGGAACGCGTAGATCGACTGGTCCGCGTCACCCACGACGCACAGCTCGGCGGGCTCGGGCGCCGGGCCGCCGTCGTACCCCGTCCCCCCGTCCGCGGGCCCGACCAGCTCCTTGACCAGCGTGTACTGCGCGTGGTTGGTGTCCTGGTACTCGTCGACGAGGACGTGCCGGAAGCGGCGGCGGTAGTGCTCGGCGACATCGGGGAACGCCTGGAGGAGGTGGACCGTCGTCATGATGATGTCGTCGAAGTCCAGCGCGTTGGCCTCGCGCAGGCGCGCCTGGTACATCGTGTACGCCTGCGACAGCGTCTTCTCGAAGGCCCCGGCCGCCTCGCCCGCGACCTCGTCGGCGTACGCCTCGGAGTCGATCAGCTCGTTCTTGAGGTTCGAGATCTTCGCCGTGAACGACTTCGGCGGGTAACGCTTGGGGTCGAGGTCCAGGTCGCGGCAGACGAGCGCCATGAGCCGCTTGGAGTCGGCGGCGTCGTAGATCGAGAAGGAGGACGTGAAGCCGAGTTTCTTCGACTCGCGGCGCAGGATGCGCACGCACGCGCTGTGGAAGGTCGACACCCACATCGCCCCGGCGCGCGGCCCGACGAGCTGCTCGACGCGCTCCTTCATTTCGCCCGCGGCCTTGTTCGTGAAGGTGATCGCGAGGATCGCGCCCGGGTGCACACCGCGCTGACCGAGCAGGTACGCGATGCGGTGCGTGAGCACACGGGTCTTGCCCGAGCCCGCGCCCGCGACGATGAGCAGCGGCGAGCCGCTGTGCACGACGGCGGCGGCCTGCTCCGGGTTGAGCCCGGTGAGCAGCGCCGCCGGGTCGATCACGGGGCGTGGCGCGCCGTCCCGGTAATGGGTGTCCCGGGGCGGGGGCGCGTCGAACTTCCCGCCGAACAGGTCCGCCGGGATCTCCTCGGCCGGGACCCCGTCCTCGGGGGGCGGAGGGGGCTCCTCCTCGCCCGATGCCGGGGAGGAGGCCATGTCCGCCAGGAAGCTGTCGTCAAAGAGGCTGCTCATCGCCTCCCGAGTCTAGGCGGCCCCACCGACAACCGGGGGCGGGACGGGGGATCGGGGGGCGGGGTGGGCGCGGGGGTGGGGTGTGGACCGGTGCGGGGGCGGGGTGGCGCGGGTCGGCCGGCACGGGCGGGGTGGCGCGGGCGGGCTGGCCGGCTGGCCGGCTGGCCGGCTGGCCGGCTGGCCGGCTGGCCGAAAATCTATCGGGCATATCGCCTACGGTCCTTCCCCCGCGCCCCCCGGCTTGGCTAACGTGCCGGGCGCGGCCCCCACCGCCTGCCCGACCGAAAGGAGCGTGCGGCGTGACGTCGAGCGTGCCCCCCACTTCCGTGGTACCCCCGCGTACCACCGCCCCCCGCGTCCTCGCGCCCCGCCCCGCCCGCCGTGCCCCCGCACACCGCAAACCGCGCCGCGCGAACCCCGCCCTGGCCCGGACCGGCTTCGGCGTGACGACCGCCGCGCTCACCTCCGTCGTGCTGCTCGCCCCGCAGGCGAGCGCCGATCCGGCCACCGACCGGCCCTCCGTCGAGGACGTCCAGCGCAAGGTCGACAGCCTCTACCGCGAGGCCGGGACCGCCACGCAGAAGTACAACGCGGCCAAGGAGCGCACCGACAAGCAGCGCACGGAGGCCAACGACCTGATCGACGCGCTCGCCTCCTCCACCGAGGACCTCAACCACTCCCGCGAGGACCTCGCCCGCTACGCCGCCGCCCAGTACCGCGACGCCAGCGGCGGCTTCGCCGGCACCGCCACGATGCTCCTCGCCGACGACCCGCAGAGCTTCTTCGACCAGAAGTACGTGCTCGACCGCCTCGCCGCCGACCAGCACACGAAGGTACGTGAGTTCCGCGACCAGCAGGCCGCCACGGCCCGTAAGCGCACCGAGGCCCAGGAGAGCCTGAACCAGCTCACCACCGCGCAACAGGACCTGCGCACGAGCAAGACCGAGGTCCAGGGCAAGCTCACACAGGCCCGCGAACTCCTCACCCGCCTGACCGCCCAGGAGAAGGCCCGCCTCGCCGAACTCGAACGCCGCAAGGAGGCGGAGGCGAAGAAGAAGGCGCAGGAGGAGGCGGCCCGGCAGAAGAAGAAGGCCGAGGCGGAGCAGGCCGCTGCCGCCGAGGCCGCGAAGAAGGAACCGGCCGCGACGGACAGCGGCTCGGCGACGAGTACGGGGACGGGAACGAGCACGGGCGCCGCTTCCGGCTCGTACACCGCGAAGGCCGAGAAGGCGATCGCCTTCGCCCGCGCCCAGATGGGCAAGCCGTACGTATGGGGCGCCACGGGGCCCGGCTCGTACGACTGCTCCGGACTCACCCAGGCCGCCTGGAAGGCCGCGGGAATCGACCTGCCGCGCACGACCTGGGACCAGGTCGAGGTCGGCACCCGCGTCAGCGTCGACGACGCCGTCCCCGGCGACCTCGTCTTCTTCTACGACGACATCAGCCACGTCGGCCTCTACATCGGCAACGGCGAAATGATCCACGCCCCCAAGCCGGGCGCCTCGGTCCGCGTCGAATCCATCTACTACATGCCGATCTACGGAGTCGTCCGCCCCGCCTGACCAGCCCCCCGCCACCGGCCGAGGGACGCCGCCCGCGAGCGCGGGGACCCCGCCCCCGACTCCCCCGCTCAGTGCCAGGTGACCGCGATGAAGATGTTGGCCAGGGTGAGCGCGCCCACCACGCCGAAGAGCGGCTTCGGAACGCGCTCGTCGTCGCGCTTCACGTACACGAGCGCCAAGATCACGATGAGGAACGCGAGCTTGATGCCGATCTTCGTGTTGTTGAGCGAGTAGTCCTGAGCCTGGTTGAGACCGACGAGGACCGCCCCGGTCACGAGCATCGTGAGCGCGCCGTGCAGCATCGCCGGCGTGAAACGGGCCGTACCGGCGCCCATCGCCTTCATCTGCGTGAGGAACCCGCCGAGCAACGCGCCGATCCCGATGATGTGCAGGCCCACGAAGACATTGATGAGGACGTCCATGCCAGCGACCCTATGCGGGCACCAAGGATCACCAGCGGGCGGGTGGGGCAGACCGCTCACGAGCGCGGGCAGCGGCAGCGGCAGCGGCAGCGGAAGGGGGCCGGCGGGGCGGGTGCGCGGGCCGCGAGGACTGACGGGCTGCTCAGGGAGTCCCGAAGGCCGCAGGCGCTGGCGGGCTCGGAGAGTCGCGGCGCTGTCGGAGACGCCGGACTCCGGCCGGACGGCGCGACCACGGAAGGCCGACGGGCCTCGGGCCACGGGAGGTCGGCGAGCCGGCGAGCCGGCGAGGCCAGGGAACCGCCGGGGGGCTGGCGACTCGGTAAGGGTTAGCGGTCCCGGTGGGGGGTGACTGGCTCGCGGAAGCTCCACAGGCGGGCGCGCTTCGGACCGCCGCTGAGCGTGAATGGGCTAGGGACGCTGACAGAAGGCGGCCGGACTCGGGCGCCACCGGAAGCGGAAGCGGAAGCGCTCGGTGGATCGCTGGAGGCGGGCGGGATCGGGGCACCGCAGGAGGCGAGTGGGACCGGGGTCTCCGCAGGGGTCGGGCGGGACCGGGGCGCCCGCGGGGACGGGTGGACTCGGAAGCTGCGAAGTCCGACAGGCCCGGGACAGCCGTGACCTCGCGGGACCGTCAGACGCTGGGGGCGCCGGACGCTGGCGGGCTCGCGAGATCTCCGGCGGTGGCGGGTCGCCGGGGCGCACCGCCGAAGGCGGGTGCGCTCGGCTCGGCGGACTACCGGGGTGGGCGGCCACGCGGACCCCGCTGGCGGACTCGCGGACGTGCGGGCCACTGGGCCGAGCCGGGCTGGGCACCGTGGCGTGCCGAGCCCCGCGACGTGCTGGCCGAGCGCGGCGTGCGGCTCGCCGTGGCGTACCGTCCACCGTCACGTGCGGGTCGCCGTGGCACGCCGGCCACCGTGGCACGCAAGTCACCGTGCAATGCCGCGGAGCCCGCCGCCGCTCGCCCAGCGGGTCCAGCGCGTCCAACGGGCCGCCCGCCACAGCCGCTCCGGTCGCCGTCCCGTGTCCACCGCCAGGTCGTTGCGACGCGTCGGCCTTCGGCGGTCAGACGAGGCGGCGGGCGGCGGCCCAGCGGGTCAGCTCGTGCCGGTTGGAGAGCTGGAGCTTGCGCAGCACCGCGCTCACGTGCGACTCGACCGTCTTCACCGAGATGAACAGTTCCTTGGCGATCTCCTTGTACGAGTGGCCGCGCGCGATGAGCCGCAGCACATCGCGTTCACGCTGGGTGAGTTTGTCGAGTTCCTCGTCGACGGGCGGGACCGTGTTGTTCGAGAAAGCGTCGAGCACGAAACCCGCGAGCCGTGGCGAGAAGACGGCGTCGCCCTCCTTCACGCGATGGATCGCCGCGACGAGCTCGGTGCCGTTGATCGCCTTGGTGACGTAACCACGCGAGCCCGCCCGGATGACTCCGATGACGTCCTCGGCGGCGTCCGAGACCGACAGCGCGAGGAACCTGACCGGCCGCTCGACGTCCGTGACGAGGTCCACGCACCGCTGGAGGACCGAGAGCCCTCCGCCGCCCGGCAGATGCACGTCGAGCAGCACCACATCCGGCATCAGCTCACGCACACCCCGCACCGCAGCGTCCGCGTCGGCCGCCTCGCCGACCACCGTGACACCGTGCTCCCCTGGATGATCGATCTCCGCCCGTACCCCCGCACGGAACATCCGGTGGTCGTCCACGAGCAAGACACGCACCACGCCCGCGTCCCCCTCCTGGCCCGGGCCCGTCTCCGTCGGTTCACTCATCCCGCAGCCTTTCCATTTCCAGTTCCACCACTGTTCCCCCGCCCGGCGCCGGACGGATCGTCGCCCGTCCTCCGTTGCGCCGCATCCGGCCGATGACCGACTCCCGGACCCCCATGCGGTCCGCCGGCACCGCCTCCGGGTCGAAGCCGGGACCGTGATCCCGCACGGAGACGAATACCTGCCCCGCCTCCGCCTCCGCGTACACCTGCACCTCGCCGCCGCCACCGTACTTGGCGGCGTTGACCATGGCCTCCCGCGCGGCCTGCATCATCGCGGAGAGCGCGTCGTCGAGTTCGCTGTCGCCGACGATGACGACCTCCAGCGGCACACCGTGCTTGTCCTCCACCTCGGCAGCCACCTTCCGCACGGCGTCGGCGAGCCGCGTCGGCTCCTCCTCGTCCCGCCCGCTGCCCTCCGGACGCCGCAACCACTCGCGCAGGTCCCGCTCCTGGGCCCGGGCCAGCCGCCGCACCTCCTGTGGTCGTTCGGCGTGACGCTGGATCAGCGTGAGTGTGTGCAGGACGGAGTCGTGGACGTGCGCCGCGACCTCTGCGCGTTCCTGCGCCCTGATCCGCATGAGGCGTTCCTCGGACAGGTCCTGTGTCATTCGGATGAGGTACGGACCGACGAGGAGGACGAGGCCCACGAGGACGGCGAGGGCCGCCTGGAAGGCCGAGCCCAGGTGCTGCGCCGAGCCCTGGAGCACGATGATCACGGAGACGCCCGTGCCGACGAGGACGACGCCCGCGGCCGCGCGCAGCACGTTGAGGGTGCGACGCCGGCTGCCGATCTCGACCCAGCGGGCACGCCGGGCGTTGTCCGCCTGCCGCCACACGAGCGCGACGCCCGCGCCGACGAGGACCCCCGGCACGAGATAGCCGCGCGCCGTCTCCCCGATGTCCGTCCTCGCTGCGTAGGCGAGCGCGACGATCAGCATCAGGAGCAGGGCGATCAGTTGGCCCCTGTCCCGTGCGGTGCTCTTCGCGACCCAGGCGCGCCACGGAACCCGGCCGCGCGTCCCGGCTTCGCCGGGCTCGCCGACTCCGCCGACACCGAGCGGGACGAAGAACCAGAAGGCGGCGTAGAGAAGGGTGCCGAGCCCGTTGACGAGGAGCAGACCGATGAAGACGGCGCGCACCCAGAAGACAGGCAGCCCGAGGTGTCCGGCGAGACCCCGCGCCACTCCCCCCAGCAGGCGACCCTCACCGCTGCGATAGAGCTTGCGCGGAGGCCGGTCCGGTGCGCTGGGTACCGAGGTGGCTTCCGACATGCTTCGATCCTCACACGCGAAAACACGCCTGCCATCAGGGTTCTCCCCTAGAACAACCCTGAGATTTCCCCTATAAGCACTGAAAAACGGCGCTCCGCCTATCGGGCGTCCATCTCCGTTGCAGGGCAGGGGCGTTGACGCCCTCCGGGCCCTTCGGTCGAGTGTCGCCGCGAAGGCGTCCGTATCAGGGTCGTCTCAGGGTTTCTTTCAGGGTGATCCCTGATGCCCGAGGGGGTTCCGAGCCGCCACCATGAACCCATGACGCATTTCCGGACCGGCGCTCAGCCGCCTCCCCCGCCCACCGAGGCGGGCGGGTCACCGCCTTTCTGGCAGGGATTCCGCCGCGACCGCCGGCACAAGGTGCTGGGCGGCGTGTGCGCGGGCCTGGGCCGGCAGTGCGGAGTCGACCCGGTGATCTTCCGCGTCGTGCTCTCGGTCCTGGCCGTCGCGGGAGGCATCGGGCTGATCGTGTACGGCGTCGTGTGGCTCGTGGTCCCCTTCGACGACGGGGAGGAGAGCGAAGGCCGCCGGATGCTCACCGGCCAGGTCGCCGGGCCGGGGCTCGCCGCGCTGCTCTCCGTCCTGGTCGGCTGCGGTGTCTTCCTCTCGACGCTCGGGGACGGTGACGTCCTCTTCTTCTCCGCTCTGGTGCTCGTCCTCACGGCGGGCGCGGGGTACTGGTCGCGGCGACGCGAGGGCACGGCCGGGCACGATGCCCCGGCCGAGGGTGTCGCGGCGGACGCGCCACCGGAGACGAAGGCCCCGCCGGTGCGCATGGCGCCGTCATGGTGGCGCGAGCAGGGACCGACCCCCGCGGAAGAGGCACTCGCCGCGCGCGTGTACCTGTGGGGGCCTCCCGAGTACGACCCCGAGGTGTACGTCTCGCTCACGAAGGACGGCGCGACGGCGACGAGCGATACGGAGACGCAGCGGGCGGGCGGGGACCGCCGCGAGGGACCAGCCGGGCCCGTGCCCACGGAGGGGCCCGACGACGGCGGCTCGCGTGCGCGGCGGTACGGGATCGGGGGCTGGACGTTCCTGGCCGCGCTCATCGCGGGGGTCGCGGGAGCGGCATCGACGTGGGAGAGCGAACCGCTGAGGTCGAGCCTCGTGCTCGGGCTGTCGCTGGCTCTCGCGGCATTCGGGACCGGTCTCGCGGTGGGCGCCTTCGTGGGACGGATCGGGGGCGGCACGATCGTTCTCGCCCTGATCACCTGTGGGCTACTCGCCGCCTCGGCGGCGCTCCCGAAGGACATCACGGCGGAGTGGCAGACGGCGGACTGGCGGCCGACCTCGGTCGCCGCGGTCCGTCCCGAGTACCGCGTGGGAACAGGCACAGCCTCGCTCGACCTGCGGGACGTGCCCTTCGGGAAGGACGACACAGTGCGGACCGACATCGAGGTGAAGGCGGGCCGGCTCGAAGTGCTCGTCCCCGCGGGGACGAGGGTGGAGCTGCGCTCCGACATCGGCTTCGGCGGCCTGCGCCTGCCGGACTACGCGAGGGACCGCGTCCACGGCGCCGTCGATGAGCAACGGACCCGCACACTCCCCGCACGCAAGGGCGCCCCGCGCGAGGGGACACTCATCCTGCGGACACGGCTGGAACTGGGCGAGCTGGTGGTGGACCGTGCGCACTGAATTCCGCGCCGGGCGGCTCGTCCTGGGCCTGGCGTTCCTGCTCGCCGCCGCGCTCTACCTCTCGGACCTCGCGGGCAACGACGGCATCCCGTGGTGGACGGTGCTGCCGCTGGCCGGCGGCGCGCTGGTCCTCGCGGCGGTGGCGGGCCTGCTCGGGTACGGAGTACGTCGCGCCCGACGGCGCCGCGCGGACCCGGCGGACGACCCACCACCGGCGGGCCGAACGCGGTGACGGCTCAACGCTTCCAGGTGTTGCCGAAGCCGCCGTGGCGGAAGACGGCCCTGCGGCGCCCGGAACGGAAGGAGTCGAAGGAGAGGTACGGGGCCCCGGCGAGCAGAAGCGGGAGCCAGGCCATGAGGTAGACGAGGTCGTTGCCGTAGTAGTACGGCGTGGCCGACCAGCTCACCGTGAGCCACAGACAGAGCGAGATCACCGCGCCACCGAGAGCGGCGACGCGGCCGAAGACGCCGAGGAGGGTGCCGAGACCGACGAGGAGTTCCCCGATGGCGAGCGCGTATCCGAAGCCGACCGGGCTGTGCAGGGCGAGATCCACGAGAGCCGGGACGCCGGCGCTCCCCTTCACGGACCGCAGGAGGTCCCCGAGCGAACCGTTCCCGGAAGAGGAGAGGAAGGCACTGTCGGTGAGCTTGTCGATACCGGCGTAGACGAAGGTGACGCCGAGGAACACCCGCAGCGGAAGCAGGGAGTACCGCCCGAGCCGCGCCCGCAGGCCGCCGTCCGGCAGGTTGCCCACCCCGCCACCGGGGCCGGACGGGAGGAGGGGAGTACCGGAGGTCATCGGTTCGCCGCCTTTCGGGGGACACGGGAGGAAACGGAGCGGTGACCGCCGGAACCTCACACCCCGCAGCCCACCACGTTCGACCCTACGCACCCCTGGGGAACTCCCGACCGGGCGGGGCGGAGGCCGTGGGCGTCGATCACCACGGCGTGGTGGTGCTACGTGCCGCTGTCCAGTCGGGCCCGGATCTCGGGCACGTTCCCTTCCGCCACCTCGTCGTCATTCTGGTCCCGGAGATGATCTCGCCAACGTTGTCCTGCGGAGCGATCGAGTCGCGGCTTCCCGTGGGTTGTCGAGTCGTCGCGGGGCTCCGGGCGGCCTCCGCCGATCCCAGGAATGACCGGTCCGAACCTGCCAAGAAGGTAAGACCGGGCGACCGGGCAAGTCGACCGGGCGACGGGCCGGGCGGGGCCAGCCGGCAGCGGGCCTGACCGGGCGCGAAGTCAGGGGCCGAGGGGCCGAGGCGGAGCGCGACCGCGCCGCGCAACCACACGGGGCGGCGCTCCCACCTGCCACCTACCGGCCCCCAGCCCCCAGCCCCCAGCCCCCAGCCCCCAGCCCCCAGCCCCCAGCCCCCAGCAAGGGTGCCCCGGTGTGTGGGGGCACGTGGGGTGTCAGGGGACGTAGCGGTCGGCCAGGTCGAGCCAGGAGGTGGGGGTGGGGCCGGAGGGGGTGGGGTGGCGGATGGTCCAGTCGGTCAGGCGGAGGCTCATGTGGGCCCAGGCGGGGGTAAGGATGCGGTCGGGGAGGGTGGCGAGGAGGGCGTCGAGGCGGTCGGTGACGGCGGGGGAGGCGTTCGCGGCATGGAGGCCGAAGCGGAGGGTGACGAGGTCGAAGTGGCGGTCGCCGCGTGCGGCGCCGTCCCAGTCGATGACGCCGGTGATGTCCGGGCCCGTGGTCAGGAGGTTGCCGGGGTGGAAGTCGTAGTGGACGGCGTCGTTCCCGGGAAGCGAGGGCGGGTAGCGGTCGGCGAGGGCGGAGATCCGGCGTTCGAGCGCGGCGGTGCGGGGGCTGTGGTGGCGCAGTGGTTCGTGGAGGCAGAAGCCGGGGCCGTCGTCGCGCAGGTGGAGGGCGGCGGCGGGAATCCGGGGATGGGCGGCGAGGAGGTCTGCTTGGGAGTGGTTGAGGCGCAGCAGTTGGTCGAGGTGCGCGGGGGTGAGGGGGTCGGGGCTCGTGCCGGGGAGGAGTTCCTGCACGGTGACGACGGCGTCGCCGAGCTGGGCGACGAGGTCGGTGGCGGGCGCGGGGTACCCGGTGTGCCGCAGTGCCTCGACGACGGCGAGCGCTCCGGTCCGTGCCGCGGTGACGGAAGTGCCCGGTCGCCATTTCAGCACGCCGCGTCGTCCGTCCTCCTCCCACCGCACGTAGGCCGCCCCGACCTGTCCGCCCGGGCAGGGCCCCTCCACCACGAGCCGTGTTCCCCGCGTGCGGAGGGCGTCCACCACCCGTCGCGCGTCGAGCCGTGCCACGGTCGTCCAGCCGGAGGAGGAGGCAGTCATGTTCCCTATTGTCGTGAGCGGTTGACCGCCGCGGGAATCACCGACGCCGGAATCGGCGGCCGCGATCAGGCCCTGCGGGGGCCACCGTCCGCCTCCCGCGTCCACCAGCCTGGGCGGCTCCACCGCTCCGGGCCGCCCACGGACCCGGTGCCGGGACATCAGGAGCGGTCGCCACGCCGGGCGACTCGCACCGCCACCTCACCCCGCACCATCCGTCATCGGCACACCGCCCCCCGACCGCCAACACCGCCGCCCAGCCCGGCCCATGACGCAAGCCGGACGCAGACCCGACCCCGGTTCCGACCCTGGCTCCGGCTCCGGCCCCCGCCTCACCCCCCAGCCCGCCCCATCTCACCTCCACCCCCACCTCATCTCACCCCCCACCTCCCCCCGTCGTCAGACGCACACCGTCGACGCCGTCGAAGGACGTGACTCTGGCCTCGGTCGGCGGGGAGTCGGGGCGGAGCAGGGTGAACCAGGGGTCCGTGTCCAGGAGGAAGGTGAGGATCTCTGCCGTGTCCTCGTCCGGTGCGGTGAGGGTCGCGTCCCAGGTGCCGGGGCTCGTGGTCGCGCGCAGGCGGATGGGGAAGGTCGCGGCGTTCGTGCTGGTGTTGGCGCGCCACTCCAGGAGGGCGTGGTCCGTGTCGGCGTTCACGCCACTGAGCGTAACTCCCTTGCGGGAGTTCGGCGTTCGTCTTGTGTCCGAATCGCCGTCGTACGCAACAACTTGACCCGCGCCAGGACCGGAGTTCCGGTTACCGCCCGTGCGCGGGGGGTCGTCAGTCCACCAGGCCCATGCCCGCCTCGTTGCTCTCCACGCCCGCCGCCGTGATGACCTGAACGGTGACGCGCCCCGGCTCGACCTCGGCGGGGATGGGAACGGTGAGGAGGGTGTCGGTCGGGTTGGTGAAGCCGCCCGGGACCGGGATGAGCGGGACGTGCACCTGGACCTGGCCGATACGGACCGCCATGCGGACGAGGGCCTGCGGGGTCTCGGCGCCCGCCGGGAGGAAGCCGGCGCCGCGGATCTCGATGTCGTCGCCGGTACGGATCGGCGCGTCCAGGTCGCCGGCCTCGCGCGTGCGGACGACGGAGTGGATGACGGGGCCGCCGCCCTCGGTGGCCTTGCCCGCGAGGTAGGTGGCGGCGGAGACGAGGGCGAGGACGGCGAGCGCCCAGGGCAGATCGGGGAGTTGTTCGGGGCGGCGGGCGAGCCGGACGGCGCAGAAGACGAGCGCGGCGGCGTGCACGAGCACGTACTGGCTGTCGGTGAAGCTGCCGTGCCCGGAGTCGTCGGTGAGGAGGTCGGCGGCGCGCGGCCGGTCGGCGCGCACCTTCTGGAGGCGCCGCCCCCGTACCCGTACCCCCACCGTGTAGTGCACGAGCACGGCGACCGCGCAGCTCGCCGCCAGGACCGTCAACAGGCCGACTCCGCGTCCGAGTTCGAGTCCGTCCAGGAGTTCCGCGCGGCGGTCGTGGCCGGAGGCGCCGGCGAGTTCGCCCGCGAGGACGAGGACCGCGTACACACTGAAGACGATCCAGCAGGCGGCAACGGTGCGCGAGGTGGACAGGCGCTGGTCCTCGCCGACGACGGGCGCGAGGACGCCGCCGCGCGCGCGGTGGAAGTGGGCGGCGACGGCGAGGAGGGCGGCGAGGAGGACGGCGGCGACGAGACCCGCGCTGCGGGCGGTGGTCCACCCGGCGCCGAGCGCGGTGAGTCCCTGCACGAGCAGCAGGACGAGGAGGATCGCGCCGAGGGCGACGAGGGTCGCGGGGCGCAGCCGGTGGAGCCAGGAGAGGGCTTCGCTCCGGCCTCGTTCGGCGACGAGGCGCGCGGACTCGGCGAGTTCGTCGGAGACCCACTGGCGGCTCGCGCCCGCGGAGTGCGCGACGGCGGCCGGGAGGCCCCTGCCGTCCGCGAGTTCCTCGCGCCGCCGGACGAACGCGGCGACCGCGCGCTGGTGCCCGTTGCGGGCGCCCGCGGGGCAGTCCGCACAGGTGCAGCCGCCCTCGTGCCGCTCCCGGCTCGTGTCCTGCTGTACGGCCACCGGCCCGTCCCCGTCCCTACTCGCGAGCCCCCGCCGGTACGCGGCCACGGGCCCCCCGTCCCGCCGCCTGGCGGGTGCGCCGAACTCTGCTGTGATGTACGGGAATTGTGCCTTACGTGGGACGGCGGAGCCCTCCCGGGGCCGGGTCCGGGCAACACCACCGGGCGCACGCGAAGTGCCGCGCGCCCCCCGCGTCACCCGAACACCACCCAAGAGGCACATTTCCTCCCCAACTTCTGGCGTCCGGCGCGCATCTGAAAGTACGTACGGCCCACCCCGCACCCGCGGGACACCGCCTCGCTCCTGGAGGAACCCATGTCCGTCCGGCTCACTTTCGCCCTGCGCTGCGCCTCCGTCGCCGCGCTGCTCACGGCTCCGCTGGTGCTCGCCCCGGCGGCCGGGGCGGCGCCGAAGGCGGCCTCCGCGCTCCCGGCGGACATCGTTGTCACGGCGCCGGGCGGCGACTACGTGAGCGTGCTGACGAAGGGCGACCCGGGGCGGCACCGCGAGCTGCCGGGCGCGCGGCCCGTCGTACGTGACCTGGACGGCGACGGGCTCAAGGATCTCGCCGTGCAGCGGGACCAGGAGGACGGCGGGGGCGTGGCGGTGTACTGGGGCACGGATTCCGGTTACGCGGCCGAGCCCACCGCGGTGAAGGGCGCCACTCTCGATTCCGGGCTCACGGCGGGCGACTTCGACGGGGACGGGCACGTGGACCTGATCGCCGCGGGCCCCGAGGGGCCCGGCGACGTGCGGCTGGGCGTCGCGTACGGGCCGCTGAAGCGGGACGGGTCCCCGGCACGTACGGCGAAGCTCGACACGGGGGAGACGTTCGCGCCCGACGAGATCGTCTCGGGCGACTTCAACGGCGACGGCAGGGCCGATGTCGTCACCGAGCACTCGTTCGAGGAGGCCGGCCACCCGAGCCAGCTGTGGACCGGCAGCGCGAAGGGCCTCGGCACCACCTCGCGCGAGCTCGCGATCGCCGGCGCGATGGCCGCGGGGGACGTGGACGGGGACGGCGTCGACGACCTCGTCATCCGGGCCGTGCCGGACGGGCTGGTCGAGGAGCTGGACTTCGACCACGGGACCGTGCAGGTGCTGTACGGGTCCGGGACGGGGCCCGGGAAGCCGGTCAGCACGATCACGCAGAACACGAAGGGCGTGCCCGGCGTCAACGAGGACGGCGACGCGTTCGGCGCCTCGCTCGCGGTGGGGGACGTGGACGGCGACGGCTGCGCGGACGTCGCGGTGGGGGTGCCGGGCGAGGCGCTGAAGCGGGACGGCGGGAACCTGGCCGACGCGGGGTCCGTGGTGCTCCTCAAGGGCTCCTGGAAGGGGCTCACCGGGGAGGGCGCGACGGCGGTCAACCAGGACACGAAGGGGGTGCCCGGGGTGTCCGAGGCGGGGGACGGGTTCGGCTCGGTGGTCTCCCTGCGGGACATCGAGGGGGACGGGCGGACCTCGCTCGTCGTCGGGGCGCCCGGTGAGGACACGGACGCCGAGGACTCGGGGGCGGCGTGGGTGCTGCCGAAGGGGGCGGCGAGCGGCGCCCGGGCCGTGAACCCGGGGGACCTGGGACGTACGGGGAACGAGGGGGCGCGGTTCGGGGCGGACTTCGGGCGGTAGTCCGCCCGGTAGCCGGCCGGCCGCGGGTGTGCGTGGGGCTCCGCCCCGCACCCCGCTCAATCGCCGGAGGGGCGAAGAATCAGCCCCTCCGGCGATCAGGGATTCACTCCCACTCGATCGTCCCCGGCGGCTTGCTCGTGACGTCGAGGACGACGCGGTTGACGTCGGCGACCTCGTTGGTGATGCGGGTCGAGATGCGTTCGAGGGTCTCGTAGGGGAGGCGGGACCAGTCGGCGGTCATCGCGTCCTCGGAGGAGACCGGGCGCAGCACGATCGGGTGGCCGTACGTGCGGCCGTCGCCCTGGACGCCGACGCTGCGGACGTCCGCGAGGAGGACGACGGGGCACTGCCAGATCTGCCGGTCCAGACCCGCGGCCGTCAGTTCCTCGCGGGCGATCGCGTCGGCCTCGCGCAGCAGGTCGAGGCGCTCGCGCGTGACGTCGCCGACGATGCGGATGCCGAGCCCCGGGCCCGGGAAGGGCTGGCGCTGGACGATCTCCTCGGGCAGGCCCAGCTCCTGGCCGACCGCGCGGACCTCGTCCTTGAAGAGCTTGCGGAGCGGCTCGATCAGCTCGAACTCCAGGTCCTCGGGGAGGCCGCCCACGTTGTGGTGGGACTTGATGTTCGCCGTGCCCGTACCGCCGCCCGACTCGACGACGTCCGGGTAGAGGGTGCCCTGCACGAGGAAGGCGACGTCGGCGCCGTCCGCCGCGTTCTCCGCGACGATCTCGGCCTGCGCCTGCTCGAAGACGCGGATGAACTCGCGTCCGATGATCTTCCGCTTCTGCTCCGGGTCGCTCACCCCGGCGAGCGCGTCCAGGAAGCGCTCGGAGGCGTCGACGACCTTGAGCTGGACGCCGGTCGCCGCGACGAAGTCCTTCTCGACCTGCTCCGTCTCGCCCTTGCGCATGAGGCCGTGGTCGACGTACACGCAGGTGAGCTGCGAGCCGATCGCGCGCTGCACGAGCGCCGCCGCGACGGCCGAGTCGACGCCGCCGGACAGGCCGCAGATCGCGCGCTTCGTGCCGACGCGGGCGCGGATCTCCTCGACCTGCTCCTCGATGACGTTGCCGGTCGTCCAGTTCGGCTCGATGCCGGCGCCGCGGTAGAGGAAGTGCTCCAGGACCTGCTGGCCGTGGGTGGAGTGCATCACCTCGGGGTGGTACTGGACGCCGTAGAGCTTCTTCTCGTCGTTCTCGAAGGCGGCGACGGGGACGACCGAGGTCGAGGCCGTCACGTCGAAGCCGGCCGGGGCGGCGGAGCAGGCGTCGCCGTGCGACATCCAGACCTGCTGCTCCTCGGGCGTGCCCTCGAAGAGGGTCGACGCGGCCTTGCTGACGTTCAGCTCCGTACGGCCGTACTCGCGCGCACCCGAGTTGTCGACGGTGCCGCCGAGCGCCGTGGCCATGAGCTGGAAGCCGTAGCACATGCCGAAGACCGGGACGCCGGCCTCGAAGAGCGAGGCGTCCAGCGAGGGCGCGCCCTCGGCGTAGACGGAGGAGGGGCCGCCGGAGAGGATGATCGCGGCCGGGTTCTTCGCGAGCATCTCGGCGACGGGCATGTCGCTCGGGACGATCTCGCTGAAGACCCGGGCCTCGCGGACCCTGCGGGCGATGAGCTGGGCGTACTGGGCGCCGAAGTCGACGACCAGAACGGTGTCGGGGGCGGCGTCGGACGCGGGGGACACGGGCACTGCGGCGGCCTTCCGGCGGGGATGCGGAGTCGGGACAAGGCGCCGGTGCACGGGGTACGGGTCCCGGGCGGCGCCCGGGGCGGGCCTGCCGGGTCCGCCCGGACGGCACGGTGCCTCGTCACTGAGTCTAACGGGGGACGGATGTCACCCATTCCGCCGCAGATCAGGCGGGTGCCGGACCCCGCGTTCCGGGGGGCCGGGTAGGAGGGGGATACTGGCTCCGTGATCACGCACCACAACGTCTTCTTTACGTATGGCATCCGGCCCGCCGGCTGCCATGGTCGTGCTGCTTGAGCACAGCGACGTAACCAGGCGCCCCGGGCCGACAAGGCCCGGGGCGTTCTGCGTTTCCGGACCTGGTCGCCCCGGGGCCCTTCACCCGACCGACCCCGACCAGACGACACGGACGACCCGTCCCCCGCACCCAGGGGCCCACCCGCCCCGGCACCGAAGGAGCCACCTGCCATGACCAGCCTCCCCGAGACGACGACGACCGATACGGCCGGTACGGACACAGCCGCCGGCGACGCCACCCCCGGCACCGCCGCCGTCCCCGACGTCCCCGCCGTTTCCGCCACCCCCGCCACGCCGCAGGGCTGGGCGCGCAAGCGGTCCACCGCGCCGACCGGGTCCATCCCCGAGCACGAGCGGATGATCACCGACGCGCGCGGGCGGATCGACGCGATCGACGACCGCATCATCGGGCTCATCCAGGAGCGCTCCGCCGTCTCGGCCGTCGTGCAGAAGGCGCGCGTGGAGGCGGGCGGGCGGCGGGTGAACCTGTCGCGCGAGATGGAGGTCCTGAGCCACTACCGCGACGCGCTCGGCAAGCAGGGCACGGCGCTGGCGATGACGCTGCTGGAACTGAGCCGGGGACGGGCCTGAGGCGCGGACGGGCCGGAACCGCGGACCGGCCCCAGGCGCGGCGGCCGCGCCACCCTCGGCGTGGGAACTGGCGAACTGGCCCTCACCGGTGCGTGACCAGTCGGCCGTGGGCGTCGTTGTCCCGTTGACCGCATCGGCCAGGTGCGGGACCGCAACACCACGCGTGGCTTCGCTGGAGCGATGAGACGTCCGCCTCGTGCGGTACGTCGTGGGACCTCGCTTCAGCGCGGTGACCGGACGGCAGGGGACAGCCGGCCCGGTCACGCGGCGGCCGGTTCCGGGGACGCCCGGGACCGGTCGCACACGGCGGGCCTCGACGACTCCCCGCGAGGGGACCGTTAAGGTCTCGTACGTCCCGGTCGGCACCGTCCCGTGCCGACAGCGCATACTTGAGTACCGGATGCCCCTCGCGGACCTCCGGACAATTCCAGACCAGCGACGCCGTATCCCCCCCTCGGCGCCGCTCCCCCGGTGCCGCCACCGCCCTGGCGGCACCGCAGGCGAAGACCCCGTGGCACCCCGCCCGCCGCGGGGTCTTCCGCTGTCCGCACGCGGATTCCGGGCGCGGGGGCCCGTGGCGTGGCGGATCTCACAGCGCCGCCGTGACCTTCGCCACGAGCCCGCCTCGGCTCAGGCCGTCTCGTCGCGTACGGGCGCGTCGCCCCGCATGGGCGCCTCGTCCCGTACCGCCGCCCCATCCGTCGCCCCTTCCCGCACCTTCGGCATGCCCAGGAACGGCAGTCGCAGCGCCCCGAAGGCGTCCGCGGGGACGGCCGGGGTGTGCGGGGCGACGGGGGTGAGGCGTTCGTAGGGGGCACCCTGGGCGGGGCGCGGGTCGGGCTCGTCCTTGTTGGGCCACAGGGACATCGCGCGTTCGGCCTGCGCGGTGATCGTGAGGGACGGGTTGACGCCGAGGTTCGCGGAGACCGCCGAGCCGTCCACGACGGAGATCCCCGGGTGCCCGTAGAGGCGGTGGTAGGGGTCGATGACGCCGTGGTCCGGGTCGGCGCCGATGGGGCAGCCGCCGAGGAAGTGTGCGGTGAGCGGGGTGCCCATCAGCTCGCCGACGTTGCTGCCCGCGAAGCCGTTGATGTCGCGGGCCAGGAGCGTGGCGGCCTCGGTCGCGGCACGGATCTGCGTGGGGTTCGGAGCGCCGTGGCCCTGCCGCGCGGTGAGCAGTCCCTTGCCGGGGCCGCGCGGACGGCGGTACGTCGTCAGGGAGTTGTCGAGCGACTGCATCACAAGGCCGATGATGGTGCGCTCGGACCAGCGGCGGTTGGAGAGCGAACGGCCGGTCAGGACGGGGTGTTTGACCGTGTTGAGGAGCCAGCCGAGCGCGCGGGGCAGCTTCTCGGCGTAGGGCACCTGGAGGATCGTGAGCCCGCCCATGGCGTTCGACCTGCGGCCGTAACGGACCGGCTCGATATGGGTGTTGGCGTCCGGGTGGATGGACGAGGTGATGGCGACGCCGCGCGTGAAGTCGGGTTCGGCGCCGTGGGCGGCGCGGTAGCGGCGCGGGGTGGTCTGGGCGCCGACGAGCGCTTCGGAGTTGGTCCGCGTGAGGGTGCCGAGCCGGGCGGAGGTGCGGGGCAGGAGGCCGCTGTCCCGCATGCGGTGCAGGAGGGTCTGGGTGCCGTACGTGCCGGCCGCGAGGACGACGTGGCGGGCGGTGTAGACGCGGTGGGCGCCCTTGCGGGGCTTGTCGGTGGGCAGCGTGCCGACCGCGAAGCCGCCGCGCGAGTCCTCGGTGAGGGTGCGCACGGTGGTGAGCGGGTGGATCACGGCGCCGTTCTTCTCGGCGAGGTGGAGGTAGTTCTCGTTGAGGGTGTTCTTGGCGCCGTGGCGGCAGCCCGTCATGCACTCGCCGCACTCGGTGCACGCGCGCCGCGAGGGCCCCTCGCCGCCGAAGTACGGGTCGGGCACCTCGGCGCCGGGCGCGGCCCGACGGCTGCCGTCGCCGTCCTCGCCGTCCCCGAAGTAGACGCCGACCGGGGCGAGATGGAAGGAGTCGCCGACGCCCATCGCCTCGGCCGCGTTCTTCAGGTGCACGTCCGAGGGCGTGACGGTCGGGTTGAGGCGCACCCCGAGCATCCGCTGCGCCTGCGCGTAGTACGGCTTCAACTCGCCCGCCCAGTCGGTGATCTCCTTCCACTGCGGGTCCTCGAAGAAGGCGCGCGGCGGTACGTAGAGGGTGTTCGCGTAGTTGAGGGAGCCGCCGCCGACCCCGGCGCCCGCGAGGACCATGACGTTGCCGAGCAGATGGATGCGCTGGATGCCGTAGAGGCCGAGCGCGGGCGCCCACAGGTAGTTCTTCATGTCCCATGAGGTGCGCGGCAGTTCGTCGCGGGTGAAGCGGCGGCCCGCTTCCAGGACGCCCACCCGGTAGCCCTTCTCGGTGAGCCGCAGCGCGCTGACCGCACCACCGAAGCCGGAGCCGATGACGAGGACGTCGTAGTCGTAACCGGGGCCGGAGCCGGGGCCGGGGCCGGAGCCAGGACTGTCCCCGTCGTGCTTCGCGTCCGCGTTCCGTTGCTGGGCGGAGTTCTCCCCTGACATGGACCCTCCTCGTCGAAAGCCGCTGGTGGAACGGTGGTTGGGGTGCTCAGCGCAGGCGCAGTGCCTTCATCACCTTCAGGCTGCGGCTCATGAAGGCCGCGTAGGCGGCGTCGTCCATGCCGAGGGACGGCCCCATGGGCAACAGGCGCTGTTGCGCGATGGTTTGGGGCTCGGTGTATTTCAACAGCCCCTCTGAGCCGTGCCTGCGGCCGATCCCGGACTCCTTCATGCCGCCCATCGGGGCGCGCACGCTGCCGTAGGCGGGCGCGTACCCCTCGTTGACGTTGACGGTCCCGGCGCGCAGCCGCGAGGCGACGGCGAGGGCGCGCTTCGCGTCCTTCGTCCAGACGCTCGCGTTGAGGCCGTACGGCGTGGAGTTGGCGCGCGCGACGGCCTCGTCCTCGTCGGTGAAACGGTAGAGCGAGACGACGGGGCCGAAGGTCTCGTCGGCGCACACGGCCATGCC
The DNA here is from genome assembly GCF_010548245.1 of Streptomyces sp. SID11385. Lineage (GTDB taxonomy): Bacteria > Actinomycetota > Actinomycetes > Streptomycetales > Streptomycetaceae > Streptomyces. Next base: position 21,759 of record NZ_JAAGLR010000461.1, read on the forward strand.
CGGCTCGACGTCCGCGAGGACGGTCGGCTCGTAGAAGTACGGGCCGAGGTCGGGCCGCGCGACCCCGCCCGCGAGGACGCGCGCGCCCTTCGCGACGGCGTCGTCCACGTGCGCGGTGACGGCGGCGAGTTGGCGCGGGCCCGCGAGGGAGCCCATGTCGGCCCCGTACGAGAGCGACGTGCCGAGGCGCATGGTCTTGACGCGCGCCACGAAGCGCTCCGTGAACGCGTCGGCGACCGACTCGTGCACGTACAAGCGCTCGATGGAGATGCACAGTTGGCCCGCCGAGGCGAAGCAGGCGCGGACCGCTCCGGCCGCCGCCTTCTCCACGTCGGCGTCGCGCAGGACCAACATCGGGTTCTTGCCGCCGAGTTCGAGCGAGAAGCCGACGAGCCGCTCCGCGGCGCTCCGGGCGACCTCGCGTCCCGTGCGCGTCGAGCCCGTGAAGGACACGTAGTCGCCGCGCGAGACGACCTCGGGGCCGACGGCGGCTCCCTCGCCCAGCACGATCTGGAAGGCGTCGGCGGGCAGCCCCGCCTCGATGAGGAGTTCGCGGGCCCACAGGGCGCTCAGCGCGGTCTCCGTGTCGGGCTTCATGACGACCGCGTTGCCCGCGACGAAAGCGGGCAGCGCGTCGCCGACCGACAGCTCGAAGGGGTAGTTCCACGGGGCGATCTGGCCCACGACCCCGCGCGGGACGCGCTGTTCGGTGACGCGTGTGAGGGTCGGCACGGCGCCGAGGTGGTGCTTCGGCTTGAGGTAGGCGGGGGCCTTGAGGCCGTAGTGGCGCGCGGCCATCGCGACGGCTTGCAGCTCCTCGTGCGCGTGCAGCCGCGCCTTGCCGGTCTCCAGCTGGACGAGGTCGAGGATCTCGGCCTGGCGCTGGAGGACGAGGTCGTGGAAACGGAGCAGGACGACGGCGCGTGCGCGGACGGGCGTCGCGGCCCACGCGGCCTGCGCGGCGCGAGCGCGCGCGAAGGCGGCTTCGACGTCCTCGGGGCGCGCCTCGGGCAGCTCGGCGAGCACGCCGCCGCCGAACGGCGTGTGGTTCGCGGTACGTCCCGAGCCGCCGATGCCCTTGAGCAGCCGCGCGAGCACCTCGGGGGTGACCACGTCGGCCGCCGTGCGGACGCCCTCGGGTACGGGGGCCTGGGGGTTCGTACCGATGGCCTGCGGTGCGGGGCCGGTGGGTGCCGCCGAGGCGTGCGTGTCCGTCATGGGCGTGAGCGTACGACTTCGGGCCGGTCTTGGGTACCCGCCGGTAACACTTTCCACGGGGCTTCCACGATTCTGCCAGTGGGTGGTGGCGGGGTGGGGGGAATCACCTAGGGGTGTCCCTTACATGCGTGTTCGTCCCCCTGGGGCCACCAACGCGCGAGAGCGTACGGAAGTTCCCGGCCCGCGCGTTCGGTGCCCGACGGCCGGCGAGACACCCCGGCACCCGATGTCCGATGTCCGATGCCCTTCGCCCGACATCCGGCGCCCTGCGCCGATGCCCGACACCCGGCACCGCGCCCGGCGCCCAACTCCCCCGAGGCGCCCCGCCCCCTCACTTCACCTGGTACGTGGCGAGGGCCTGCTCGTAGTAGCGGCTCACATCGTCGCGGTTCGCGTCGAGGCCGCGGATCTGGAGGACGTGGTACTTGCCGTCGACGGCCATGACCATGTTCCTGGCGAAGATGTCACCGTCGTCGCCCGGCCAGGTGAACTGCCCCTCCGCCATCTTCCGCCCGCCCTCCTCGATCTCGCGCATCCCGGTCGACGTGACCCAGCTCGACTCGCGGAAGGGCCGCGTCTCGGGCTCGGACTCGCGCTGGTAGCGCAGCAGGTCGTTGCCGAACTCGGTCACCGAGTCGCGCCCGGGGACGACGATCAGCTCGTAGCTGCCCCGCGTCCACCGCACCTGCCCCTGCGGGTTGCGCGCGTGCCGGGCCCAGCCCTTGGGCACGGCGAGCTGGAAACCGGCCGGGTCCTTGTAGAGGACGAAACCGGCGGGAAGCTTGGGCCCGGAGGGCTTCTTCTCCTTCGCGGTCGGCTCGTCCCCGGGCTTCTCCTCGGGCGAGGCGGCGGGCGAGGAGGCGGGCGGCGCGGAGGTGGGCGCGGGCTTCTCCAGGGAGCCCGGCGCGTGGCTCAGCTCGGTGCCCGTCCGTGCCTGGTCGCTCTCGTCGGCCTTCGGGAGGAAGACCATGGCGTACACGATCGTGCCCGCGAGCAGCACGAACACTGCGACGAGCAGCGTCCGCCCGAGCGAACGCGGCGCGCGCGGACGCCTGGTGTCGCGGGCGGGAGTACGGGTGCGACGCGTCCGGTCCGCACCCCGGCCACGGGCGCCGCGCGACGCGGTACGGGCGCTGCCGGGCGCCTCGGGCGGTGAGTACGCGGCGGCGAGGCCGTAGAGCGGCGT
>NZ_JAAGLR010000495.1 GCF_010548245.1 Streptomyces sp. SID11385
CCCGGGCCGCCCCCTGCGGCCGGTCGCGCCACGCGACGCGGTACCCGTGGGTTGACGGCCCGCACCACGGCCCCGCCCCGTACCCGCACGGGGGCGGGGCCGTGCCGTGCGCGCCCGCCCTTTCCGAGGCAGAGCCGGACGCCGGGCTCAAGGGCAGGCTCAAGCGGCCCGGGAGCCGGCGTATCCGCCGCGCTGGCGCGGAGCGCCCTCCGCGCCGTGGAGCGCGCGGAGCACTTCCGGCAGCACGTCGCCGAGCATCACCGGCTCGCCCGCCGTACCGCGCCCGGCCGTCACCTCCCGGGCCCCGTGTCCCCGTACCGCCGTCGTCGCCGTCCCGCTCATCCCGGTCACCCCTGTCCCGTGGGTGCAGTGTCTACGTGCCGGGCATCCTCGCACCGGGGTCTGACAACGGGGTGACGGTACGGGGACGGGCGGGCGAGGTCCCGGGGCTCAGCGCCGTTCCAGCGCTCCCCGGACGAACGCGGCCTGGCCCGCGTGCTGGAGGCAGTCCGAGAGGACGCTCACGAGGCGGACGCCGAGCGTGACCGGGGGCGACCAGTTCTCGTCGACCACGCGGTCGAAGTCGGCGTCCGAGAGCCCGGAGACGTACGCGAGGGTGCGTTCCCGCACCGCGTCGAAGTAGCCGAGCAGCGGCGCCGGGTCGCTCACCCGCACCCGGCCGACCTCCGCCGCGCTCATCCCGTACCCCGTCGCCCCGTCGGGGAACGGCAGCCCGAGCCGCTTCGCCCACCCCTCCCCGGTCCACACCTGCTCCTGGCCCGCGGCGTCCGCGATGTGGTCGTCCTGCACCCGGCTCAGGTGCCACACCAGCCACGCGATCGTGTTCGCCCCCGGATCGAGCCGCTCCCCGAGCTGCTCGCCCGTCAGGCCCTCGACCGCCGCGTGCACCTCCTCCGAGATCCGCCCGAACCCGTCGCTCAGCAGCTCCGCACCACGCATCGCGTGTTCCGCCTCTCCTCGGCTCCGGCCCCGGGACGCCCCCGGAGCGCCTTCTCCACCATGCCGCCTGCCCTTCGCACCCGCACCCGAACCGGCACGGGAGCGCTGCCGCCCTCCTTGCCGCCGCCCCGTTGCTCGCTCCCTCCCGCCGTGAATTCAGTAGCCATGGACATCATGTCTATGTACGCTATTCGCCATGAGCAAGGCTTCGCCGGGACCCACGCCCGGCTATCTGGTGTGGCGGCTCGCCAACAAGTGGCGGGTGGCCGTCGACCGCGCGGTGGCCCCGCTGGGGCTGACCCACGCGCAGTACGTCGTCGTCGCCTCCCTGTACGGCATGGGGCGGGCGGGGGAGCGGCCCAGCCAGCGCCGGCTCGCCGACCACACCGGACTGGAGGCGCTCTACGTGTCGAAGCTGGCGCGCGCCCTGGAATCCGCCGGTCTCCTCGCGCGCACCCGCGACCCGCGCGACCCGCGCGCCGTGCAGCTCGCCCTCACCGACGAAGGCAGGGACGTCGCGCGCCGGGCCGTCGACGTCGTCCAGGAACTCCACCAGCGACTCCTGGAACCGCTCGGCGGCCCCGGCACCGCGCGGACGCGCGCCTTCACCGACGAGCTGACCACCCTGCTCGGCACCCCTCTCGCTCCACCCGGACCGGACCACCAGAGCACGCAGAGGAGCACACCATGACCACCGCGACACCCGCCGTCAGCCCACGTGACCTCGCCCTCGCCCACTACGCCGCCCGCGCCGTCCTGGAGAAGATCCTCGCCCGGCACGGCATCACCTTCCCGCAGCAGATCACCCTCCGCGCCGCCGCGACGGCCGAGGCGCCGCGCACCCCTGACGCCCTCGTCGCCGAGGTGCGGGGCTACCTCAAGACCGCCCCGGACGCCGTCCGCGCCGATCTCGACGTGCTCCTCGCCGCGGGACTGCTCGTCGCGGAAGGCCCCCACCTCCGCGCGACGGAAGCGGGCCGCGCCCTGCTCGCCGCCACGGCCGCGGAGGTCGCCCCCGTGACCGCCCGCGTCTGGGCGGGCATCCCCGCCGAGGACCTGGCCGCGACGGCCCGCGTCCTCGCCCAGGTCAGGGACCGCGCCGACGCCGAACTCGCGGTGCAGACGGACTGACACGCACGACCGTCCCGTCAGCCTGGCTGCGGGACCGTGCATTTGCTCCTGGTGAAAGGGCGTCGCGCATGGCCGAGTCGGTGGCCCACTACGACTGGGGCGGTGACGGTCCGCCCCTCGTGCTCCTGCACGGCCTCGCCGGGTATGCGGGGGAGTGGGAGGCCGTCGCCGTCCGGCTGCGGGCGCGCGGGCATCGCGTGGTCGCGATGGACCTGCGGGGGCACGGTGACAGCGAGCGGAAGCCGGGGGACACCGGGGCGAGCGCGCACGCCCGCGACGTCGCCGGTCTCCTCGACCGCCTCGGGCTCGGGCCCGCCGTGCTCGTCGGGCAGTCGCTCGGCGGGCGCGTCGCGCTCCGTACCGCGCACGAACACCCGCGTCTCGTACGGGCACTGGCCCTCGTCGAGGCGGACGCACGGCCCGCGTCCGATGTCCGCCCGACCTGAGCGCGATCCGGTGGCTGCGCTCCTGGCCCGTGCCCTTCCCCGACCGTGCGACGGCCGCCGCGTGGCTCGGTGGGGGAGTGGTGGGCGAGGCGTGGGCGGGCGGGCTCGAAGAGCGCGACGGCGGGTGGTGGCCCCGCTTCGACGCCGACGTGCTCGCCCGCCTCTTCGAGGCCCTCGTCCGCGCGCCCTCCTGGCCCGCCTGGACCGCGCCCGCGCTGCCCGTCGCGCTGCTCGTCGCCGAGCGCGGCATCCTCGCCCCCGGAGCGGTGGCGGCCATGCTCGCCGCGCGGCCCGACGCCTGGTCCCTCGGCGTGCCGGGCGCCGGACACGATGTGCACCTCGAACGGCCGGACGCGGTGGCCGGGTTCCTCGACGCGTTTCTCACGGCCCACGTCTGAGAGCCCCCGCGCCGCCCCGGGTCACTCCTTCGCGCCGCCTTCCCCCGACCCCGACTCCGGCCCGGTCCCGGACCGGGAACCGGACCGGGCCCCTGCCGCCGGTCCCGGCCGCGGTGGCAGCCCGTCGCCCTCGATGTCCACGTTCGGCACCGCCTTGTCGAGCCAGCGGGGGAGCGCCCACGCGTAGCGGCCGAGGAGGGCGAGGACGGCAGGGACGACCGTGAGGCGCACCACGAAGGCGTCGAGGAGCACGCCGATCGTGAGGGCGAAGCCGATGGACTTGATGATCGGGTCGTGGTTGAAGATGAAGCCGCCGAAGACCGAGGCCATGATGAGCGCCGCCGCCGTGACGACCCGTCCGCTGCGCTCCACGCCGTGCTCGACGGCGGCACGCGCGTCGCGGTGGTGGTGGTAGTGCTCGCGCATGCGGCTCACGAGGAAGACCTCGTAGTCCATCGCGAGCCCGAAGAGCACCCCGATGAGCAGGACCGGCAGGAAGCTGACGATCGGCGCGGCGGCGGCGACCTGGAAGACGCCGTCGAAGTGCCCGTACTGGAAGACCCACACCACCGCGCCGAGGCTCGCCGCGATCGAGAGCAGGAAGCCGAGCACCGCCTTGAGCGGGACGAGGACCGAACGGAAGGCGATCATGAGCAGGAGGAGCGCCAGGACGACGATGATCGCGATGAAGAGCGGCAGGGCGCTGGAGAGCTTCGCGGAGACGTCGATGCCCGCCGCGGTCTGCCCGGCGACGTAGGCCGTGCCACCCGCCTTGTCGACGGGCGCGGTCGCCTCGTCACGCAGCCGGTGCACGAGGTCCGTGGTGCGCTGGTCGTCGGGGCCGGACTTGGGGACGACACCGAGGACCGTGAGGGTGCCGTCCCTGTTGGTGTTGGGCGGTGCGAGCGTCGCGACGTCGGGGTCCTGCCGCACCGTCGCCGCGACCTGCTTCACGATGCCCTCGCGTTCCTGGGCGGGCACCTTCGTCCCGTCGACGGCGATGAGCAGCGTCGCGTTGAAGCCCGGGCCGAAGCCCTTCTGGAGGAGTTCGTAGCTCTTGTGCTGGGTGCTCGCCGTGGGCTGGGTCTCGTTGCTCGGCAGGCCCAGGCGCAGGCTCTTGGCGGGGACGGCGAGGGCGAGCATCCCGACGACGCACACGACGAGCACGGGGATCGGGAAGCGCGTCATGAGCCGCCCCCAGGCCAGCCCCCAGGCGCCGGGCGCGCGCCTGCGGCCCCCCTTGCCCCCGGCGTCCGCGGGCTTCGTCCTCGGCCGCAGCCGCTCGCCGAGGAAGCCGAGGAGCGCCGGTACGAGCGTGAGCGCGACCAGCACCGCGACGAGCACCGTGCCGGCCGCCGCGAGCCCCATCACCGTCAGGAAGGGGATGCCCGCCGACGCCAGCGCGGCGAGCGCGATGATCACGGTGATCCCCGCGAAGGTGACCGCGCTGCCCGCCGTCGCCGTGGCCCGCCCGATCGAGTCGTGCACGTCCTCGTCGGGGTCGGCGAGCTGCTCGCGGTGGCGGGAGACGAGGAAGAGGGCGTAGTCGATGCCGACCGCGAGGCCGATCATGAGGGCCAGGATGGTCGCCGTGTTCGTCATCTCGATGAACCGGGACAGGAACTGCACCGTCATCACGCCCACCCCGACGCCGATCACGGCGGTGAGCAGCGGGAGCCCGGCCGCGAGCAGCGAGCCGAGCGTGATCGCGAGCACGACGAAGGCGATGACGACGCCGATGATCTCGGCGGGGCCGCCCACCTCGACGGGGGGTGTGGAGACCGTGCCGCCGAGTTCGGCCTTGAGGCCCGCGTCGTGGGCCGTGTCGAGCGCGTCGTCGAGCCTGTCCTTCGCGGACTGCGGCACGTCCTGGGCCGGCTTGCCGAACACGGCGTCCGCGTAGGCGATCGTGCGGTCCTTGGAGACGGTGCCCGTCTTCGCGGGATCGGCGACCTTGAGCACGCCCGGGACTTCGGCGACCTTCTTGAGCGTCGCCCCGATCGCGCGCTGTTCCTTCGCGCCCGTCAGCTTCTCGCCCTTCGGCGCCTCGAAGACGACGCGCGCGGTGCCGCCGGCCGCCTCGGGGAACTTCTCCTTCAGGAGGTCCTGCGCCTCCTGCGACTCGATCCCCGGCACCGAGAACTCGGTCGACAGCTTTCCGTTGAGCGTCGTGCCGAGCCCCACCGCCACCGCGAGCAGCAGGACCCACACCGCGAGCACTCGCCCGCGGCGGCGCGCCGCCCAGCGTCCCAGCGCGTACAAACGTTGTGCCACGGCAGGCTTCTCCCGTTCAAGGCTGTGCCGCGCGGACCGGCTCCGCGAGATTTCTGCACTCTACTGCATCTTTGCAGTCGACGGTAAATTCGTCGTTCGCCGAGGGTCCGCGGCGGCGCGCCCCTCGCTATGCTCGATGTCATGAACAGGGTCACTGACGGGGCGGGGCTGCGAGAGCGGGGCAAGGCCAAACGGCGGGCCGCCATCACGCGCGCGGCCTTCGAACTCTTCGCCGAGCAGGGCTTCGACGCCACGACGGTCGCGGAGATCGCCGCCGCCGCCGAGGTCTCGCCCCGCACGGTGACCCTCTACTTCCGCTCCAAGCAGGACATCGCCTTCGCCACCTTCGACAGCTCCGTCGCGGCCCTCACCGAGGCCCTGCGCTCGCGTGCCCCCGGACTCCCCGCCGTACACGCCCTGGAACGCTGGCTGCGCGAGGAACTCGCCTGCCACGACGAACTCGACGAGATGGGCGTGCGCATGTTCGAGGCGAACCCCGAACTGCGGGCGGTGAAGACGGCACGCATGGCGGCCGTCATCGAGGAGGGCGCCGGCATCCTCGCCGAGGACACCGGCCAGCCCCCCGGCTCCCTCGGACCGCGCCTCGCCGCCGCCGCGGCCGCGGCCGTCATCACCGAGATCGTCGAGCACCCCGAGGGCGCCGACCGCAACGAGGCGATCACCCTCGCGATGGCCTTCCTCAAGGGCGGCGTCGACGCGATGACCGCCTCGGAGAGCGAACGGCGCGCCGCCGCGCGGTAGCCGTCCGCCGCGCCGTAGCCGTGCGCCGCACGGTGGCCGTACGCCACGCCGCAGCCGTCCGCCACGCGATGTCCGTCCGCCGCGTGGTCGCCGTACCGAAAAGCCTTTGACGCGGTCTCACGCCCCCCGGAGGATCGCTCGCATGCTGATACGTGAGGCCACGGCGGCCGACTGGCCGGGCATCTGGCCCTTCTTCCAGGACATCTGCGCGGCGGGCGAGACGTTCACCTACCCCCTCCACCCCACGCAGGAGGAGGCCCGCGCGATGTGGATGCTGCCCGCTCCCGCGCACGTCGTCGTCGCCGAGGAGGCGGGCACGGTCCTCGGCACCGCGAACATGTACGCCAACCGCCCCGGCAACGGCGCGCACGTGGCGAGCGCGAGCTACATGGTCGACCCCGCGCACCAGGGGCGCGGCACGGGCCGCGCCCTCGTCACGTACAGCCTCGACTGGGCGCGCGCGGCGGGCTTCCGGCGCATCCAGTACAACGCCGTCGTCGAGACCAACGCCCCGGCCCTCGCCCTCTACCGCGACCTCGGCTTCGAGATCCTCGGCACCCTCCCCGAGGGCTTCCGCCACCCGGAACGCGGCTACGTCGGGCTGCACAGCCTGCACCGGGCGCTGTAGCGGGGGCGACGCGGGGCCGCGTGCTCGTACGAACGCCACCGCCCCGTACCGCCCCCACCCGCTCTCACTCCCGTTTCTTGCCCTTGTCCTCCTCCGTCCCCGCTCCGTGCCACGGGTGCCGCAGCCGCAGCCACACGTCCCGTGCCTGGCGTCCGGCGGCGACGCGGCTGCGGGCGACGAGGCGGCGTGCCTGCTCGCTCGTCTCGACCATCGGTCCGGAGCCGCTGAGCGGGCGGCCCGCCGTCTCGTGCAGGAAGAGCGTCGAGATGAGCCCGATCACCCCGGCGATCATCAGGTAGTAGGCGGGCACCATCTCGTCGCCCGTCGCCTCCACCAGGGCCGAGGCGACGAGCGGGGTCGTGCCGCCGAAGAGCGAGACCGAGATGTTGAACGCGATCGAAAGGGCTCCGTACCTGATCCGGGTCGGGAAGAGGGCGGGAAGCGTCGAAGCGGACGTGCCCGCGAACGTCACGAGCAGCAGCCCGAGCATGCCGCTGCCGATCGCCGGGAGCAGGATGCCGCCCTGACGGATGAGCAGGAACGCGGGGATCGAGAAGACGATGAGCGCGATGCTGCCGAAGAAGAAGACAGGGCGCCGCCCCCAGCGGTCCGAACTGCGGCCCACCGTCGTGATGGTGAGCACGACGAGCACCATGGTGCCGAGCACGAGGAGCTGGGCGGTCGTCTCGGACTCGCCGAGGGTCTCGGACATGTAGGTGGGCAGATAGGACGTGACCATGTAGTTGGTCACGTTGTAGAGCAGGACGAGCCCCATGCAGATGAGGATCGCCTCCCAGTGGTGGGCGAAGATGTCCCTGAGCCTGCCCTTGCCCGACTGCCGTGCCTGCTCGACCGGGTCGCCCTCGGCGAGCGCCTCCTCGCGGCCCTCCTCCTCGCGCTGGAAGGCGGGCGTCTCCTCCAGCTTGAGCCGCAGGTAGAGCCCGATGACGCCGAGCGGCCCCGCGACGAAGAACGGGATGCGCCAGCCCCAGTCGGTGAGGCCGTCCTCGCCGAGCACCGTCGTCAGGACCGTCACGAGCCCCGAGCCGAGCGAGTAGCCGACGAAGGTCCCGAAGTCGAGCCAGCTCCCGAAGAACCCGCGCCGCTTGTCGGGCGCGTACTCGGCGATGTACGTCGTCGCCCCCGCGTACTCGCCGCCGGTCGAGAAGCCCTGCACAAGCCTGCACACGAGCAGCAGGATCGGCGCGGCGAAGCCCACCGAGGCGTACGTGGGCAGCACCCCGACGGCGAAGGTGCTCGCCGCCATCATGATGATGGTGACGGCGAGCACCTTCTGCCGCCCGATCCGGTCCCCGAGCGGCCCGAAGACCAGTCCACCGAGGGGCCGTACGAGGAAGGCCGCCGCGAAGGTCGCGAAGGTCTGCACGACCTGCGCGCCCGGCGAACTCGACGGGAAGAAGACCTTCCCGAGTGTGCCCGCGAGATAGGCGTAGACCCCGAAGTCGAACCACTCGATGGTGTTGCCGAGCGCCGCCGCGGTCACCGCGCGCCGGATACGCGGCGGGTCGGTGACCGTCACGTCCTGGGCCGCGTACATCTTCTTGCGACGGCGCAGCAGGGTCCGCAGCATCCGGTCGGTGGCCTGCCGGTCACCTCTCCTGGCCCGGTCCGTGCTGGGCCGCCGTGTCGGTTCCGGCATCCGGCTCCCTCTCCCCGTCTCGTACGGTCCCGTACGGGTCGCGCCGCCCCGTCGCGCGAAAGAGGCGGCCCCGCCCTGCGTACCCTCCTTGCCCCGCGCCCCCCGCGCCGCGCGGCACGGCCGAAGAGGTGAGGACACAGCCCGTACGGTCCACGAGGAGCGTCCGCCTGAGCGGCCGGGAGCGGGGTATCCGGAGGCTGTACGTGTCTTCTGCACGTACGACGGGGAGGGAGCGAGGACCGATGAGCGAGAGCCACGACGCCAGGACGCGGGACGGCGGGGCGCCAAGGCCGGGGGAGCGGGAACGGGGCGGCGCCGCGCCGGCCGCGGCGGAGCGGGACGTCCCCACCGACGCCCCCACCGACGCCTCCGCCGGGGCGGACGGCGCCACGCCCGCCACGAAGAGCAGTGACGCGCACACCAAACTGACCGTCTGGATCGCCCTCGCCGCGAACCTCGTCATCGCCGTCGCGAAGCTCGTGGGCGGCCTCTTCGCCGGCTCGCCCGCGCTGCTCTCGGAGGCCGCCCACTCCGTGGCCGACAGCCTCAACGAGGTCTTCCTGCTCGCCGCGCTGCGCCGCAGCAAGCGCCCCGCCGACCCCGGCCACCCCTTCGGCTACGGCAAGGAGCGCTACTTCTGGGCGCTGCTCGCCGCCGTCGGCATCTTCGTGATGGGCGGCTGCTTCTCCGTCTTCCAGGGGGTCGAGGCACTGCGCTCGTCGGGCGAGGAGTCCACGAGCGGATACGTCGTCGGGCTCGTCGTGCTCGGCGTCGCCTTCCTCGCCGAGGGCACCTCGCTGGCGCGGGCGCTGCTCCAGGTGCGCGGGCAGGAGGGCGGCATCGGCTCCGACCCCGCGCTGCGCACGGTCGTCGCCGAGGACGGCACGGCGGTCCTCGGCGTGCTGCTCGCCATAGCGGGCATGGCGCTGCACATGGCGACGGGGCAGGTCGTCTACGAGGCCGCCGCCTCGCTCGCCATCGGCGTGCTGCTGCTCTTCGTCGCCTTCAAGCTCGGCGCCGACGCCCGCGACCAGCTCATCGGCGAGGGCGCCGACCCCGACACCCGCGAGGCGATCACCGCGTACCTCGACGCCCAGGCCGAGATCGACGGCGTGGCCACCCTCCTCACGATGCGCCTCGGCCAGGACTCGCTCCTCGTCGCGGCCCGCGTGGACCTCGCGCCCGGTCACGAGAGCGAGAAGCTCGAACTGGTCATGGAGCGCGTCAAGGCGGGCCTCACGGAACGCTGGCCCGAGGCCGACCAGGTCTTCCTCGACGTCACGGAGGCCCCGGAGGCGACGAAGGACCACACGAGCCCCGACCTGACGGCCTGAGGCCACGCGGGCTCAGTCCTCGGCGCCGCCCACCGCCTCCTCGTACGCCCGCAGGGTCCGTACGAAGAGCAGGCGCTGTTCCGCGTCGAGCGGGCCGAGCGCGGCGCGCCACGCCGCCGCGCCCGGCGCGAGCCAGGCGCGGACGGCGGGCTCGTGCGCCGGGGCGATGCCCACGATGCGGCGGCGCCGGTCCCGCTCGTCCTCGCGGCGCTCCAGGATGCCCTTGCGGCTCAGCTCGCCGATCATCAGGCTCGCCGTCGTCGGCGCCACCCCGAGCCGTTCGGCCAGCTCGCCGACCGTGAGCGGCCCGTCGAGGAGCAGGTACGAGAAGAGCGAGAGGTGCCGCGGGGCGAGCGCGAGCGAGCGCAACGCCTCCGGCACCGGCATCCGCTTGGCCCGCCCGACGATCCGCGGCATGAGCAGCAGCAACGCGCGGGTCACCGCGTCCACCGAACCGGCCCCGTCCTGTGCCCCGGCCCCGTTCCCCGCCGCGTCCTTCTCCGCTTCCCGCCCCGGCATCCCACAGCCTCCATTTACCTTTGCTTGTAAATATGTTTTGCTGACGGAGTATTCGGCGCACCGGGCCCGGTCTCCCGGCCCCCGGCCACCATGGCGCCGCCGCCCGTCCGGCGAACGGAGTACTCCTTGCCCCACTTCACCATGCGCGTCGACGAAGCGGTCCTCGACGGGACGACAGAACCATTCCTCCAGACCGCCCTCACCGACGCCGTCGGCTCCGTCTTCGGGCCCGAACTGCGCGCGCTCGCCGCCGTCGACCTCATCGGCCTGCCCGCGCACCGCCGCAGCGTCGGCGGAAAGGCCGCCGAGGGCCCGTACCCGGTCGTCGTCCTGAGCCTGCGCGAAGGCGCCTACCACCTGCCGCACCTGCCCGACGCGCCCGCCCGGCTCGTCGCCGCGATCGGCGAGGCCGTCGGCAAAGTCCTCGGCGCGCGGGCGCGCGAACAGCTCGTCATCACCCTGGAGGGCGTGCCGGAGGGGCGCAGCGGCATCGCGGGCAAACTCGTCTGACACCCCGTTCCCCGGCCGCACGCGCCCCGGCCGGGCGGCCCGGGACGGCGCGGCCTACCGTGGCCCCATGACCGCGCCCCGTCCCCGCTTCCCGCACGGTTACCCGCTCGCCGCGGCCGTCTTCGCCATCGGCATGGCGGGCACGACCCTCCCGACCCCGCTCTACGGCCTCTACCGCGAGCAACTCGGCTTCGGCCAGCTCATGGTGACGATCGTCTTCGCCGTGTACGCGGTCGGCGTCATCGCGGTGCTGCTCCTCGCCGGGAACTGGTCCGACCTCGCGGGGCGGCGCGCCGCCGTCTGGTGGGGCCTCGGCTTCTCCGCGGCCAGCGCGCTGTGCTTCGTCTTCGAGGGCGGGCTGCCCGCGCTCTTCCTCGGGCGGCTCCTCTCCGGCTTCTCCGCCGGGCTCTTCTCCGGCGCCGCCACCGCCTACGTGCTCGACCTCGCCCCGAAACGCCACGCCGCCCGCGCCTCGCTCGCCGCCACCGCGGCCAACATGGGCGGGCTCGGCTGCGGCCCCCTCGTCGCCGGAATCCTCGCCGAGTACGCCCGCTGGCCCCTGCGCCTGCCCTACCTCGTCCACCTCGGCCTCGTCGTGCTCGCCGCCCTCGCCCTGCTCACGCTGCCCGAACCGGTCACCGAGGCCCGCCCCCGCACCCGGCCCCACCCGCGCGGGCTCGCCGTGCCGCCCGACGTGCGCGGCGTCTTCGTCCCCGCCGCCTGCGCGGCCTTCGCCGGCTTCGCCCTGCTCGGCCTCTTCACCGCCGTCTCGCCGAGCTTCCTGAGCCAGACCCTCGGCGTGCGCAACCTCGCGGCAACCGGGCTCGTCGTCTTCCTCGTCTTCGCCGGGTCCATCGCGGGACAGAGCGCGTTCGGCCGCTTCGGGGTGCGCCGCGCGCTGCCCGCGGGCTGCTTCGTGCTCGTCGCCGGGCTCCTCCTGGTCGCCGGGGGACTCGCCTGGGAGACGCTGTGGCTCCTGGTCGCCGGCGGCCTGCTGGGCGGCTTCGGGCAGGGGCTCGCCTTCCGCGCGGGCACCACCGCGGTCGGCGTGCGGGCCCCCGCCGAGCGGCGCGGCGCCACGCTCTCCGCGTACTTCGTCCTCGCCTACGTCGGCATCTCCCTGCCCGTCATCGCCGTCGGCGCCCTCGCCGAGGGCCTCGGCCTGCGCACCGCGGGCCTCACCTTCTCCTTCTGCGTCCTCGCCTTGGCCGCCGGGGTCGGCGCCTACGTCCTGCGCCCCCGCGTCCGCGCCCTGCTGCCCCATTGAGCCCGGGCCCCGGGCGCGGGAGCGGGGGCCACTCACCCGAGTGGCGGCGTCCCCGCGCACGTAGTCCCCTGGAGACATGAGTGAAGAAGCGATCGAGCAGTGGACCGTCCGCCTGCGCGAGACCGCGCCCGGCACCGAGGAGGAGACCGCGCGCGGCTTCGTCCGCGAGTTGTACGACGCGGCCCGGCACGACCTCGACGTGGAGGAGGCGATGGCCGATTTCGAGCGGGAGGAATGACCCGCCGCCCCCGGCGGCCACGCGCGCGGGGGCGGGCACGTGCGCGGCGCCTCAGCCGCGGCGCACCGGCGGCACCGCCTCGGCGGAGGGGACCGGACCCGGCGGCGTGCCCTCGCCGAACGGGGAGCCGCCCAGCTCCTCACGGTGGTGCGGGCTCAGCCACGCCGACAACGGCTCGGGACCGCGCGGCACGATGCCGCTCGGGTTGATGCCCCGGTGCACCCCGTAGTAGTGCCGCTTGATGTGGCCGAAGTCGACCGTGTCCCCGAAACCCGGCGTCTGGAACAGGTCCCGCGCGTACGCCCACAGCACCGGGTCCTCGGCGAGCTTGTGGGCGTTGCACTTGAAGTGGCCGTGGTAGACCGCGTCGAAGCGCACGAGCGTCGTGAACGCCCGGATGTCCGCCTCCGTCAGCGAGTCCCCGACGAGGTACCGCTGCCGCTCCAGCCGCCGTGACATCCACGCCAGACGCCGGAACACGTCCTCGTACGCCTCCTCGTACACCTCCTGCGTATCGGCGAAACCCGCCCGGTAGACCCCGTTGTTGAGGTCGCGGTACACGCCGTCCATGACCTCGTCGATCTCCTCGCGCCGCGCCTCGGGGTAGAGGTCGGGAGCGCCCGGCCGGTGCAGCTCCTTCCACTCGGTCGCGAAGTCGAGCGTCAGTTGCTGGTAGTCGTTCGTCACGAGCTTGCCGCTCGGCACGTCCACGAGCGCGGGCACGCTCACCCCGCCCGGGTAGTCCCGCTCGCGCGCGTCGTACGCCTCCGCCAGGTAGCGGATGCCGAGCACCGGGTCGCGCCCGTCCGGGTCGAGCGTGAACCGCCAGCTCCGGTCGTCCTGGACCGGATCGGCCACCGCGAGCGAGATCGCGTCCTCCAGGCCGAGCAGCCGCCGCGAGACGAGCGCCCGGCTCGCCCACGGACACGCCCTGCTCACCACGAGCCGGTACCTGCCCGCCTCCACCGGCCAGCCGTCCCGCCCGTCCGCCGTCACCCGGTCCGCGAAATGGCTGCGCGAGCGCTTGAACGGCTTCGTCCCGTACGCGGCGTTCCCGCCGCCTTCCCCCGGGTTCCCCGCCGAGGCGCGCTCCGCCCCCTCCGCCCCGTCCGTCGTGTCCGCCATCGCTCCGGCTCCCGTCGTCACCGCCCCCGCCCGGTACGGCGGGGGCCCTCGTCCTTTGACCCCTACCCGCCGCCGCCCCGTCCCCCGCACGAATCACCTGCCGGGACCCGCGCGCCGGGCGGGCACCTCCCGCCCGCGTGGCCAAGATGAGGCAATGCCCGAAGTGCCCGCACCCGTGACCGCCCTGGCGCGCAAGGCGCCCGCACCCGTGAGGGGCCTGGCGCGCCGGACCGCCGAGCCCCTCGTCGCCCAGACGCTGCGTTCCACGGCGGCGGCCGTCATCTCCTACGTCCTCGCCGTCAACCTCCTGCCGCAACCGGCGCCTCTCACCGCGCCGCTCACCGCCCTCCTCGTCGTGCAGGTCACCCTCTTCGCGACGATCAGGACCGGCATCCGCCGCGTCAACGCCGTCATCGCCGGGGTCCTCATCGCGAGCGGCTTCTCCTCCCTCGTCGGCCTCACCTGGTGGAGCCTCGGGCTGACGATCGTCACCGCGCTCGTGATCGGCCGCATCGTGCGGGTCGGCGAGTTCGTCCCCGAGGTCGCCATCTCGGCGATGCTCGTCCTCGGCGTCTCGCAGGTCGCCAACACCGCCCTCGACCGCGTCTACGAGACCCTCATCGGCGCGGGCGTCGGCCTCGCCTTCAACCTCTTCCTCGCCCCACCCGTGTACGTGCGCACGGCGAACGAGGCCATCACCGCGATGGCCCGCCGCAGCAGCCGCCTCTACAACGAGGTCGCCCTCCAGGTCGGCGAGGACTACAACGCCCCGCGCGCCGCCGACTGGCTGCACGCCGCACGCCGCCTCGACAACGACATCGCCGAGGTCGACGAGGAACTGCGCCAGGCCGAGGAGAGCACCCGCCTCAACCCCCGTGTGCGCGAGGGACTCCTCAACCGCGTCGTCCTGCGCACCGGGCTCGACACCCTGGAGATCTGCGCCGTCGTCCAGCGGGTCCAGTTCCGCACCCTCACCGACCTCGCCGCCAAACGCCCGGGCCGCCGCCCCCTGCCCGAGGAGGCCGCCGACAGCTACGCGCGGCTCCTGCTCCACATGGGCAGCGCCGTCGAGAGCTTCGCCGCGCTCATCACGACGCCCCTGTCGACGGGCGCCGAGGACGCCGAGGACGCGCTCACCCGCGCCCTCGACGCCAGTCACGCCGAACGCGACCACCTCGCGGCGCTCCTGCTCGACCTCGTCCGCACCGAGGCCGCGCAGTGGCAGCTCTACGGCGCCCTGCTCGCCGAGGCCGACCGCATCCTCGACGAACTCGACGTCGAGAAGCGCTCGGCCCGCCTCATCGAGGAACTCGACCGCATCACCTCGCGCCAGCGCGAGCGCTACCCCCGCCTCGCCGCCCTCCGCTCCCGCCTCAGGAACGGGGCCCCGCGCCCACGCGGGCGCGGCGGCGGGCGGGGCGGCGGCGAGGCGGCGGTGGGGTGAGGGGCCGCCCCTTCGCGGAGCGCCGGTCCCCGCACCCGTAAGGCGCCGTCAGCCGTTCAGCTCCCGGTCGAACTTCTCCTTGCACATGCGCTGTTCGTCGGGCGACTGCGCGTGCCGGAGGCACTCCGAGTAGTTGCGGAAGGAGTCGTACGAGTCCTGGAAGTCGTCCGACGTGGCCACGGCGATGACCACGCCGAGGGTGATCGCGCCACCGACGACGCCGACCGCGCCGACGATGATCCCGGCGAGCCCGATCCCCTGGTTCGGCGCCCCGGTCCTGCGCGAGCGGCGGAACGCGATGATCCCGAAGACGATCCCCAGCACCCCGAGGACGATCCCGCCCGCGATGGTCCAGCAGAAGACCACGGCCGCGATCCCGCACACGAGCGCGGCCACGGCCATCCCGCCGCCCGGCGGCTTCCCGCCCTGCCACTGCCCGCCGTACGGCCCGCCCCACGGGTCCTGCCCGGGCATCTGACCAGGCGTCTGCCCGTAGGGGCCGGGCCCGGGAGCGTAGGGAGCCTGGGCGTAGGGGCCAGGGGCCTGGGCGTAGGGGCCCTGACCGTAGGGGCCGGGGGCTTGGCCGTACGGGCCGCCGGGGGCCTGCGCGTACGGGCCCGGGCCGTCATCAGGGCGCGGCGGCTCGTCCCGTACCGCGAAGGGATCGCGCTCCCCGGGCGGCTGCTCGGGCACGGCCGGCTTGGAGAGGCCGGGTCGCTCCCCGGCGCCGCCCCGACGCTCGCTGTCCTCGGGGGAGTGGGCCATGTGCGGTCCTGCTTTCTCGCGAAATCCGGCGTGCCCGGAGGGATAAGGGGTCGTCCCGTCCGGAGCGGTGGGGCCGCGGCGGGGCCCTCATTCTCCCCGTCCCCGTGGTGAATCCGTTCAACAATTGCGTCACGAAGCGGCGGGCGGGGCCCGCGCCCACCACCGGTCCGTCCCCCCGGGCGCAGCCGTGCTTGACTCTCCCCCCGTGTCAGACCGTGCAGTGAGGACGTCATGTTCACCATCGGAGACTTCGCCAGGCACGGGCAGGTGTCGGTCCGCATGCTGCGGCACTACGACGCCCTGGGGCTGCTGCGCCCCGCCCGTACCGACCCGTACACGGGCTACCGCTTCTACACGGCCGGTCAGCTCGGCCGCCTCAACCGTGTCATCGCGCTCAAGGAACTCGGCTTCAGCCTCCAGGAGGTGGGGCGCCTCCTCGCCGAGGACGTCGCCCCGGCCGAGCTGCGCGGGATGCTGCGCCTGCGTCAGGCGCAGCTCGCACAGGAGGCGGCGGCGGCCCGCGCGCGGCTCGCCCGGGTCGGGGCGCGGCTCCACGTCATCGAGAGCGAGGGACACATGTCCACCCAGGACATCGTCGTCAAGACCCTGCCCGCCGTCCGCGCCGCCGGACTGACCGCCGTCGCGCGATCCTTCGACCCCGGGGCCATCACCCCCGTCATCGGCCCCCTCTTCGACGAGGTGTGCCGCCTCCTCGACGCCGCCGGAATCCGCCCGCTGGGCCCCGGCATCGCCCACTACGTCCAGCAGGGCGACGAGGAGGGCCCCGTCGAGGTGCACGCCCTCTTCCCGGTCGGCGACGGCCTGCCGGCCGGGAGCGGACTGCGCCCCTTCACGCTGCCGGCCGTCGCCCGCGCGGCCACCCTCGTCCACCACGGTGCGATGGACACCGTCCTCGCCTCCGGACAGCTCCTGGGGCGCTGGCTGGAGACGGAGCACGCCCGGCCCGCCGGGCTCACCCGCGAGGTCTACCTGGAGTGCGAGGGCGCGCAGGAGACGTGGGTGACCGAGCTGCAACTGCCGCTCGCGGAGTGAGCGGCGCGGCGTAGCGCGCCCCGGGGGCGGCGCGTACGGGCCCCGGCGCCGGGGCCCGTACGCGCCTCGGGCGGCGGCACCGTGCCCGTA
>NZ_JAAGLR010000538.1 GCF_010548245.1 Streptomyces sp. SID11385
GCGAGCGGCACGAGGAGGGCGAGCACCGCCCCCGCCGTCGCCACGGACCGACGCGTACTTCCCCGGTACCTGCGCATACGAGCCCCCGTCCCCCCACGGGGGACCCACCCGCTGCGACTCCCCCGGCCCATGCTCCCCCGCGCACGCCCCGCGTACACGAGGAACGCTTCACTCCCCCTCGGACGTACGTCGCCCCGCCCTCCGTACGTGCCCGGCCCGCCCCGTACGTCCTCGCCTCAGCCGTCGCGGCCGTCGTCCCGGTTGCGGCGGAAGGGCCAGCGGCGGCCCGGGGGACGGTTCCCGTCGGGACCGGGTTCGCGCCCGCTATCGCGCCCGAACTCACCGGCCCGCGCGCTCTCCTGCCCTTCTCCTCGTTCCCGCTCCTCGTACTCGCGCCCGCTCTCGTGGGCCGCCCGTTCCCCCTCCTCCCCGCGCCGCGTGCGGCGGGGCCGGTCCGGAGGTCTGGGAAGGTAGGGGAGGTCCGGCATCTCGTCGGTGTGGGACCAGACGCGGTACTCCGATTCCCGCTCCATCGCCCTGCCGTCCGGCTCGGCGGGGCGGTAGTCGTCCTCGGGGACGCCCGCGACCTGGAGCAGGTCGGTGATCATACGGAGGGCGAGCGGGTCGTCCAGGTACTGGGCCGCGTCCTCCGCGCCCCAGCGCGCGACCGCCTCGGCGGCGCGGGTGAGGCCCTGGGTGCTCGCCGTGGGGAAGGCGAGGGCGAGGGTGGCCTCGATGAGGCCGACGACATCCTCGGAGCGCACGGTCACCGCCTCCTGTCGCACACGATGCAGTGGCCGTCGCCCGAGAGCGCGGAAACGCGCAGCGCGATGAGCGCCACGTTCCGCGCCTGGCGCAGACACTCGTGCCGGTCGAGATCCGCGTACTGCTGCGTGGACATCGTGTCGCGCAGGTAGACCTCCCAGTGGTCCTGTGCCCGCGCCCAGTCGTTGCGATGCGCGACGCGCACGAAGGCGTCCACGAAGGCTTGTTGAGAGGTGGTCCCGTAGCGGTACGGGCGCAGGTCGTCGATCACACCCGGCGGGGTGAGGCGCTGTTTGAGGCTGCGGCGGCGGAAGAGGCGGTTGCTGGGCTGCTTCTTGACCCGGTCGATCCGCTGCGTGATGACGTGCCCCGCCGCGCCACCGATGATGGCGGGGACGGCGACCCAGCCGATGGCCGAGGCGATCCACAGCAGGGGGTGCCCTTCGGGCTCGTCGAGCAGCGTGAACACGCGGTAGACCTCGCCGCCACCGTCGTACCGCGCGGCGAAGAACCACAGCGCGGCGAGCAGCACCGCCATCGGTATCGCCCGGTCCACGACCCACTGCGTGAGCCCGCGCAGCGCCTTGCGCGAGCGGAACGCCCTGCGCAGCCGCACCTTCCGGCCCCCCGTCTTGGACGGCAGGTCGAGATGCGGCGGGACGGGAATGGGCATGGGCTCCCCCTGGCTCACGCACCCCCGGGACACCGGGGAAGGAGATTGTGGCCCCTGCGTACGGAGGGCGTCAAAGAAAGCACCTGTACGAGACGCGGCGCGGCGCCCGCCGGAATGTCCGCCCCTGGGCGGGGCAGACGCCCGCCCATGACCACGGACCCGATGGCTCGCCTCGAACTCGCCGCCCACCGCCACGCGGAGGCGGCCCAGGCCCTCACCGCCGCGCGCGACGACCTCGTCGTCGAGATCGTCGCCGCGCTCCGCGCCGTCCGCGAGGACCCCGCGCTCACCGTCCAGACCGAAACCGACATCGCCCGCCTCACGGGATGGGAGGTCGCGGAGCTGAGGCGCCTCGCGCAGGAGGCGGACCTGGTGGGCATGGACCCGGCGTAGGCGGGAGTACGGATGAGGAGGGGCGCCCGGCTCGTCGGACGCCCCTCCTCATCGCCTGCGAGCAGGCGATGGCAAAGCTTGACGGTGAGTGCTGGAGGCGCACGAGGTGCAGATCAGGAGAACATGACGCGGTAGATGTTGTATCCGGTACCGATCTTCCGTTTGGTCTCGAAGGGCGCGGTGGCCTTGCCGGTGCCTTTGTAGAAGTAGAGGTCTCCGGCGGGTTCGCGGGCGATGAGGTCGGCTTTGCCGTCGTAGTCGTTGTCTCCGACACCGACGAGCGAGTCGTAAGCGTTCCAGCCGTTTCCGATTTTGGTGCGCGCTTCGAAGGGGGCGTGCCAGTCTCCGGTGCCGACGTAGAGCCAGAGTGCGCCGGAGGTATCGCGGGCGACGAGGTCGGGTTTGCCGTCGCCGGTGAGGTCTCCCTTACCGATGATCTGTGTGTAGGCGTCCCATCCACCACCCACTCGGTAGGCCTGGGTGACAGTGCCGTCGCTGTAGCCGAGGAAGATCCACAGGACGCCGGAGGCGTCGCGGGCGAGGATGTCGTACCCGGCCGCGCCACCGAGATTGCCGGGAGAGAAGACGATGTCGTACTTGTTCCAGCCGCCCCCGACATAGCCGTAACTACTGGAAAGGCGTCCGTCGGTAGTCCATAGCCACGTGTCGTCGGCGATGCCGTCACCGTCGTCGTCCGCGTTGCTGGCGGTCTTGACGTCCGTGTAGTCCGTGGCCAGGAGTTCACGTGGGCCGAAGACCCCGTCGCCGCGGGGTGGGTGGTAGTTCAGTTCTCCGTTTGGCCGGATGCCGAAAAGGCCGAAGGAAGGGACCGGCACTGCCGCCGCGCGTGTGGTGAAGGGGCGGCTCGGTGCTGCATCGCGGGCTGCACCGGTGACGCGCGCGGCCCGGTCGCCGGGGGTGGCCTCTGATGCTGAAGCGGCAGTCGTGGAAGCCGTGAACATCGTGAGAGCCAGGGCAGAGCTCGCAGCGCAGAACTGCAGCGCTCTGCGCCAGGGGCGTGCGGCAGTAGGCGGCATGAGTGTCTTCTCCAGTAACAAGGACGATCGGCGGTCATGGTTCGGATTCCGTGCCTGGAGGTCGCAGGCACGGAGACGGCGGGGCGCATCCCGTCCACCGCTCCCGGGTGCGGCACACCGTCCAGTCAAACCCCGCAGTTATCCGGACAGTTGGACAGGGGACCTTGCTTGGTCACCACGAAAACCTTGCCATATGCATGATCTGTGTGGCTAGTGTGACCGAGATATGCCGCCCTTGTGAATGAACACGATGGGGCGTCAGTGGCGCTCGGCACGTAGCAGTCAGCCGCGCTCCTCCCGCCGGAGTCCTGGCGGCCATTTGCCATGTCCATGATTAGGAGAAGCTCATGCGTGATAGACCGCCGCGCTTCGGACGGCGCCTCAGACGCCGGTTCCGCGGCCTGGCCACCGGCCTTGTCCCTGTTACGGCGCTCGCGCTGATCAGCGGCTTCGCGATCCAGCCGGGCGGCCTTCCCCGCCAGGACCGCATGGTTCAGGTCAGCGACAGCGACGAGGACGACTGGGACGTCGATACTGCCGCCGAGCAACTGCGGCAGGACCAGTGCCTGATGAGCGGGGTGCTGCGCTTGGGCGGACCCGGCATGAGTGCGATAGCCCAGGACGGGCTCAACCAGGACCCGGCACAACTCCACAGCCTCGCGAACCGGGACTACTGGGAAGACACGCCTCTCGCCACCGCCTACGAAAGCGACCACGAGGCGGCCGGGTCGGCGACCGAGTCCCAAGACGGCCTGACCGCCAAGTGGAAGGCGGCCCTCAGCGGCCTCGACGAGCCGGGCGGTTTCAAGAGCCGGGCCGACTTCTACGAGCCGCCCAACTGGCAGAGCGGGCAGAAGGACTTCTTCGAACAGACCGGGCTGAACGAGTGGTACTTCCAGCAGGTCATGCGGGACGAGGACGAGTACTACGACGACCCGACCCCTTTCGCCAACAAGGACACGCAGCAGGCGGTCAAGGTTCAGGGTGAACCTCTCTACGGTGACGGCACCCTCGATCCCGAACTGCCCTCGGACGAGTGGGACCGGGCCTACACCAGGAATTCCGCGTACAACCAGCTTGCCAAGTGGTCGATGGAGCCCATGGGCGCCGACAACGCCCGCATCTTCCTGGAATCAGGAGGCTTTCCCAGCTCTGCGCCGGCCGTCGACAGTGCCGAGTACCGCATCGCTGTCGAGAACCTGAAGACCCGTTTCGCCGCGTGTGCCTGGCGCGACCCGATAGACCCTGACCGCGTCCTGCGTCCAGAGGTTGAGACCGCCGCCGGCGAGTGGCAGGCCGAGATCACCTCGCAGGCCACACAGCGCAACCAGATCGTCGATGCCAACACCACCGCGACCAAGGCACTGACGTCGGGCGCGAAGGTACTGGGCAACATGCTCGGCTACGCGTGGGTCGCCGACCACACGGTGCGCTGGCAGGCGTACTGGTCGCCAGGAGGTGGGGGCAAGAACGAGACCACTCAGCCGTCTGCCTCGCAGTTCACGCTGGCCAAGCAGAGCCTGGCGAACGCGCAGTCGGTGACCAAGGCCCAGCTGATCCAGCTCAAGCAGCAGGCCGCCGCCGCCAAGCGCGCGGTGACCGTCACCGACACCGCGATCGCCGCCGCGAACAAGATCGCCGACGACAACGGCGCGCCACGCGGCCGCGGTCTCCTCGTCGGACAGCAGAAGGCCCAGGTCACGCACGGTGCCGCGGCTGCGCTGGACGCGATGGTGATCGCCGCCCAGACGGCTGAGGCGGCCACGCACGCTTCGGCGGCCGACAGCAAGACCATCGCCGAGCGCGCCGTTGCTCAGACCGCCCAGACGCAGGCCGAGTTCCGCAAGGAGTCCGCCAAGCTCGCGGAACAGCAGGCCGCCGCGGCAGCGTCCTCGGCAAAGACGCACCGCGACAACGCGAAGAAGGACAAGGAAACCGCCGAGAGCAAGCTCGCCGACGCGCTCAAGGCGGAAGGCGTCGCCAAGGCGGCAGCGGCCGACGCGCACGCCAAGCGCCTCGCCGCCGAGGCAGAGGAGAAGACGGCCAAGGCCGAGAAGGAGACGGCCGCCGCCAAACAGGCCGAGGCAGCCGAGCACAAGAAGAACGCCGAGGGTTACAAGGACTCCGCGGAAGCCGCCGAGACCCGGGCGCAGAGCGCGGCAAAAACCGCCTCGGACAAACGCGCCGCCGCAGAGCAATCCCGGGACGACGCCAAGGCGAAGCGCGACGACGCCTGGGACGCCGAACAACAGGCAGACGCCGCACGAGCCAAGGCCGATGCCAAGGACGCGTACGCCGATGCCGAGGACTCCGAGGACGACGCGGCAGCCGCCCGAGCCGCAGCAGATGAGGCCGACCAGGCGGCTGACGATGCCGAGGCGGCTGCAGGCGCTGCCCGAAGCGAGGCCGACGCTGCGTCCAAGGCGGCGGCGGACGCCGATGCGGCCGCCACGCGAGCAGAGGCAGCCGCGACACGGGCGCGCTCGGACGCCGACGCCGCCCAGGCCGCCAAGCTCAAAGCCGACGCCGCCGTCACCACCGCAACCAGCGCCGCCGCCGACGCCATCGACGCCGCCAAGGACGCCGCATCCGAAGCCAAGGCAGCGGTCAAGGACGCCGACGACGCCGAAAAGCACGCCGAGGAAGCCAAGGCCGACGCCGACGAAGCAAAAAAGCAGGCGGACATCGCCCAGGCCGCCGCGGCAAAAGCCACTGGCTACGCCTACACCACCGCACAGGCCGCAGCCGACGCCCAGCACGCCGCGGCACAGGTCGCCAAGCCGGCCAACGACGCCATCGAACTCGGCTCCCCCTACATCACCACCGACTACGCCGCACCCCTGGTCGTCCTGACCGGCCAAGCATCCAAAACCATCGCGCAACAACAGGCCGCAGTCGCCGACACCCACGCCAAGAACGCCAAACAGGAAGCAGCCCTCGCCCAGAAGCTGGCCGACCAGGCCGCAGCCGACACCAAAGCCGCCTACCAAAGCGCAGCCAACGCAGCTGCCTCCGCAGCCGAAGCCCGTGGCTACGCCGCCGAAGCACTCGGCTACAGCGCCCAAGCAGCAGAAGCCGCAGCCAAGGCCACCGCATCACTGGCCCGGACCGTCGACTACGACAAGCAAGCAACAGCCGACGCCCTCGCCGCAGACCAAGCCGCAGGACGCGCGGAAGGCTACGCCGCGGACGCCCGGGCCTCCGCCGACCAAGCAGCACTCGACGCCGAAGCAGCCCACGCGGCAGCAGACGCAGCCGAAGCCGCCGCAAGCGACGCTCGCCAGGCAGCGGAACAGGCCGATCGCGACGCCACCGCAGCAGAAGAAGCAGCCAAAGACGCACAAAAATACGCGGACTCAGCCCAGCAAGCCGCCGAGGAAGCCGAAGCGGAACAGGCAAATAAGAGCATTTCGGATGGTGCCGGCACCGGAATTGGCGGAGTCTTTTACGTCGTTGACGAGAAGGCATCTAAGCTGATCAGCGGCGATCAAATCGGCGAATGCCCTACCGATCTTCTCAACGGGTGTACCGCTACGTACACCCTGCACATGGACGTCGTCGCGGACTTCTACCTGTGCACCGATGCCCAAGCCCTCGCCACAGCCGAAGGCTGCCCCAAAAAATCCTGGCAGTACCTTGAGACCCAGACTCTCAAGGACTCCCAAAGTACTTGGACCCACCATTTCAGCAGCTGGGACATCATTCGTCTCGGCTGGCAAAACCTCTTCGGCGACACGCTCGGATCCATCCTCTACGCCGTGGTCCTCGGCGACTTCGAAAGCTGCCTCCACGGGAGTGCATCTGGTTGCGCATGGACTGCGGCAATGTTCGTCCCCCTCGGCAAGCCGCTCGGGCTGATCGCCGATGGTGTGCGAGCGCTGGACGCTGCGGCTCGCACGGGCCTTGGGATCGAGGACGCCTGGAAGGGCCTTCGCGCTGCTGGCATCTCAGAATCGGCCCTCGCGGGAAGCACGCTGAAGGCACTGGCCACTTCTGCGGAGACCTGCGCACTCACAGCGCCTGTACCCACGACCCGAGCGGCTTCCGCGTCGGGCGCTGCCGATATCTGCCGCGGCTTTGTCAAATACAACAGCACAGCCCTGGGGAAAATCGGCTATCAGTATCGAGTAAAGATGCAGGTTGGGTGGAAGCGGAACGTTGCAGTTGCACACCTCCCTGGATGGAATGATCCTGTCTGGGGTGACTACGTTGTGGCACGCAGCGGGGCAGGGACTGGTGCACATGCGGAGGAAAATATCCTGGCGCAGATAGAAGAGAAGGGGCGCAGCCCCGAGGAAATCACTGCGCTGTACACTGACCGCAAACCTTGCCCTGGCAAGTGCGGTCCCCTTCTTGAACAAAAGCTCAACCCCAATGCTGCCGTCAGCTGGGTGGTTCCATACAGCGAGTACCCCGAGATAAATAGACAGGCCGCCGCTCTCTTGAAGAGATACATATCAGAGCAAGCGGGCTAGTCAGAACGTGACTGCGGGTCGGTCGCGGCGCAATTAATATGCAACCATTACGTCGCGACCGACATAGGGAGTGAAATAAAATTCAGTACACTTTGGCAAGCGATGACGAAATGACAGCCAGGGAGGACTTGGCACTACAAGTTTGCCGAGAATTGCGATTGGCCGGTCTTCCGGCCAGCATCGAAAACACCGAAGAGGAATCTCCCATCGGCGCACTCATTATGGTAGAAAATGAAATCGGCGACCTCGGCGAAGTGACGGTGACCTGGAATTCTCCAATCGCAGTCAATCGCAGCATGAAAAGCCTAAGCGGCATCAATCCAGTAAAGCATGATGCGCACCTCGCATCGATTATGTGTGACGCGATTATTCGAATCCTTGGGCTGGCTGGATTTGCCGCAAGGGAGGCAGAGGACGATATGAATCCATATTTGGTATCTGTATCCCGGTCGAAGTGAGCGACCCTACTCGATCGTGACCGGCACGGGGCAGCGAAGCTTGGTTACTAGCCTCGATCTTTCGTGACGGCCCGTTGGTTCATCTGGCGGGCAGTTTCGGCTTGTTGCGCGTGTATCGGCAGGCTGAGTACCCGGCTGTCGCGGCGGGTGGGCGCCGGGTTCCACGGCTCCGGTCGGAGTGGTGCTGCTCGTAGGGACGGGAACGCGCTGGTCAGCCTGGGTTCGGGAGCGCTTCGAGCCGTGCCAGGGCATCAATGATCGCGTCGGTCCAGGGCCAGTGGCGAGCAAATCTCAGGTGCCGGCGGCGGGCGGTCGTGACGATCTGACCGGCGGCGGAGAACAGGCGGAGTCGGAGACGGCGGGGCTCCCATGTGCGGGTCTTGCCGGTCAGCGCGAGCATGGGTATCCAGGCCAGCAGGTCAAGGGCGATCTGGACGATCTCCAGCCAGATCTGGTTCTGCGCGGTGTCGTGCAGGGGCAGGTTGCGCAGACCGGTGGCCCGGGCAGCGCGGATGCGGTCCTCGGCACGTGCCCGCTGGCGGTGCCGCAGTTCGAGTGCGGCGATCGGGACGCCAGTGGTGTTCGTGGCGAACGCGGTGAGCCGCAGGCCCTCGGCGTCGGTGAAGCGCAACTGGGCGCCGGGATGCGGCCGTTCCTTGCGGACGATCAGCCGCATTCCCTTCGGCCAGCCCTTGAGGACATCGCCGTCGAGTTCGGCCACCCAGGCGCCGTCGCGGATTTCGCCGCCCGGCTCGACGGCCACTGTCCATGCGGCGGGCGGGACTTTGAGGACGGCCTGGTGGATGGCGTCGGTGAGGGTCATACCGACCGAGTACGACAGCCACCTTCCCCGCTGGGCGAGCCAGGCTGTGAACTCGTGCGTTCCGCCTGCGGAGTCGGTACGAATCAGCGTCTGGTGTCCGCGTCGGTACTTCTTCGGCAGTTGGGCCAGGGCGAGTTGGGCCGCGGTGATGTGGTCGGCGGCGGTGTTGCTGCCTGCGTTGCCCGGCCTGAGCAGGCCGGGCACCGGCTCCCCGCTGCCACCGCTTCCATGATCGACGAACCCCATCAGCGGGTGGTGTCCGAAGGTCTTCTTCCAGGTCGCGGTGGCGTCCTGCTTCTCGGAGTGAGCCAGCACGAGCACCCCGTCCAGGTCGACGATCACCTGCCCCGCGGCGTCCGGGGCTGCATGCTCGGCCACGTTCCAGACGTGATTGCGCGCTTCGGCCCGTGCGGTCCGTATCGCGTGAAGGGCCTTCGGTCCGGCCGCGGCGAGGGTGCCGATCAGGCGGGAGGCCGTCGGGTCGGAAACCACCGGCCCGAACGCGGCTGACTCGGCCCGCAGCATCCCGACGTCCGCCAGACAGTCCCCGCCCAGCGCGACCGCGAGCGCCACATCCAGCAGGACCTTGCCCGGATCATGCACCGCGCGCAGCTTGCGCCACGGCGCCAATGCCGCCGATATCGCCCTGTCCAGGCCGGTCTTGCGAAGTGTCTCCACCAGCAGCACACCGCCGGTCTGGGAGACCACCCATCGGGTGGTGAAGCGGACGCGGTTCCAGCTGGACCTGGTTCGGGGCCGTTTCGTGCAGGGGCAGGTTGTCGCAGGCCGTTGGCGCGGGCGCCTCGGATGCGGCCCTGGCAGCGGGCCCGGCGGCGGTGACGCAGTTCGAGATCGGCGAGCTGACTTCCTCTGGTGTCGTTGGCGGAGCAGGTCAGCCGTCGACGGTCGAGGTCGGTGAACCGCAAATGGGCTCCCGTGTGGGGACGTTCCGTGCGGATGATCAATCTCGTGCCCTTCGGCCGGGCCCCCTCCGCCTCCCGCTGGACGCCGACACGTGCGAGGACGTCCAGGGGTGCGGGAGGGAGTTCGGAGGTGAGGCGGGCGGAGCCGGACGCTGGTCGAGGGGCGGTGAGGCATTGTCGATCACGCTGAGAGGGGCGGGCCGCCTTCTCCGGTGCGGCGGGCCTCGCGATACCCCCGCCCCTCCGCCCCGTAAATCCCTCGCCCTCCGCCCCCACCCCTCGCTACCTTCGCGCGAAAGGCCCCGCCGCCCGCTCACGTAAGGACCCCGCCATGCGCACCACCACCCTCTGGCGCCCCACCGGCCCCGCCGAGCTGGCGTTGGTGCGTGAGAGCGGGATGCGCGCGTGGCCGCCGCGCCTGCCCGAGCAGCCGATCTTCTACCCGGTCCTCAACGAGGACTACGCGGTTCGCATCGCGCGCGACTGGAATGTCAAGCACGACGGCGCCGGGTACGTCACGCGCTTCGCCGTCGACACCGCGTTCCTCGCGCGGTACCCCGTCCGGCAGGCGGGCGGCGAGACGATCCTCGAACTGTGGGTCCCGGCGGAGGACCTGCCGGAGTTCAACGCGCACCTCGTCGGCCCGATCGAGGTCGTACGGGAGTTCCACGCTGCCTGAGCCGGACCGCGCCCCGCTGTGCCGCCTCCCACATCCGCCTCCGCCCGCCGCCCGCGTGCGCCACCATGGACGGATGCCGCCCACCCCTCCCGCACCCGACGACGACCGGGAACCCCGCTACGACCGGGCCCTCGGCTCCGTCCGGTCACCCGGCTCCGTCCCGGACCCCCGCGACACCCCGGAAGCCGGTGGCATCCCGGAGGCCGGTGGCACCCCGGGCCACCAGGGCCTGCCGGTCCCCGAGGGCACCCCGGCCCCCGAGGACGCCCCCACCCTCGCCACCGTCCTCGCCGCCGGGGCCGGGGAGGCCGTCGAGGTCGTGACCGTGCCGGGCGGGCACGCCGTCCCCGTACGCGGCGTCGGCGTCTACGACCCCGGCGAGACCTTCTCGGCGCGCGACCACGTTCTCGTCGCGATCGGCGTCGACGCCTCCTCGCCCGCCGCCGCCGACGTGCTCCGGGCCGCCGCCCGCGCGAAGGCCGCCGCGCTCGTC
>NZ_JAAGLR010000567.1 GCF_010548245.1 Streptomyces sp. SID11385
GCCCCGCACCCCCACCCCAAATTCACATGCCCCACCGCACCCCCCACTGCTAGCTTCAGCCCGTGCCCAAGCTCAATCAGATCATCGCAGTGGAGAAGGGCGTGAAGGCCAAGTCCGCCCAGGAGCTTGCCCGCGCGCACCAGGAACTCCAGAAGCCCGCCCTCCTGGCCGGGCTCTCCCGCACCTACCAGCCGAAGGACGAGGAGGGCGAGCAGTTGCCGCCCGAGTCGACCCGCGTCCAGGTCAAGGCCGAGGACCTCCTCAAGGCCGCCTCCGCGTCGCTGACCAGGCTCTTCGACGTGACCGCCACGAAGGACTGGGCGAATCTCGACGCGCACGCCGATGTCGTCGTGGACGGCCGGACGCTGCTCGCCGCCGTCCCGGTCCCGTACCTGCTCTTCCTGGAGAAGCAACTCACCGCGCTCGACGCCTTCTTGCGCAAGCTGCCCGTGCTCGACGCCGCCGAGACGTGGTCGCAGGACCCGTCCACCGACACGTGGCGCACCGATCCGGTACGGACCGTGCGGACCCGCAAGGTTCCGCGCAACCACGTCAAGGCCGAGGCGACCGAGCACCACCCGGCGCAGGTCGAGGTGTACTACGAGGACATCCCGGTCGGTTACTGGACCACCGTGAAGTTCTCCGGCGCCCTCCCCGCCCGTCGCGTCAACGAGCTGCTCGACCGTGCCGAACGCCTGCTCCAAGCCGTCCGGTTCGCCCGCGAGGAGGCGAACGCGGCCGAGATCGAGGACCGCCACGCGGGCGCCGCCGTACTCGGCTACCTCCTCAACGGCTGACACCCGGCGCCCGCCCCGGCCGGGCACGGCCAAAGGCATCCCCAAGGCCGCACGGACCGCCACCACCCCACAATCGCCCTCCGACGAGCGCGGAGGGCGCGCGCACCGCACGGTGCGCGCCACGCTGAAGCTCAGACCGTGAAACTGAACGGGCACACCCGATACGTGGTGCGCCCTCAAGCTCAGACTCTCGCTCCAAGCTCAGCATCGGCCGCCCCACCCCGCCCGACCGGCACCGGACATTTCCGCGAGATGGGGGTTCAACTCCTCTCCGGGCCTCCAACCCCTCTGCCACAGAGGGCACATGGCCCGGTAGCTCAAAGGCAGAGCGCGCGGAGAGAGACTGATCCGGCGGCCTCCCAAGGGCCGGGGGGACCACACGGTGGCACGCGAGGGGCCCGGGAGTTGGACATGCTCCCGGGCCCCGTCACCGCTCACCGCCCACCAGCCGATCCCCACAACTCACCCTCGGCAGAGGCACTTTCACATATTCGGCATCAGCACCGAGTCGATGATGTACACGTTCGCGTTGGCGGTCTTCACGTTCCCGCACACCACCTTCGCGCTGTCGTTGACCTTGTACGAGGTGCCCGAGCCGGAGGTCATCAGCTTGCTCTTCTCCAGCGTCTCGAAGGTGCCCTTCTCCAGGTCCTTCGGCGTGAGCTTCTTGCCGACGACGTGGTACGTCAGGATCTTCGTCAACTGCGCTTTGTCCGCGAGGACCTTGTCGAGGTCGGCCTTCGGGATCTTCGCGAAGGCGTCGTTCGTCGGCGCGAACACCGTGATGTTCTTCGCGTTGTTGAGCGTGTCGACGAGCCCCGCCTTCTTCACCGCCGTCACGAGCGTCGACAGCGCCGGGTTGTTCGAGGCAGCCGTCGCCACCGGGTCCTGCGCCATGCCGTCGAACGAGCCCGCGCCGCTCTTCGGCACGCCCGCACAGCCCGGCCCGAAGGGACCCGCCTCGTCCATGGACTGGTCCTGCCCGGCCGCCGGCGAACTCGCCTCGTCCGAGGCTCCCTTGGACGACGAGGACGCCGAGGACCCCTTCGACGCGCTGTCCGACGCGCTGTTGTCGCTGTCCCCCGAGCAGGCGGTGAGCGCCACCGGCAGGACGGCGACGGCGAGCGCGAGGGCGGTACGGCGGAGTGCGGTGTTCATGGTGTTCTCCCAGGTGGGTGAGGGGGGTTGGGCAGTACGGAATGCGTATGAGGACAGGTCGGGGTGCCGGAGCGACAGCTCCAGAAACATGTCATGTGCGCGTCACGCGCCCGCGTACGACGGCATCGCCTGCCGCCGCCGTACGTGGCGGCCGTCAGTCCACGGTGACCACCACCGAGTGCCAGCCGCTCGACCCGTCCGGCACCGTCCCGGCGCGCTTCGCCGTCTGCCGGTGGCCCGCGCCGTCCGTCGCGCGGACGGTCAGGGTGTGCGTGCCCGGGCTCGCGCGCCACGGGATCGACCACTGCCGCCACGTGTCGCGGGTGTCCTGCGCGGCGAGGTCGGCGGGGCGCCAGCGTCCGTCGTCGACGCGTACCTCGACCTTCTCGATGCCACGGTGCTGGGCCCACGCGACGCCCGCGATCGTCACCGTGCCCGCCTTCGGGCGCGCGAGCGGCTTCGGGGTGTCGATGCGGGCCGAGGTCTTGATCGGTCCTTTGCGAGCCCAGTCCCGCTTGACCCAGTAGGGGTCGTAGGCGGCGAAGGTCGTCAGCTCGATGCTCTCGATCCACTTGCACGCCGAGACGTACCCGTAGAGCCCCGGCACAACCATCCGCACCGGGAAGCCGTGCGTGAACGGGAGCGGTTCGCCGTTCATGCCGAAGGCGAGGAGCGCGTCGCGCCCGTCCATGACGTCCTCGACGGGTGTGCCCAGCGTCATGCCGTCGACCGAGCGGGCCACGAGCTGGTCGGCCTTTCCGCCGCGCGAGGGCGGCCGGACGCCCGCTTCGCGCAGCAGCGGCGCGAGCGGCACGCCGAGCCAGCGCGCGTTGCCCACGTACGGGCCGCCGACCTCGTTCGACACGCAGGTGAGCGTGATGTCCCGCTCGACCGTCTCGCGCCGGAGGAGTGCGGCGAAGCTCAGCTCGACGTCCTCGCGCACGCCCTCGCCGTGGATGCGGAGCCGCCACGAGCCCGCGTCGACGTGCGGCACCACGAGGGCGGTGTCGACGCGGTAGAAGTCCTTGTTGGGGGTCGTGAAGGGGGACAGGCCGGGGACGTGGAGCCGTGCTCCGGCCGGTACGGGGTGGGCGGGCGAGCCCGGGCGCGGGAGCCTGATCGCGTCCCGCGAGGCGACCGCGCTCGCGATGTCCCCGCCGGCGAGCGCCCGTCCGGCCGCCCCGGCTGCGGTCGCCCCCACGGCCGTCGCGGCGGCGAGCAGGACGAAGTGGCGACGGTCCCACGGCACGGAGGCGGGGGCCGGCACCGCTGCGTCCTCGCCCGGCTCCGTACCGTCCTCGCCCGGCTCCGTACGGTCCTCGCCCGGCTCCGTGCCGTCCTCGAAGTCCTCCCTCGAACGGCCCCCAGGGTTCCCCTCGGTCCCCCGGGGGCCGGCGGGCGCGGTGGCGCCCCGAATGCGCCACCGCACGAACGATCCCGGCCAGACCCACGGCGGCAGGTACGCACCGGCGTAGACCGGTCCCACCAGCAGGTACAGCAGGACCGCGCCCGCTGCCGCCCCCAGCAGGGAGGGCAGCGTGTCCGTGACGCCCGCGCTGTCGGGGCGGCTCAGGGCCGCGACGGCGCCGACGACGCCGATCGCGAGGACCCCGGCCGCGCCGCTCAGCCGCCACCGCGTGGCGAGCACGCCGAGCGCGAGGGCGAGCAGGGCGAGGACCGCGAGGATACCGAGTTCGAGGACGCGCTTGTCGTCGCTGCCGAACTCGCGGATCGCCCACGTCTTGAGCGGCGTCGGTACGAGATCGACGGCCGCGCTCCCGACGACGGCGACAGGCCCCGCCTCCGCCCGCCCGAAACCGGCCACGAGCTGCCCGGCCGCGAGGGCCGCGTAGCCCGCGAGCAGCCCGGCGAGCCCGCCCACGGCCCGGCGGGCGAGGGGGCGGGGCGCTCGGCGCCGTGCGGTTTCCCTGGTCACGCGAGGCATCCGGAGCCACCCGCCCCTGCGGATGGGTGCCGAGTTGCCGGTTCACCCGTTCGTGGGAATTCTGGGAGGAGAGAGGAAGAAGTGCGCACCTGACACCCATCCCCGTCCCGCGCGGCTCCGTATCCCCCACGACAGTTGCCAGGACAGGCACGGCGGGAGGAACCAGAGATGCGCACCCACGACCACGGCGGCCCGGCCCGGCCGGGCGAGGCCCCGCACACGGCCGTCATCGGCGCGGGGGTCGCGGGGCTCACCGCCGCGCACGTCCTCACCGGGTCGCGCCCGGTGGACCTCTACGAGGCGGACGAGCGGCTGGGCGGGCACGCGCACACGCACGAGGTGCTCGACAGCCGGGGCCTGCCCGTGCACGTCGACTCCGGTTTCATCGTGCACAACCGGCGCACGTACCCGACGCTCCTGCGGCTCTTCGACGAACTCGGCGTCGAGACGCGCGCGTCGGAGATGAGCATGTCCGTGCGCTGCGAGGGCTGCGGGCTGGAGTACGCGGGCGCGCGCGGGCCCGGCGGGCTCCTCGCAGCGCCGCGCAACGTGCTCAGCGCCCCGTACCGGCGGCTGCTGCGCGAGGTGCCGCGCTTCCACCGCGCCGCGCGCGCGACGCTCGCGCGGCCCGAGCCCGACGAGGCGGCGCCCGAGACGCTCTCGCGCTTCCTCACCGCGCACCGTTTCTCGCGCTACTTCGTCACGCACTTCATGACGCCGCTCGTCGCGGCCGTCTGGTCCTGCGACGCGCACACGGCGCTGCGCTACCCGGCCCGCTACCTCTTCCGCTTCCTCGACCACCACGGCCTGCTCTCGGTCAGCGGCTCGCCGACCTGGCGCACGGTGGCGGGCGGCTCGCGCACGTACGTGGAACTGCTCGCCAAGCGCCTGCACCGGGTCCGTACCGGCACGCCCGTGCGCGCGGTGCGGCGGCACGCGGACGGCGTGGACGTCACGGACGGCGGCGGCACGACCCGTACGTACCGTTCCGTCGTCGTCGCGACCCACCCCGACCAGGCCCTCGCCCTCCTCGCGGACCCGAGCGAGGCCGAGAGCGCCGCGCTCGGCGCCTTCCGCTACTCGCGCAACCCGACGCTCCTGCACACCGACACCTCCGTCCTCCCCCGCGCCCCGCGCGCCCGCGCCTCCTGGAACTACCTGCTGCCCGGCTGCGCGGCGCCCGCCGACCACGTGCGGATCTCGTACGACATGAACCGGCTGCAAGGGCTCAGCACGCCGGACGCCTACGTCGTGACGCTCAACGGCGAGGACCGCGTGGACCCGGGCGCGGTGCTCGCCCGCATGGTGTACGAACACCCCGTCTACACGCCGGAGTCGGTGACCGCGCAGCGGCTGCTGCCCGCGCTCAACCAGGGCCGCACCGCCTTCGCGGGCGCCTACTTCGGCTGGGGCTTCCACGAGGACGGGGCGCTCGCCGGGGTGCGCGCCGCCGAGTCGCTGGGGGGCCGCTGGTGAGCACCGCCCCGGCGCTCTACCCCTGCGAGGTCTTCCACCTCCGCAGCAAGCCCGTGCGCCAGCGGGTCCGGCACCGCACCTACCTCTGGTACGTGGATGCCGACCACCCGCCTCAACTCCCGTCCGTACTCCGCCCGCTGGCCCGTTTCGATCCGCGCGACCACTTCGGCGGCACCGCGCCCACGCTGCGTGCCGGGCTCGACCGCTTCCTCGCCGCGCACGGTGTCGACCTGCGCGGCGGGCCCGTGCGGCTCCTCGCGAACGCCCGCGTGCTGGGGTACGTGTTCAACCCGCTGAGCCTGTGGTGGTGCCACGATCCAGGGGGCGCGCTCGTGTGCGTCGTCGCCGAGGTGCACAACACGTACGGGGAGCGGCACGCGTACCTGCTCCAGCCCGGCGAAGTGAGCGGCCCGGACGGCGAGTTCAGCGTGCCGAAGGAGTTCTACGTCTCGCCCTTCTTCCCCGTCGACGGCTCCTACCGGATGCGGCTCCCCGAGCCCGGCGCGCGGCTCTCGCTCGCCGTGCACCTGGAGCGCGAGGGCGCCCGGCCCTTCACCGCGACCGTGCGCGGGCACCGCGTGCCCGCCCGTCCCGCGACCGTGCTGCGCGCCTCGCTGCGCCACCCGCTCGCGACCCTCGTCGTGTCGGCCGCGATCCGCGCCCACGGCATCCGTCTCTATCTGCGCGGTCTGCCCGTCGTACGGCGACCGCGCCACCCGCT
>NZ_JAAGLR010000595.1 GCF_010548245.1 Streptomyces sp. SID11385
GCTGCGGGTGCGGGGGGCGGGCGAGCACGGTCTGCGGGTCTCGGGGGCGGCGGGCGCGGAAGTGGACGACTCCTCGGTGGCGGGGGCGCGGTTGTGCGCCGTGCACGGCGACGAGGGGGCGCGTCTCGTCCTCACGGGGCTGCGCGCGGTGGGCGCCGAGACGGGGCTGCGGCTGCGCTCGGCCGCCGCGGAGGAGTCGCTGGTGCGCGCATGCGTCTTCACCGGGCAGGGGCGCAGCGGCGTCGAGATCGGCGCGGGAACGGCGGTGGCGCTCACCGATGTGCGGGTGAGCGGCGCGGGGGGCGCGGGCGTGACCGTGGACGCGGGCGGGCGGCTGACCATGACGGGCGGCACGGTCGCGGGGGCCGCGGGCAGCGGTCTCGTCCTGGAGCGGGAGGCGACGGCCGAGGTGCGCGGCGCGCGCTTCGAGGACTGCGGCAAGAACGGCGTCCTCGTCGGCGAGCAGGTCGGCGGCACGTTCGCCCACTGCGACGTGTCGGGCACGACGTTCCCCGCCCTGCACGTCGGCAAGGGGGCGCGGGTGCGGTTCCTCGGCTGCCGGGTCTTCGACAGCGCGCAGGACGTCGGGCTCGCGGACGGCGCGGAGCCGGAGTTCGAGGACTGCGCGGCGGTACGGGTCCGGACGGCGTCGCTGCCGAGCCTGTCGGACCGTACCCGGCCGCCCGCCGCGCCCGCGTACGTCGCGGGGGCCGGGAGCGACCCGCAGGCGCCGGACCGGGCCGCCCCGGAGGGGGAGGGCGCGCTGTGGGACCAGGGCGAACCGGCGCCGGAGCCCGAGAGCCTGGAGGACCTGCTCGCCGAGCTGGACGAACTGGTCGGCCTCGACGGCGTCAAGCGCGACGTCAACGGCATGGTGAAGCTCATGCAGACGGTGCGGATGCGCGAGGAGGCGGGGCTGCCCGCTCCCCCGCTGAGCAGGCACCTCGTCTTCGCGGGCAACCCCGGCACCGGCAAGACGACCGTGGCCCGGCTCTACGGCAGGCTGCTGCACGGCCTCGGGCTGCTGTCGCGCGGTCACCTCGTGGAGGTGGACCGCAGCGCGCTCGTCGGCGAGTACGTCGGTCACACGGGCCCGAAGACCACGGAGGCGTTCCTCCGGGCGCGCGGCGGGGTGCTCTTCATCGACGAGGCGTACGCGCTCGCCCCGGCGGGCGCGGGCAACGACTTCGGCACGGAGGCGATCGCGACGCTCGTCAAGCTCATGGAGGACCACCGGGACGAGGTCGTCGTCATCGCGGCCGGCTATCCCGGGGACATGGACCGCTTCGTCTCCTCCAACCCCGGGCTCTCCTCGCGGTTCAGCCGGACGCTGCTCTTCGCCGACTACAGCTCGGAGGAACTGGTCAGCATCGTCGAGCACCACGCGCAGCGGCACCGGTACGAGCTGACGGACGCGGCGCGCCGGGCGCTCACCGCGCACGTCGGGACGATCCCGCGCGACGCGGGCTTCGGCAACGGCCGCACGGCCCGTCAGCTCTTCCAGGCGATGACCGAACGGCAGGCGATGCGCGTCGCCGAACTGACCTCCCCCGACTCCGCCCAGCTCATGCAGCTCGACGAGCACGACCTGCTCTGACCGACCCGAGCCCGATCGGCTCTTGACCGACCCGAGCACGACCTGCTCCGACCGACCCCCCGGGAGTTACCCACCATGCGCCCTTCGCACCGCACGCCGGAGCCGGCGGAGCCGGCCGAGCAGACCTTCGCGGACGCCTTCCGCCGCCGCCCGGCCCGCGCCCCGCACGGGCTCGTGCCCGGCCGCAGGGTCTGGGTGACCCTGGGCTGGGCCGCC
The DNA here is from genome assembly GCF_010548245.1 of Streptomyces sp. SID11385. GTDB lineage: Bacteria > Actinomycetota > Actinomycetes > Streptomycetales > Streptomycetaceae > Streptomyces. The sequence goes on from NZ_JAAGLR010000595.1 coordinate 1,814, forward strand.
GCCGTCTCCGCGACCGTCACGCTCTCCGCGGTGGCCGCGCGCGGCACCGTGCTGGACGACGACGGCAAGGAGAGCCCCGCGCTCGCGGCGAACGACACCTCGGCGCGCGTCGTGGCCGACCCGGTGGCCTCGGCCTCCGGCGCGCCCGCTTCGTCCTCCCCGTCCCCCTCGTCCTCGCCGTCGAAGGAGGCCGGGAAGCCGCACGAGGAGAGCCGGGCGGGGGGCTCGGGAGGAGGCGGCGCGGCGGGAGCGGCCCCGGCGGGCGCGCCCGCGGCCCCGGCGGCGGGGGAGAAGAGCGGTACGGGCGGTTCGGGAGGCGGGGGGAGCGACGGGGGCGGCGGAGGCGCGGCGAAGAGCGACACGAAGAGCGAGAAGACGTCCGGCTCCTCCGGCTCCTCGGGTTCCTCGAAGTCCGGCGGCTCCGGCGGCAGCGCGCCGAAGAAGGCGCAGGCGCCCGCGCAGGACTTCTCCCGGCCGCTCGGCGCGATCGTCGGGCGGTACGGCGACTTCCAGAACCACTGCGTGCAACTCGCGGGCAGCTCACTGAAGTTGTACCCGTGCGACGGGGGCGCGGACCAGCAGTGGCAGTTCGCCAAGGACGGCACCCTGCGCAAGAACGGCCGCTGCCTCTCGCTCGCGGGCCGCTCGACCAACGACGGCACGTACGCGGTCATGGCCGGGTGCGACACGACGAACGTCACACAGTGGCGCTACTCCCCGGGCAACGACATCGTCAACGTCGCCGCCGACAAGTGCCTGGATGTGGCGAACGCGAGCACGGCGGCCGGTACGCCGCTCCAGATCGCCTGGTGCTCGGGCAACTGGGCGCAGAAGTGGAACGTGCCCTGATCGTCGGGGACTTCACCTCCTCCGAGGCCGCGAGCCGGGTGGCCCGGACAGGGCCCCGGAAGCGGTGCCCGGGGGCTCGGCGGACTCCCGGCGGCGGTTTCCCGGACGCGAGCGCGCGCGGGCGGCCTTGACAGGGGCATTGGTCTGGACCATCTTGGGGCAGCACTTCCCGCACCACGACGGTCCGTTCCACCCCTTCGCGTCCATGGCCCCGGCACGCCCGTGCCGGGGCACGCCCCGCTCCGGAGGCAGTCGTGCACCGTAGAAGACCCCGCTCCCCCGGCAGATCCCTCGCCGCGTCCCTCGCCGCCGCCCTCGCCCTCGGCGGTCTGCTCGCCCTCTCCCCCACGGCCTCGGCGGCCGACACCGAACTCCTCACCAACGGCGGCTTCGAGTCCGGCACGAGCGGCTGGAACTGTTCGGCCGGCAGCGGCTCCGCCGTCACCGCCCCTGCGCACGGCGGGAGTTCGGCGCTCAGGGCCGTACCCGCCGGAAGCGACAACGCGCGGTGCGCGCAGACCGTCCGGGTCAAGCCCGACTCCGCCTACACCCTCAGCGGCTGGGTGCGGGGCGGGTACGTGTACCTCGGTGCCGCGGGGACCGGCACGACGGACGTGTCCACGTGGACGGCCTCGGCGGGCGACTGGCAGAAGCTGAGCACGTCCTTCCGTACCGGCCCCTCCACCACGTCCGTCGAGATCTACACGCACGGCTGGTACGGGACGCCCGCCTACTACGCCGACGACCTCTCCCTCGTCGGGCCCGGCGGCGACCCGGTCGCCGTGCCCGCGACCCCCGGCGGCCTGCGCGCGGCCACGCCCACCGCGACCTCGGCGACTCTCACCTGGAACGCCGTGCCGGGGGCGAGCGAGTACCGCGTCTACCAGGGCGGGACCAAGGCGGCGACCGTCACGGGGACATCGGCGACGGTCTCGGGGCTCTCGCCCGCGACCGCGTACAGCTTCCAGGTGAGCGCGGCGAACGCCTCCGGCGAGTCGGCCAAGTCGGCGGCGCTGAAGGTCACGACGGCGGCGGGAGGCGACAACGGCGGCGGTACGAGTGGGCAGTTGCCCGCCCACGCCCTCGTCGGCTACCTCCACGCGAGCTTCGCGAACGGCTCCGGCTACACGCGGATGGCCGACGTGCCCGACTCCTGGGACGTCATCGACCTCGCCTTCGGCGAGCCCACCTCCGTTACCTCCGGCGACATCCGCTTCAGCCTGTGCCCCGCGAGCGAGTGCCCGGGCGTCGAGACCGCAGCCGAGTTCAAGGCGGCGATCAAGGCGAAGCAGGCGGCGGGCAAGAAGGTGCTCATCTCGATCGGCGGGCAGAACGGGCAGGTCCAGCTCACGACGACCGCCGCGCGCGACACGTTCGTCTCCTCCGTCTCGAAGATCATCGACGAATACGGGCTCGACGGCCTCGACATCGACTTCGAGGGCCACTCGCTCTCGCTCAACACGGGTGACACCGACTTCCGCAACCCGACGACGCCCGCGATCGTCAACCTCATCTCGGCGGTCAAGGCCCTGAAGGCGAAATACGGTTCCGGCTTCGTCCTGACGATGGCGCCCGAGACCTTCTTCGTCCAGCTCGGGTACCAGTACTACGGCTCGGGCCCCTGGGGCGGCCAGGACCCGCGCGCCGGGGCGTACCTGCCGGTCATCCACGCCCTGCGCGACGACCTGACCCTCCTGCACGTGCAGGACTACAACTCGGGCTCGATCATGGGGCTCGACAACCAGTACCACTCGATGGGCGGCGCGGACTTCCACATCGCGATGACGGACATGCTCCTGACGGGCTTCCCCGTCGCGGGCGACGCGAGCCGCGTCTTCCCCGCCCTGCGTCCCGACCAGGTCGCGATCGGCATGCCCGCCTCGACCCAGGCGGGCAACGGATGGACGGCGCCGGGCGAGGTCACCAAGACGCTCGACTGCCTGACGAAGAAGACCTCGTGCGGCGGTTACCAGACACACGGAACCTGGCCGGCCCTGCGCGGGCTCATGACCTGGTCGATCAACTGGGACCGCTTCAACGGGGGCGAGTTCTCCAAGACCTTCGAGAACTACTTCGGCTGAGCAACCGCCTCCTGCCGCTTGACCTTGTCCGGCGGCCGGAAACAGGCGGTGACGTCCTTGCCGTGGCGGCAGGGGTGGATGTCCCAGGTGTCGGCCAGCAGGCCGACGAGGAACATGCCCCTGCCGCCGGTCGCCTCCGGCCCCACCTCGCGCGGCTTCGGGAGGCCGGGCGCGGAGTCGTGAACGGTCACGTGCAGGCACTCGTTGTCCCACGTGAGCAGGAGATGCGCCGTGCTGTGCGCGTGCACATGCGCGTTGGTGACGAGTTCGGAGACGGTCAGCAGCACGTCGTCGGCGGTCGAAGGGGCAGTACGGGTCCACCCCAGCGTGTCCAGGTGGGCGCGCGTCCACTCCCGCGCCGCCCGCACCTCCGTGTCCAGCGGCAGCGAGCGCGCCCAGCCGACCGCCTTGAGCGAGTTCTCATCCATGACCGTGCCCCTTCACCGTGGCCCGCGCCCTGCTGAGCGGGCACCCCGTTCTGCCGACCGGGTGCCCGCTCCGGGCGGCGGCAGACACGGAGACCCCGCCCGACCGAGGCCGATTCCCGCTCCCTCTCTCTCCACAACGAGCCAACGTCCGCGACTTCCTGCCGACCGTATTGACATGCACGCCGCAAGCCCCGACGGTGGGAGCGCTCCCGCATCGTGACCGCCCCTGAGGGCGGCATGCGCGGGCGCTCGGCACCCGCATGTCCGTACCGGCCTCCCACACCGAGGAGCACCCGTTGAACGTACGAGGACCCGCCCGTCCCCCCACCCCCAGACGCCGCCCGCGTGCCCTCGGGGCACTCGCCGCTCTCGCGCTCGCCGCGGGGACCGCGCTCGTCGCCGTCCAGCCCGCGGCGGCGGCGCCCGCCGCCCGTGTCGACAACCCCTACGCAGGTGCGACCACCTACGTGAACCCGGACTGGTCGGCACTCGCCGCCGCCGAGCCCGGTGGGGACGCGGTGGCCGACGAGCCGACCTTCGTGTGGCTCGACCAGATCGCCGCGATCAAGGGCGACGCCGAGAAGCGCGGCCTGCGCGCACACCTCGACACCGCGCTCGACCAGGGCGCGAACCTCGTCCAGCTCGTCGTGTACGACCTCCCGGGCCGCGACTGCGCGGCGCTCGCCTCGAACGGCGAACTCGGCCCCACCGAGATCGGCCGCTACGAGAGCGAGTACATCGACCCGATCGCCGACATCCTGGCCGACCCTGCCTACGCGAGCCTGCGGATCGTCACCCTCATCGAGCCGGACTCGCTCCCGAACATCGTCACCAACGCGGGCGGCACGGCGGGCTCGACGCCCGAGTGCGCCACGATGAAGGAGAACGGCAACTACGAGAAGGGCGTCGGGTACGCGCTGCACACCCTCGGCGCGATCCCCAACGTCTACAACTACGTGGACGCCGCCCACCACGGCTGGCTCGGCTGGGACAGCAACCTCGTACCGGCCGCGCAGGAGTTCAAGAAGGCCGCCACGACGAGCGGCGCGACCGTGAACGACGTCGCCGGGTTCATCGTCAACACCGCGAACTACTCGGCCACGACGGAGCCGTACCTCAAGATCACCGACACCGTGAACGGGCAGACGGTGCGGCAGTCGAAGTGGCTCGACTGGAACCAGTACGCCGATGAGCAGACCTTCGCGCAGGGCCTGCGCACCGCGCTCGTCGCGCAGGGCTTCGACTCCGGCATCGGCATGCTGATCGACACCTCGCGCAACGGCTGGGGCGGCTCCGCGCGGCCCACCGCGCCCTCGACCGCCACGACGATCGACGGCTTCGTGGACGGCTCGCGCACCGACCGCCGCATCCACGCGGGCAACTGGTGCAACCAGTCGGGAGCCGGGCTCGGTGAACGTCCCGCCGCCTCGCCCGCCGCCGGGATCGACGCGTACGTGTGGGCGAAGCCCCCGGGCGAGTCGGACGGGTCGAGCAAGGCGATCGACAACGACGAGGGCAAGGGCTTCGACCGGATGTGCGACCCCACGTACACCGGCAACGGCCGCAACGGGAACAGCATGTCGGGCGCGCTCGCCGACTCCCCCGTGGCCGGGCACTGGTTCTCCGCCCAGTTCCGCCAGCTCCTCGCCAACGCCTACCCGCCGGTCGGGAATCCGGGTGGCGGCGGCGGGGACACGCAGGCGCCGAGCGTCCCCACCGGTCTCAAGGTCACCGGCACGACGTCCTCCTCGGTCTCGCTGAGCTGGTCCGCCTCCACCGACGACACGGCCGTCACCGGCTACGACGTCTACCGCGACGGCACGAAGGTGACGACGACGAGCGCCGCTTCGTACACCGACTCGGGGCTCAAGGCGTCCACCGCGTACGCCTACACGGTCCGCGCCAAGGACGCGGCGGGCAACGTCTCCGCCGCGTCGGCCGCCGTCACGGGCACGACGGCGGCGAGCGGCGGCGGGGGCGGTACGGGCGCCTGCGCGGCCACCTGGAAGGCGAACACCTGGAGCGGCGGCTTCCAGGCGGACGTCACGCTGAAGAACACCGGTGACAAGCCGCTCACCGCCTGGAAGGCGACCTTCACCGTCCCGTCCGGGGCGACCGTGACGAACGCGTGGAGCGCGACGGTCGCCGTCTCGGGCACGACGGCGACCGCCACGCACGTGGACTACAACACCGACATCCCGGCCGGGGGCAGCGTCTCCTTCGGCTACCAGGGCACGGGCACGTACGCGGCCCCGACCGCGGTGACGGTGAACGGGCAGAACTGCACGCTGAGTTGACGTACCCGCAGTGCGCCGGGCGGTGGGACCGCGGTCCCGCCGCCCGGTGGCGTCCGCCGTAAACGTGCTCGCCCTCGCCCCCGGGCGCACCCCACACTCGCCCCATGCGAAACGAAGAACTCCAGGCGATGGCCCAGCGACTCACCGAGGTGGACGGCATCGTCGCCGTCGCCCTCGGCGGGAGCCGGGCCCGGGGCCTCCACCGCCCCGACTCCGACTACGACCTCGGCCTCTACTACCGCGGCCGGCTCGACACCGCCGCGCTGCGCGCGCTCGCCGGGGAAGGCGTCGAGGTGAGCGAACCGGGCGGCTGGGGGCCCTGGGTGAACGGCGGGGCGTGGCTGACGGTGGGCGAGGACAGTGTCGACTGGATCTACCGCGACCTGGACCGCGTCGAAGCGGTGTGGGAGGGCTGCCGCGAGGGCCGTTTCGAGACCGGTTTCCAGCCGGGGCACCCCCTGGGCTTCCACTCCCCCGCCTACGTGGGCGAGGTCGCCCTCTGCCAGGTGCTCGCCGACCCCACGGGCGAACTGACGGCGCTGCGCACGGCGACCCGCGCCTACCCGCCCGCGCTGCGCGCGGCGGTGGTGGAGAACGCCCGCTGGGAGGCCCCCTTCGTCCTGGCCGCCGCCCGCAAGGGAGCGAGGAGCGCGGACACGGCCTACGTGGCGGGCTGCCTCTTCCGCGCCCTGGGCCTCCTCGCCCACGCCCTCCACGCCCACGCGGGCACGTACGTCCTCAACGAGAAGGGCGCCCTGCACGCGGCAGCGACCCTCCCCACCACCCCACCCGGCTTCACCCCCCGCGCCCAGTCCCTCCTCGCCCACCTCGGCACGACCCCGCAGACCCTGCACGCGGCCCTGGACGAGGCGGAGGGGCTGGTGGCGGAGGTGCTGGGGGTGGTGGGGGTAGCTCAGGGGCCGGTGTGACCACGGACCGCACCCCATTCTTCCCGGCGTTTGTCGGCCAAGTTGTCCCCTTGCCGCGTTTCCGCGCGGCGCGCGGAACAGGAAACGGGAAACACCAGCTATCGCCTTGTCGCCCCGGCGCCGCGTGCCGCACGCTTTTCGAGGTCACGCGCGGCACCGGGCGGCCGGGTGAGGAGGTCCCGTGTCACACCCGTCCGTCCCCTTCGGCACGGAGCTGCGCAGACGGCGGCTCACAGCAGGTCTGAGCCTTCGGGCGCTCGCTTCGGCGGTGCACTACAGCACAGCGCAACTCAGCAAGGTCGAGCGAGGTCTCAAGGCGCCGAGCCGCGATCTCGTCAGGCTGTGCGACACGGCGTTGCGGGCGAAAGGAGAACTGCTCGCCCTCGTGCCGGGCGCGAGCGGTACGTCGCAGGAGCCGGACCGGCGGGAGGGGGATGAGAAGGAGTGGGAAATGCGGCTCACGGACGAGGGCGGCGGCTTTCGGGCCGTTGGACGCAGGCAGGCGGTCGCGGCTGGCGCAGCTTCGCTCATGGCGTGGCGCGCGCCGACGGCGGAGGCCCTGCCTCCGGGAACGGCCGAGGAGTTGCTGACCGCCTCGCGCACGCTGTTCACGCAGTACAGGCACCTCGGGCAGAGCATGCCGCCGGGCGTGCTGCTCCCGGCGCTCGTGGCGCAGACGCACACGCTGCGCGGGGTGGCCGCGCTCTCCCGTACCGGTGCGCGGGAACGATTGCTCACCCTCGGCTCGCGGTACGCCGAGTACATCGGCTGGCTCTTCCAGGAGGACGGGGACGAGCGGGCCGCCCTGTGGTGGACCCGCGAAGCCGTCGATCTCGCCGCCGCGGGCGGCGACCGCGCGCTCGCCGGATACGCGCTCGTCCGCCGCGCCCTGGTGACGCTCTACCGGGAGGACGCCGCCGCCACGGTCGCCCTCGCACGCCGCGCCCAGCACTCGACGCTGCCGCCCCGGATTCGCGGACTCGCGGCCCAGCGCGAAGCGCAGGGCCATGCGCTGGCAGGTGACGGTGACGCCTGTCTACGAGCCCTGGACCGGGCGCGGGCATTCCTCGCCCGCGGCGAGGACTCCGGGCAGCCGGTGCTCGGCACCACGCATCTGCCTGACCCGGCGGGCATGGTGACGGGCTGGTGTCTCGTCGACCTCGGCAGGCACGGCGAGGGGGCCGATGAACTGGGCGGTCACCTGGCCCGTATCGCTCCGGGCGCGGTGCGCACGCATGTGCGGTACGGAGTGCGGCAGGCGCTCGCCCGTGCCTTCGAGGGAGAGATCGACGAGGCGTGCGCGCTGACGGCGCGGCTGCTCGACCACGTGTCCGTGCTCCACTCCGCGACGGTACGCGTCGACCTGCGCCGCCTCGCCCGGGCGCTCGCCCGGCATCGCAACCATCCGGGGGTCCGGGAACTGGCTCCGCGCCTTGGCCCTTTGACGGTGCTCCGCCCGTCCTGAGCACTCGTTCCTGCGGAAGAATCCGCGCATCCCTTCGAGAGACAGAGGTTCGTCATGCCCGAAATCTTCATCAACTACCGCACGGGTGACGGGGAATCGGCCGCCGCCCACCTCCGGGACAAGCTGGTCGAGCGCTTCGGGGACAGGCACGTGTTCTACGCCTCGCACTCCATCGGCCTCGGCGAGGACTACAAAAAGGAACTGGAAAGGGCCTTGCGGCAGTGCTCGGTACTGATCGCTGTGATCGGGTCTCGCTGGACGGCTCTCGGTATGCGGCCGGAGAGCCAGGAGGACTGGGTACGGAAGGAGATCGAGACCGCCCTGAATTGGGGTACGCCCGTCATCCCCGTCCTGCTCGGTCGCCACATGCCCCGCATCTCGGCCGCCGATCTTCCGGAGGGACTGGCGCCTCTCGCGGATCTCCAGTCCGCCGTGTTCGACACGCACGACGTGGAAGGCGGCGTCCGGCGGATCGGGGACGCGGTGGCGGCCCTGGTGCCCGGCCTGGAAGTGGAGCCGGACAGTCCCGCCGCCGAGCCTGGCGCGGTCGCGAACAAGACGGGCGACGTGGGCGGGAACGCGGTGCAGGCGCGGGACGTCAGCGGCGGGCTCAACCTCGGCACGCAGATGGGCGAGGTGAACGGGCAGGTGCACACCGGCAGCGGCGACCTGCTCCACAACCCGCGTTTCCATCACGGGGACCGGCACTTCCACGGCGACGGGGCCACGTACGTCGAGGGCGACCAGCGCGGTGAGACGCGGCACTACTACGGCGAGCGGCGGCGCACTACGGAGGAGGGGCGTTGAACGGCGGGAGCACGCGGATCGGGCGAGTGCACGGCCCGGTGCACAACGGTCCCGGCGATATGTACAACATCCTGTACCAGGAGCGCGCTTCGTGGGACTTCCGGCAGACCGCCGACGACCAACTCGTGCACCTCACGCAGGTGTTCGTTGCTCCCGGAGGGATGGGCGAAGCGCGCGAGCGCCTGGAGGAGAGCCGTACCGTGTTCCTGGACGGTGCCCCGGGCAGCGGCCGTCAGGCAGCTGCCCGGGTGCTGCTCGCCGAGTACGGCTCCTTCCGCGAGTTGCTGCCCGGCGAGCAGGACGAACCGAGCCTGCGGGACCCCGCTCTGCTGAGCGAGGGGGACTTGGTCCTGCTCGACCTCTCGGCGGCGGACCGGCACCGTTGGGCGAGGATGCACGCCGAGCTGGGCACGCTGCGCAGGTCGGCGCACACGAAGGCCGCACGCCTCGTGGTGGTCATGCCGCACGGGGAATCGCTGCCACCGGAGCTGGGGCGGTTTCAGGTACGGCTCGAACGCCCGCCGGAGCGGCCCGTGCTGTACCGCCACGTCCGCGTGGCGAAGGTCCCCCTGCCGCTCCCGCCGCCCACGGTGCCGGCAGTCGACGAGTTCCTCGGAGCCGAGGGCTCCCGCTCGACGGCGCAGATCGCTCTCTTCGCGGATCTCGTCCGGCGCGCTTACGAGGCGGACACGACGGGCTCGTACGCCCGATGGGCCGAGAGCGCTCTGCGCTCCTTCAGGGGCCGGGGAGCGGAGGTCGCCGCGCAGGTGGCGAAGCTGGACGACGCCGGGGCGCGGGCGCTGCTGCTCACCCTCGGCTTCCTCCACGGCGCGCACGCGGACACTGTTCACGCACAGGCGGCCTTGTTGCTGCACGCGCTCGGCGGCCCCGCCGACGAGGCACCGTTGCTCCAGCGCAGGGACCTCGCCGAGCGTCTGGAACAGATCGAGGCCCGCATCGGCGCGGACGGCCACGTCCGCTTTCTCGTGCCCGGGCAGGACGCGGAAGTACGCGCGCACTTCTGGGACACGATGCCGGACGTCCGGGAGCCGCTGTCGTGGTGGTGTGCGCGCACCATGCGGCTGGGTTCCGCGACCGCCGGACACTTGGCCGACGAGTACCTGCGGACGGAACGGCCGGACGCCCTGCTCCGCCTCGTCCTGTCCTGGTGCGAGGACGCGGGCGACACCCCCGTGCTCGCGGGGGCGGCCCACCTGCTCGTCCGGGGTCTCGGCCGCCCCGCGTTCGCCTCCGACGTACGCCGGTGGCTGTACAACCGTTGCACCCAGACCCGCCCCTCCCCCGGCGAAGCCCTCGTCCTCGCCCAGGTCTGCGGCAACGTCCTCGCCGTCACACACCCGCACCAAGCCCTCATCCGTCTGCACCACCTCTCGCGCAACGAGGAGGCCGGCGGGCACGGCGCCTCGGCGCTGCGCGAACTCGTACACGCCGATCCGCGCGTGCTGCCACCACTGCTGGACCGGCTCCAGCGGGACCAGCACCCCGCCGACGCCGGCGTCTTTCTCTCCACGTGTCCCGCCGAGGCCATGACCGCGGACGTCGCGCGTCAGGCACAGGGCTGCTGGACCGCCGTCTTCAGCCGTGTGCCCCCGCGCACCTGGCAGCCCTACGCCGAGCGCTGGCTCCACCGCGCGGCGGGCTCACCGCTCCGAGACATCCTGCTCCGGGTCCTCGTCGGTGCCGCCGCCTCGCTCCCGCGCGGACGCGGGCCCGTCTTCGCCGCCCTCTACGCCTGCGCACGGGACGCCGAGCGGACCGACCCCGAGGACCCCGCCCGCGCCGCCGACACCTCCGCGACACTGCTCACCCTCATCACGGATGCCCAGCGCGCGGTCGCCACCGAGGGGAGCGTCTACGCATGACCAGTGGAAGCAAGACCGCCACGGTCTTCCTGACCGTCATCGGCGGACTTCTGCTCGCCCTCGTGGCGGTGTCCCGGGCGTGGCCGGGCTGGGTGTGGCCGGTGCTCGGCGTGCTCGTGCTCGCCGTGCCTCCCGCGCTCTTCGCGATCGCCGCGCGGCGTCGCGGCGCGGTGCGGGCCGCGTTCGAGGAGCAGCAGACGGCGAGCCCGGTCGAGCGCACGGAGCGGCGGATCAACGAGGTGGCACTCCCGAGCGCGTGGCCCGACTACGACTTCCTGCTCTCGGGGACGGTTCACTGGTGGCCGCTCGCGCCGCCGGGGAGCAGTGACGTGATCGGCAATCCGGGCGGCCTCGCGGTCGAGACCGTCCTTGAGCGGGCCCGCGCGATCACGGAACGCCGCGAGCCGGGACGGGTCTCCTTCGTACGGCACGAGGTGAGCGGGGCGCTGAGCACGATGCGCCCGGACCGCTCGGGCCACGTACGGGCGATGGCCGAGGACATCAGGCTGACCCTGCGCCCGCACGACCAGGAGCGGCTTGAGCGGCTGGCCGAGCTGCGCAAGCGGAAGGCGGTGTGGGAACACGAGCGCACCCACGAGCAGAGCCGTCGCGCGTACCTCGGTGACGACGTGCTGAAGGACACGGGGAGCGCGGTGGTGTGGTGGTTGGCCAGGAACGACGGGCGGATCGACAAGACCGTGCAGGACCTCGGCCTCCTCGCCCAGCTCACCTCGGCGGCCAATGACACCGAGGTCCCGGAGCGGCTGCGCGCGCTGCTCGCGCAGCCGCCGGGCGAGGACCGAGGGGAAGACGGTGCCGGCGAAGTCTCTGTCACGGAGCACGTCGCGCGGCTGTTCGACCTCCTGGGCATCCCGGATCAGGACCCCCGCCGCGCGATGCTCGCCAAGCAGTTCGCCGAGCACCTGCGCGGTCAGGACTTCCCCGAGTCGGCGGACCGGCTGGAGCACCGTTTCGACCCGCCCGCCGAGTACCGGGCCGGGGAGGCCCCCGATCCGGCCGGGGGGTGACGCCGCCCCTTCAAAACGAGTCCCCGTACCAGTGCGCCGCTCCCCTCGCCCCCACCGTCGCCGCGATCTCGGCCGGTGGGGTGGTGAGGGGGCGGGTCATGCCGGTGTGGCGGGGGACGGGGTGGGGGGTGGTGAGGAGGGTGGGCAGGGCGG
>NZ_JAAGLR010000623.1 GCF_010548245.1 Streptomyces sp. SID11385
CCCGTGGCCCGGCTGTGCGCCCTCGTCCTCGGCGCCGCGCTCGCCGCGCTCCTGCTCCGCACGGCGCGGGTGTGGGCCGCGGCCCTCCCCGCCGCCGTCCTCGCCGCGACGGTGACGGCCCTCGCCCTCGTACGGGCCCGGCGGTCCGGACGCGGACGGGTACCGCCCGGGGACTGACCGGCACCGCCCGTCGTGCCCGTTTTGCGCGGGCGAACGGGTGGCCGCAGCCTGGAGGCATGACCCCACGCACCTCCGGCGACACCACGGACACGTATCCCGTACCCGCGCACACCTCGGGCCCGGACGGCACCGTCGTCCGCTACGGCGACGACGGTGCGGGACGGGTCCTGAGCGTGTACCTCGATCCGCGCTGCCCGTACTGCAAGCGCATGGAGAACGGGCTCGGCATGGTGATCCAGGAGGCGGCCGACGCGGGCCGCTTCCGCGTCGAGTACCACTTCGCGACCTTCATCGACGACGGCGCGGGCGGCAGCGGCTCGCTGCACGCGCTCGCCGCGCTCGGTGCGGCGCTCGACGAGGGCCCCGGACCGTTCGTGCTCTTCCTGCGGCTCCTCTTCGCCGAGCAGCCGTCCGAGGAGGACGACCGCTTCGCCGACGACGACCTGCTCGTCCGGCTCGCGGCCGAGGTGCCCGGGCTCGGCGAGGACGGCTTCGCCGGCAAGGTGCGGGCGGGGACGTACCGGCCCTGGGCGCGGTCGGTGTCCCAGGCTTTCGTGGACAGTTCGGTGCACGCGACGCCCACCGTGCTCCTCGACGGCGATCCGGTCGCGGTGCTCGGGCCCGGCGGCTACCCGGTCACCCCGGAGTCCTTCCTCGCGCAGGTGTCCTGAGCAGCGCGGAGGCGTGCTGAGCCGTGCGGAGGTGCGCTCGGCGGCGCGCGGGTGCCCTGGCCGTTCGGAGGTGTCCCGGGCCGCGCGGCGGGTACGCGGCCGGGCACGGCCGGACGCCTCCCGCCGAGTGGCCGGGTGGCGCGGGGCCGACGAAGATTGACGGACAGGGACGCGCGGCCCCGCGCCGCGCCGACACCGAGGAGGCCGCAGATGGCAGGCGAGAAGAACCCGGAGGATCTGCCCCGCGTCGTCACCCCCGACGACGAACTGCACACGGGTGCGGACCAGGAGGTCACGCCCGAGGAACTCGTCCAGGCCACCGGTCGCGACGTGACACCCGAGAACCTTGAATGGGCGCGCAAGAAGCTCGCCGAGGAGGGCCGCGAGGCCATCGAGCGGCTGCTGCCCTGAGCGGGGCGGACACGGCGAAGGGCGGTTCCCGGCCGGGAACCGCCCTTCGCCGTGTCCCGGCCGGGAGCCCTCTTCACCGTGGCCCGGCCGGAGCCGCCCCTTCGCCGTGTCCCGGTGCGGTCAGCCGCCCGGTGTCGGCCACGACTGGGCGGCCGCCCAGTCCGCGTAGGAGGTCCAGGGGATCTCCGGGAACGCGGCCCGCAGCGCGGGGATGTCGACCTGGTAGCCGACCTCGGTGAGGTACGTGTACATGGCGCCCATGTCGGGGCTCGCGCTCGCCACCGCCTCCAGCGGGATCTGCCGGTAGTCGACCTGCCCGCCCGCCGCGCGGCCGATGTCGCGGGCCATCTCGGCGGGGGTCGGGTCGTCGCCCGCGACCTCGACGCGCTGCCCCCGCCAGCGCACGGGGTCGTCGAGCACGGAGGCGACGACCCGGCCGAGGTCGGTGCGCGCGACCTGCTGGAGACGGGTGTCGGGCGGCAGCGGCATCGTGATCTCGCCGTCCGCGACCTCCTGGAGCTCGCCGAAGACGTTGTCGAAGAAGTACGTGGGCGCGACGACCGCCGCCGGGAGCCCGGAGGCGGCGAGGATCTTCTCGGTGTGCGCCTTGGTCTCGAAGTGCGGGATGCCGGTCTCGCGGTCGGCGCTGGCGACGGAGGCCATGACGAGGAAGGGCAGCGCGGAGCGGGCGGCGGCGTCGACGATCGCGACGCCCTGCGCCTTCTCGGCTTCGAGGCCGTCCTCGAAGGGGGTCGTGACGGCGAAGGCGGCTGCCGCGCCGTCGAAAGCGGCGGCGAGCGAGCCGGTGTCGCGCAGGTCGGCGGCGACCACCTCGACTCCGGAGGCCGCGAGCGCGCGCGCCCTGGCCTCCCCCGGATCGCGCACGACGGCGCGCACCGGCCGTCCCGCCTCGCGCAGCGCCGCGACCACGGCCCCGCCCTGCCCTCCGGTCGCCCCGAGTACGGCGATCTTCATCGCACCACCTTCCTGCCGCTCCACACCACCGGAAACCCCCGCCGAGCCGTACCCGTCCCGCCCGAGCCCGCACGCACCCCCACCTTCACCCCCGGGCACCCACCGGGCGAGGGGAACGCGCCGAACGGGCGAGCGGGGAGCCGCCCCGGCCGTACGTCGCGGAACGCACCCGGCCGGTCCGCTCCCCCGCGCGGACACAGCGCACCGTACGACGGCACCCGCGTTTCCCCGTCGCCGCCCGGAGCCGGCCGCCCCGCCGGAGGCACACCACTCGCGCCCCGGCGCGCGGAGCGGCAAGCTGAGCGGGACCCGAGCCGCGCCCGGCGGCGGGGACGAGGGGAGAGCGATGAGCGAGAAGTCGGCCCCGGCCGAGGTGCGCGACTGCCCCGAGGCCGACCGGTACGAGGCGAGGGTCGGCGGCGAGGTCGCCGGATTCGCCCAGTACATCCGGACGAAGGGCCTCGTCGCCTTCGTGCACACCGTCGTCGATCCCGCCTTCGAGGGCCGGGGCGTGGGCAGCGCGCTCGTGCGGACGTCGCTCGACGAGGCGCGCGCCGCCGGGGTCTCGGTGCTCGCGGTCTGCCCCTTCTACTCCGGCTGGATCGCCCGTCATCCCGACTACCAGGACCTCCTGTACGCGGAGCGGAGCAAGGTCACCGACTGAGCCCGCGAGAAGCCACCGCGCCCGCGATCCGACGGGGCCGAGGAGCTGAGGGGTGCCGGACGCACGGCCGCGCGGCCGAGGGCCGGTCGGCCCGGTGGGGAGGGCCGGTCGGCCCGCGTGCCGGGGCGGGTGGGGGGAACGGGGAGGGAGCGGGGTGCGGTGCGGTCACCGCCCCGGCGACCAGCGGTCACGGCCCGGAGGCCGTGACCGACGGGTGTCATCAACCGCCGTGCTGAAAGGCTTGCGATGCAGGAATTCACGTACGAGACACCGGCCCCGGTGGCCCCCGAGCTGTCGGACGCGGAGCTGGACGCACTGCTCGCGCACTGGCGGGCCGCCAACTACCTGGCGGTCGGGCAGGTCTACCTCATGGACAACCCGCTCCTGCGCGAACCGCTGCGTCCGGAGCACATCAAGCCGCGCCTCCTCGGCCACTGGGGCACCGTCCCCGGCCTGAACCTCGTCTACACGCACGTCAACCGGCTGATCCGGCTGCGCCGGCAGCGGGCGGTGTGCATCTGGGGGCCCGGGCACGGCGGCCCCGGGGTGCTCGCCAACAGCTGGCTGGAGGGCTCGTACTCGGACATCTACCCGGACATCAGCCGCGACGAGCCGGGCATGAAGCGCCTGTTTAAGCAGTTCTCGTTCCCCGGCGGGGTGCCGAGTCACGTCTCGCCCGAGCTGCCCGGCTCGATCCACGAGGGCGGCGAGCTGGGGTACTCGCTGCTGCACGCGTACGGGGCGGCCTTCGACAACCCGGACCTGCTCGTGCCGTGCGTCATCGGGGACGGCGAGTCGGAGACCGGCCCGCTCGCGGGCTCGTGGCACTCCAACAAGTTCCTGGACCCGGTGCACGACGGGGCGGTGCTGCCGATCCTGCACCTCAACGGCTACAAGATCGCCAATCCGACGATCCTCGCGCGGCTGCCCGAGACCGAGCTGCACGACCTCCTGCGCGGGTACGGGTACCGGCCGATCGAGGTCGTGGGCGACGACCCCGCGCTCGTGCACCGGCAGATGGCGGGGGCGCTCGCGCAGGCGGTCGGCAGGATCGACGAGATCCAGGCCGAGGCGCGCCGGGGCCGTTCCACGGAGCGCGCGCACTGGCCGATGATCATCCTGCGCACGCCGAAGGGCTGGACGGGCCCGGAGATCGTCGACGGGCTGCCGGTCGAGGGCACGTGGCGCGCGCACCAGGTCCCGCTCGCCGAGGTGCGGACCGAGCCCGAGCACCTGCGGCAGCTGGAGCAGTGGATGCGCTCCTACCGTCCCGAGGAACTCTTCGACGAGCAGGGCAGGCCGCGCGCGCGGGTCCTGGAGTGCGTCCCCGACGGGGATCTGCGGCTCGGTTCCAGTCCGCACGCCAACGGCGGGCGGCTCACCGTCTCGCTGCCCGCTCCCCCGCTGGAGGACTTCGCCGTCACGGTGGAACGGCCGGGGACGAGCACGCACGAGCCGACGCGGGTGCTCGGCCAGTACCTCGCGCGGATCATGGACCTCACCGCGGACCGGCGGGACTTCCGCCTCATGGGCCCCGACGAGACGGCGTCGAACCGGCTGAACGCCGTGTACGACGTGACGGCGAAGACGTGGCAGGAGGAGATCCTGCCGGTCGACGAGCACCTGACACGCGACGGTCGGGTCATGGAGGTGCTCTCGGAGCACATGTGCCAGGGCTGGCTGGAGGGGTACACCCTGACCGGCCGGCACGGCATGTTCTCGACGTACGAGGCGTTCGCGCACATCATCGACTCGATGGCCAATCAGCACATCAAGTGGCTGGGCACCGCGCGCAAGCTGCCCTGGCGGGCCCCCGTCCCGTCCCTCAACTACCTGCTCTCCTCGCACGTGTGGCGCCAGGACCACAACGGTTTCTCGCACCAGGACCCGGGCTTCATCGACCACGTGCTCAACAAGAGCCCCGAGGTCGTACGGGTCTACCTGCCGCCGGACGCCAACACCGCCCTCTCCACGGCGGAGCACGTCCTCCAGAGCCGCGAGTACGTCAACGTCGTGATGGCCGGCAAGCAGCCCTCGTTCGACTGGCTGACCCTGGACGAGGCGCGCGGGCACTGCGCGCGCGGGGCGGGGATCTGGGAGTGGGCGGGCACCGAGGAGGGGCGGCTGCCCGATGTCGTGCTCGCGTGCGCCGGGGACACCCCGACGCTGGAGATCCTGGCCGCCGCGCAGATCCTGCGGCAGCGGCTCCCGGAGCTGGCGGTCAGGGTCGTGAACGTCGTGGACCTCGCACGGCTGCTCCCGGCGAGCGAGCACCCGCACGGGATGCCCGACGCCGACTTCGACGGGCTCTTCACGAAGGACAAGCCGGTCATCTTCGCCTACCACGGCTATCCGTGGCTGATCCACCGGCTCGCCTACCGCCGTGCCGTCCACCCGCACCTGCACGTACGCGGGTACAAGGAACGCGGCACCACGACGACGCCCTTCGACATGGTCGTCCTCAACGACCTGGACCGCTACCGGCTCGTCATGGACGTCATCGACCGCGTGCCGGGGCTCGCGCAGCGGCAGGCGGCGCTGCGCCAGGAGATGGCCGACACCCGCACGCGGCACCGGGCGTGGGTGCGGGAGCACGGCGAGGACCTGCCCGAGGTGGCGCAGTGGCACTGGGAGGGGTGAGTCCGGCGGCGGACGACGGCGGGTGCGCGCGGTGACGGGCCGGGAGCACGGTCCGGCGGACGTCGCGGAGCACGGTCCGGCGGCCGGTGGCGGGGGCGCCCGGTGAGCGCCCCCGCCGCCGCGCGGGGCGCGGGGATCGCGCTGTCCTCGGCGCGCGGGCGCTGGGTGCTCGCGTGCGCGGTGCTCGCCTCCGGGATGTCGATGCTCGACGGGACGGTCGTCAACGTCGCCCTGCCGCGCATCGGGAGCGACCTCGACGTCTCGCTCGCGACGCTCCAGTGGGTCGTCAACGCGTACATGCTGACGCTCTCGGCGCTCCTGCTGCTCGGCGGGGCGCTCGGCGACCGGCTCGGCAGGCGGCGCACGCTGGTCGCGGGCGTCGTGTGGTTCGCGCTCGCCTCGGCGCTGTGCGGCTTCGCGTGGGACGGCGGGCTGCTCATCGCGGCGCGGGCGCTCCAGGGGGTGGGCGGGGCACTGCTCACCCCCGGCTCGCTCGCGCTCGTGCGGGCCTCGTTCCGCGAGGAGGACCAGGCGAAGGCGGTGGGCGCGTGGTCGGGGCTCACCGGGGTCGCGGGCGCGGTGGGGCCCTTCCTCGGCGGGTGGCTCATCGACGGGCCTGGCTGGCGGTGGATCTTCTTCATCAACCTGCCGCTCGGCGCGGTCGTCCTGGCGCTCGCGCTGCGGCACGTGCCGGAGAGCCGCGACCCGGCGGCGACGGGCCGTTTCGACTGGGCGGGGGCGGTGCTCGGCGCGGCCTTCCTCGCGGGGGTCAGCTACGCGCTCATCACGGCGAAGGGCGCGAGTCCCGGCCGGCTGCTCGTCCCGCTGGCGGTGGGGCTCGCGGCGGGCGCGGCGTTCCTCGTGGTGGAGCGGCGGGCGCGGGAGCCGATGCTGCCGCTCGGTCTCTTCTCCTCGCGCCTGTTCAGCGTCACGAACCTCATGACGCTGTGTCTGTACGCGGCGATCGGCGGCGTGCTGTTCCTGCTGCCCGTGCAGTTGCAGAACGGGCTGGGCTACGACGCGCTCGAAGCGGGGGTCGCGAGCCTGCCGATCACGCTGCTCATGCTGGTCCTGTCGGCGCCCTCGGGTGATCTCGCGCGGCGGATCGGGCCCCGGCTGCCGCTGACGGTGGGGCCGCTGGTGGCGGCGTGCGGGGCGCTGTTGATGCTGCGGATCGCGCCGGGTGCCTCGTACTTCCCCGACGTGCTCCCCGCGGTCGCGGTGATGGGCCTCGGGATGAGTGTCTTCGTGGCGCCGCTCACGGCGACGGTGCTCGCCTCGGTGGACGCGGAGCGCGCCGGGCTCGCGAGCGGCGTGAACAACACGGCGGCGCGCATCGCGCAGCTTCTCGTGGTCGCGGCGCTGCCGCTCGCCGTCGGTCTCTCGGACAACGCGTACCGGCACGCGCCGCAGGTGAACGCGGCGTTCCACCGCGCGGCCTGGGGCATGGCCGGTCTGCTCGTCCTCGCGGCGGCCCTCGCCCTCGGCTTCGTACGCCGCCCCGGCGAGCCGCCCCGCGACCAAGAGCCCGCCGAGCCCCGCTGCCGTACCCACGCGGGCCTCACCGCTCCCCCGCTGGAACCGGGGGACGGCAAGCGCGGCTGAGGGAGCCGGGCGGACGGGCCCCGGACCCCCGGGCCGTCTGAGAGCATCCTGATCATGGACTACCCCCAGGAGCAGGACCCGGGCGCCCCGGTGCGCGGCGGAGTGCCCGAGCACGGCCGGGTGCCGAAGTACTACGCGGTGAAGGCGCGGCTCTCCGCCCTGCTCGACACGTGGGAGGGCGGCACGCCGCTGCCCACCGAGCGGGAACTCGCGGCACGGTACGAGGTCGCGCGCGAGACGGTGCGGCAGGCGCTGCGGGAACTGCTGCTCGAAGGGCGGCTGCGGCGGCAGGGCCGGGGGACGGTGGTGGCGGGCCCGAAGCTGGAGCAGCCGCTGTCGCTGGCGAGTTACACGGAGGGGGTGCGCAGGCAGGGGCGCAGGCCCGGGCGGTCCCTGATCGGGCTCGACCGGTTCCCCTGCCCGCCCGCGCTCGCCGCCGAGCTGGGGCTCGCGGAGGGCGAGGCGGTGTGGCACCTGGAGCGGGTGCTCCTCGCGGACGACGAGCGGGTGGGCCTGGAGAGCACGTACGTGTCGGTGGCGCGGGTGCCCGGCCTGGACCGGGACTTCGACCCCGACTCGTCGTTCTACGCCTATCTGCGGGAACGGCTGGGGATCGTGTTCGGTGCCGCCGAGGAGCGGATCGAGACGGTGCTCGCCTCACCGCGCGAGGCCCTGCTGATCGGGACGCCGCCCGCGCTGCCGATGCTGCTGCTGCACCGCGTCTCCCGGGACACCGGGGGGCGGCGCCTGGAGCGGGTGCGGACGCTGTACCGGGGAGACCGCTTCTCGTTCACGACACGGCTCGACGAGACGGCGAAGTAAAGGAAGGAACGGGGCGAACCGCCCTGAATACACCGGACTTTAGTCACGGAAAGATAACGGGTCTGGTCCAGGATTGGCGGCCGGTTCACCCGCCGGTCGGCGGCCGGACCGCTGGACGCCATCCGCCGCCGTGAGGCTCTTCGGCATGAAGGTCATCGTCGTAGGAGCGGGCGTCGTGGGCGCCATGCACGCCTGGCACGCGGTAGAGCGCGGCCACGAGGTCGTGCACATCGAGCGGGAGGCGGAGGCGCGGGGCGCCTCGCTGCGCAACTTCGGGCAGATCTGGGTGAGCGGGCGGGCCGCTGGCCCGGAGCTGGAAACGGCTCTGCGCGCCCGGGAGCTGTGGGAGGAGATCGGGGCACGGGTGCCGGGGCTCGGCTTCCGGGCCTGCGGCTCACTCACCCCGCTGCGCACCGCCCTGGAGAGGGGCGTGGCCGAAGCGGCGCTCGCCCGGCCGGACGCGGGCGAGCGCGGTTTCAAGCTGCTCACCGCCGAGGAGGCGCGCGCGGTCAACCCGGCGCTGCGCGGCGAGTTCGCCGCGGCGCTGTGGTGCGAGCGGGACGCCGCCGTCGAGCCGCGCACGGCGCAACTCGCCCTGAAGGAGGAACTGCTCGCCTCGGGCCGGTACACGTTCCTCGGCGGGCGAGAGGTGCGCGAGGTGACGGGCCCGGCGACGGTGCGCGACGACCACGGGGACACGCACGCGGGCGACACCGTGATCCTCGCGACGGGCGCGTGGCTCGGCGGGCTCGTACGGGAGCTGGCGGGCCCGGACCTGCCGGTGCGCCGGGTGCGCCTCCAGATGATGCAGACCGATCCGCTGGGCGAGACCCTGACGACCTCGGTCGCCGACCCCGACTCCTTCCGCTACTACCCGGCGTACGCGAGCGAGGCGCTCGACGCGCTCGCGGCGGGGCAGCCGCAGGCGCCCGTCGCGGCGGAGCACGCGATGCAGCTCCTCATGGTGCAGCGGCGCGACGGGGGCCTGACGATCGGCGACACGCACGCCTACGCGCACCCCTTCCCCTTCGACACCGTCGAGGAGCCCTACGAGCACCTGACGGCGGTCGTCGAGTCCTACCTCGGCCGCCCGCTGCCCCGGATCAGGCACCGCTGGGCGGGGGTGTACGCGCAGTGCACCGACCCGTCCCGCGTCGTGCACCGGCAGGAGGTCGCCGACGGGGTGTGGCTCGTGACCGGGCCGGGCGGCCGGGGCATGACGTGCTCGCCCGCGATCGCCGAACGTACCGCAGACCTCATCGGATGGTGACCCCCATGACCACAACCCCCTTCCACTCCCTGGTCGTTCTCGACATGGCGGGCACGACGGTGAGCGACGGCGGTCTCGTCGAGAGCGCCTTCACCGCCGCCGCCGAGCGGCTCGGCGTCCGCCCCGGTTCGCCCGAGCACGCCGCCCAGCTCGCGCACGTACGGGCCACGATGGGCGAGTCGAAGATCTCCGTCTTCCGGCACCTGTACGGCGAGGAGGAGCGCGCCCAGCGGGCCAACACGGCCTTCGAGGAGGCGTACGCGCGGCTCGTCGGCGGCGGCTCCGTCACGGAGGTGCCCGGGGCGCGCGCGAGCGTCGAGCGGCTGCGCGCGGAGGGCCGGACGGTGGTGCTGACCACCGGTTTCGCGCGGCCCACGCAGGACCTCCTGCTCGACGCACTCGGCTGGCAGGACCTCGCGGACCTGACGCTGTGCCCGGCGGACGCGGGCGGCCGGGGCCGCCCGTACCCGGACCTGGTGCTCGCCGCGCTGCTGCGCACGCACGCGGTGGACTCCGTGGCCCGCGTCGCCGTGGCCGGGGACACCGCCTACGACATGCGCCAGGGGATACGGGCCGGGGCCGGCGTCGTCGCCGGTGTGCGGACCGGGGCGCACGACGAGCCGGCGCTGCGCGCGGCGGGGGCGACGACGGTGCTCGGCTCGGTCGCCGAACTGCCCGCGCTGCTGCGCGCGGTGGAGGAACGGGGGGCGGCCGCGTGAGCGCCGCGCAGGCCCCCGCGGGCGGTATCAGGTTCGAGCACGTCAGCGTCCGCTACGGCGGCACCACGGTGCTCGACGACTTCGATCTGAGCGTCGAGCCCGGCGAGGTCATGGCGCTGCTCGGCCCCTCCGGTTCCGGCAAGACGACGGCGCTGCGCGCGGTCGCCGGTTTCGTCCGGCCCTCCGCGGGGCGGGTGCACCTGGCGGGGCGCGAGGTGACGGACCTGCCGCCGCACCGGCGCGGGCTCGGCATGGTCGTGCAGCAGTACGCGCTCTTCCCGCACCTGCGCGTGCGCGACAACGTGGCCTTCGGCCTCCGGGCCCGGCGCGTCGCGCGCCCCGAGGCGGCCGAACGGGTCGCCGAGGCGCTGGAACTGGTGGGCATGGGGGACTTCGCCGACCGGTACCCGCGCGAGCTGTCCGGCGGCCAGCAGCAGCGGGTCGCACTCGCCCGCGCGCTCGCGATCCGCCCCGGCGTGCTCCTGCTGGACGAACCGCTCTCCGCGCTCGACGCGCGCCTGCGCAGCGGGATGCTCGCCGAACTCGCCCGGCTGCACCGCGAGTTCCCCCGGATGTCGATCCTGTACGTGACGCACGACCAGATCGAGGCGCTGACCCTGGCGGACCGCATCGCGGTCCTCGACCGGGCCCGGCTCCAGGAGTGCGGGACCCCGCGCGCGCTGTACTCCAGGCCGCGCACCGCGTTCACGGCCTCCTTCGTCGGCGAGGCCAACCTGCTGCCGGTCGAGGTGGCGGACGGCGACGGCAGCGCGGTCTTCGCCGGGCAGCCGGTACGGGTCGCGGGCGGGACGGTCGCGGGCGCGGCCACCCTGCTCGTCCGCCCGCACCAGCTCCGCCTCGGCGCCAAGGGCGGCCCGGAGGCGGCGCGCGGCCCGAACGCCCTG
>NZ_JAAGLR010000656.1 GCF_010548245.1 Streptomyces sp. SID11385
TCGCACGCCGGCCCCCGTCCCCGTGCCGCGCGACGCGAGCGCCGCCCAGCTCGCCGCCCTCGCCTCGCTCGACGCGGAGCAGCTCGCGGGACTCGAACGGCTCGCGGAACGCGAGCGGGACCCGGGCCCCCGGCGCGAGCGGGACTGAGGCCCGCGGCCGGCTGCTACCGTGCCGCCCATGCGCGCACCCCTGGGGAACTTCACCGACGTCCGCACCGCTCCCGAGGCCCTCGACGTCCTCGTCGAGCCCGTCGCCCGCGCCGTGCGCCACTGGGCGGGTCCGGTGCCCGCCGAAGAGGTGTACTGGGTCGACAGCGACCCCGAGTGGGCGGACACCGCCGCCTTCGTCGAGCACTACGGGCGCGAACTCCTGGAGGTGTCCGCGAACTGCGTCATCGTCACGGGACGGCGCGGCGAGGCGCGCAGGCACGCCGCCTGCCTCGTCCTCTCGCACACGCGCGTCGACGTGAACGGCGTCGTGCGCAAGCAACTCGACGCGCGCAAGGCGTCCTTCGCCGCGATGGACCTCGCGACCGGCGAGACGGGCATGGAGTACGGCGGCATCACGCCGCTCGGCCTCCCGGAGGACTGGCCCCTCCTGATCGACGCCGCGGTCACCGACCTTCCCCACGTCCTCGTGGGCAGCGGCCGGCGCCGCGGCAAACTCCTCGTCCCCGGCAAGGCGTTCGCGCAGCTGCCGGGGGCGGTCGTCGTGGAGGGGCTTGGAGGCTGAGCCGAAGGGGGCGCGACGGTGTCGAGGCGCCCGTCGCGCGCAGGTCGTGAGGAACGAGCGACCGAGCACGTCGGGTGACTCGACACCGGCACCGGCGCTCCCGGAGGCGAAGCCGACTAAAGAGCGGGGATTTCGATGGCGGGGCAGCGGTCCATGACCATCGCGAGTCCCGCGTCCCTCGTACGCGCGTAGGCCGCCTCGTCGATCACGCCGAGCTGGAACCACACCGCCTTCGCGCCCTTCGCGACCGCCGCGTCCGCCACCGCGCCGGCCTGCTCGCTGTTGACGAAGACGTCGACCACGTCCACCGGGAAGGGGATGTTCTCCAGGCTCGCGTACCCCTGTTCGCCGTGGACCGTCTCGGCCTTCGGGTGGACGGGGACGATCTTCTTGCCGAACCGCTGGAGGACCTGGGCCACGCCGTACGCGGCGCGTGAGGTGTTGTTCGAGAGCCCGACCACCGCCCACGTGTCACCGGTCCCGGTGAGGATGTCCCGTACCGTCTCGTCGTCGCCGTACATCCGGCACCTCCTGCTCGCAACGTCTGTGTGAGCGGCAACACCCACCCGCCGCGAGCGATTCCCGCACGGCGCATACGCTGGGGGAATGCCTCAGGACGCGTACCTCACCCTGGCCCGGGAGGGCAGTCACGAGACCGAGATCAACCGGTCCCGTTTCCTGTGCACCCTCGCCCCGGTCGCCGACGAGGACGAGGCGCAGGCGTTCCTCGCGCGGGTGCGCGCCGCGCACGCGGACGCGAGCCACAACTGCTGGGCGTACGTGCTCGGGGCCGACGCCTCCGTGCAGAAGGCGAGCGACGACGGGGAGCCGGGCGGGACGGCGGGCGTCCCCATGCTCCAGATGCTCACGCGCCGCGAGCTGCGGTATGTCGCGGCCGTCGTCACGCGGTACTACGGCGGGGTCAAACTCGGTGCGGGCGGCCTGATCCGCGCGTACGGCGGAGTCGTGGGCGAGACGCTCGACCGCCTCGGCACCGTCACCCGCCGCCGCTACCGCCTCGCGACCGTCACCGTCGACCACCAGCGTGCCGGGAAGATCGAGAACGACCTGCGTTCGACGGGCCGTTCGGTGCGCGAGGTGCGGTACGGGGAGCGGGTGAGCATCGACCTCGGCATCCCCGGCACCGAACTCGACGCCTTCCGCGCGTGGCTCGCGGACGCGACGGCGGGCACGGCGGAACTGACGCTGGGCGGGGAGGCGTACGGGGAGGTGTGAGGGAGGGAGCGGGGTCTCTGCCTGCCCGGAGCGGACCCGGTGGGCGCTCGCGCCCGTTCGTTCTCAGTCGCGTACCGGGTCCCCGAACTCCGCCGTCAGCGCCCTCAGGTCCGGCTCGCCGAACTGGGCGCGCAGGGAGGCGAATTCCTCGTCCTTGCCGGGGCCGAAGCGGGAGACGAGGCGCGCGTAGCCGTCGGCCGTGTGGAAGCGGCCGCCGCGCGACTTGGAGTGGAACTTGTCCGCGTACATCACGAGGCGTTCCTCGTCGGTGCGCGCCACGTAGTCGCCCGGGGGCAGCGGGAGGTGCTGGGTCTCGATGTCGTGGCGGGTGAGGCCGACGCCCGTGTGGCAGGAGCAGAAGCGGCACAGGCTCTCGGGCCAGCCCTCGGCGGCGAGCAGGCGGTGGCCGAGCAGACCGTGGCGCACGTAGTGGCCCTGGCCCAGTTCGCCCCGCTCGGCGTCCTCGTCGAGGCGGTAGACGCCGATGTCGTGGAGGAGGCATCCCGCCCGTACGAGTTCCGCGTCCACGTCGGCGCCCGAGGAGGCGATCAGGCCCTCGGCGATGCGCCACACGATGCCGCAGTGGCGGTGCACGGAGGCGTGGGCCTCGGGGGTGGGGGCGTGGCGCCTGTGCAGGTCGTCGATCTGGGGTGGGGTGGGGAGACGCATGGCGGTGAGCGTAGCCGGACGGCTGGGGCTTCGCCCCGGCGCCCCGGATCGTGGGGCTCCGCCCCACACCCCGCTCCTCAAGCTCCCCCGGCCTTCGGCCGGGAGGTACCCCCAGAGAGGCTTGAATTTTGTGGTGCGGGCTGGATTCCTGGTGCGGGTCGGGTGCCGGTGACGGGCCGGGGCGGGGCTTGGGGAACCGCGAAGCGCCCGGCCTCTCGGGTGGCCGGGCGCTTCGCAGGCGGGTCAGGCGGCGGCCGGGGTGGCCTTCTCGGCGACCGAGGCGAGGGTCTTCACGAGGCCGTCGACGACCTCGGTGTCATCGGCCGGGTGCAGCTCGGCGAAGCGGGTCACGGAGCCGGGGATGGACAGCTTGACGTCCTCCAGGACCACGCCACCGGCGATCCCGGCGGCCTTGCGGGCGTCGTCCTGCGCCCACACGCCGCCGTACTGGCCGAACGCGGTGCCGATGACGGCGACGGGCTTGCCGGTGAGGGCGCCGGCGCCGTACGGGCGGGACAGCCAGTCGATGGCGTTCTTCAGGACGGCCGGCATGGTGCCGTTGTACTCCGGCGAGAAGAGCAGGAAGGCGTCGGCGGAGCCGGCGACCTCGCGCAGCTTCGCCCCGGCGGCGGGCACCTGGCCCTCCACGTCGAGGTCCTCGTTGTAGAACGGGACCTCGGCGAGGCCCTCGAAGACGACGACCTCGACGCCCTCGGGGGCGTGCTTCACGGCCGCCTCCGCGAGCTGACGGTTGTGCGAGCCGGCGCGGAGGCTGCCGACGAGGGCGAGGATGCGGACGGACATGGGGAACTCCTGAGAAGGGAGGCGGTACGTGGCATGGCCACGGATATGTGACACTGCCCCTCGGGGAGGGGCCGCGGCTAAGCGGACCGTGGTCCGTTGAAAGTTGTAACACTTATCCGGACCGGGGTCCACTTCTGGCGGAAAGCGTTACGGTGAGTTCATGACGCGCAACATTCGGCCCCCCGAGGAGAGCGGCAACGGGCTCCCGGTGCTCACTTCGGCATCCGGGCTGCGCGCCGACGCCGTACGCAACAAGGGGCTGCTCCTCGACGCCGCCTCCGCCCTCATGGACTCGTGCGGCGCCGAGCGCCTGACGATGGACGCGGTCGCCGCGGCGGCCGGCGTCGGCAAGGGAACGGTCTTCCGCCGTTTCGGCAGCCGTGCCGGGCTCTTCGCCGCCCTTCTCGACCACCGCGAGTCGCGCCTCCAGGCCGCCTTCCTCAGCGGCCCGCCACCACTCGGCCCCGACGCCCCGCCGCGCGAACGGCTGCTCGCCTTCGGGCCCGCCCTCGTCGCGCACGACCGCTTGTTCTACGACGTCGTACGCGCCACGCGCGACGACCCCGAGCGCGCCTACGCGATCCCGGCCACGCGACTGCGCGAGACCCACCTCGCGATGCTACTGCGCGAGGCGGGCAGCAGGGGCGACACGCTCCTCCAGGCCCACACCCTGCTCGCCTCGGTCGATGCGGTCCTCGTCCACCACCTGATGACCGAGCGCGGGGTGAGCCGCGAGCGGATCGAGTCCGGGTGGCGTGACCTCGTCGAACGCCTGCTGGACGCGCGCTGAGCCACCGGCACCCGCTGTTGCGCGAACGGGCCGCTCGCGGCGGCGAGTTGTCCACCATGCGGGGCACCGTTGACAGTCCCGCGCCGGGCTGCCTACCTTACGCCGCAGACGAGAACGACGAACGAGGAAGGAAGGTGAGCGGCGATGCGGGCTCAGTCCGCCGTCTCCCGGCACCGCGGTCGCCTCACGCCCTTCCTCGACCGGCCCGTCGACCTGCTGCGCGTCAACAGCGCCCTGTGTCCGTGTCTCCCGCGCCCCGCGCGCGTCTCCCGCTGAGCCCACGCCCGCGCGGCTGACCGGCCCCGACGGCCGACCGGCCGGGGACCGGCCGCACCGGTCCGCCTGAACCGCTCGCGTCCGGGCCCTCGCACGTACGAGGCCGAACGGCCGGAACGCCGCTCCCCGCCGTACCGCCCGAGGCGCCCCCGTACCCCTCGGCACCCCGCGCCACCTCGCCCCGGCACTCCACCCCCGCGCCCCGCCCGCGGGGCACGCGCCGGGTCCCGCCCTCCTCCCCGCACACCGGCCGCGCGCCGGTGGCGCTTCCTTCGCACGCGTCCTTCCTCCGGCACGCCCCGCTGCCCTCCCGCAGGAGCCCTCCATGAGCGAACCGCCCGGGTCCGCCGTCGCCCCGGTCCGCCCGCCCGAACCCGTACCCCAACTGCCCCCGAACGAAAGCGAACCGGCGCCCACCGGACCGCCGCTCGCCGAGCGGGTCCTCCCGCTGCGCCACCCCTGGCGGTGGCTCGCGACCGCCGTCGTCCTCGTCCTCGCCGCGCAGGTGGTGCACGGACTCGTCACGAATCCCTTCTACCAGTGGGACCGTTTCGCCTACTGGTTCCTGCGGCCCACGATCCTCGACGGACTCCTCATCACCCTGGAGGTGACCGCGCTCTCCGCCGTGCTCGGCCTGCTCGGCGGAGTGGTGCTCGCACTCGGCAGGCTCTCGCGCAGCCCCGTCCTGCGCGCGGTGAGCTGGACGTACATCTGGCTGCTGCGCTCCACACCACTCATCGTGCTGCTGCTCTTTCTGTACAACTTCAGCGCGCTCTACCAGACGTTGAGCCTCGGCGTGCCCTTCGGCCCGGCCTTCCTCACCTTCGACGAGAGCCGTCTCGCGACGGACATGGCGCTCGCCGTCCTCGGACTCAGCCTCAACGAGGCCGCCTACGCCGCCGAAGTGGTGCGCGCCGGACTGCTCTCCGTCGACCAGGGCCAGCACGAGGCCGCCGCCGCGCTCGGCCTGCCCCGCCGCTTCCAGTTCCTGCGCATCGTCCTCCCGCAGGCCCTGCGCGCCATCGTCCCCGGCTACGTCAACCAGCTCATCGGCCTGGTCAAGAGCACCTCGCTGGTCTTCTACGTCTCGCTGCTCGACCTCTTCGGCTCGGTGCAGAGCCTCGGCTCGACCTACCCGGGCGACATCGTGCCACTCCTGCTCGTCGCGACCGTCTGGTACGTCCTGCTCACGAGCCTCGTCTCGATCGCCCAGTTCTACGTGGAACGCCGCTCCTCGCGCGGCGCCCTGCGCACCCTGCCGCCGACCCCGCTGCAGAAACTGCGCGCCTCGCTCCGCGAGCTGCGCGCCCGGGCCCGCAAGGAGGCCGCGCTGTGAGCACCACCACGACGACGCCCGCCGAGAGCACGGCCGAGCCCGTCCCCGAGGCACCGCCCGCCGTCGAGATCCACGAGGTGCAGAAGTGGTACGGGGCGCACCAGGTACTCAAGGGCGTGAGCCTGACCGTGCGCCGGGGCGAGGTCACCGTCGTCCTCGGCCCCTCCGGCTCCGGCAAGTCGACGCTCCTGCGCGTCGTCAACCACCTGGAGAAGCCCGAGGCCGGGCACGTCCGGCTCGCGGGTGAACTCATCGGCGTGCGCGCGTACAAGGGACGGCTCAAGGAGCTGAGCGAGCGCGCGATCCTCGCCCAGCGCGGCCGGATCGGCTTCGTCTTCCAGAACTTCAACCTCTTCCCGCACCTCACCGTGCTCGACAACGTCGCCGCCGCGCCCGTCGCGACCGGGCGGCTCGGCAAGGACGAGGCGAAGGACCTCGCCCGCGGCCTCCTCGCCCGCGTCGGGCTCGCCGAGCGCGCGGGCGCCTATCCGCGGCAGCTCTCCGGCGGCCAGCAGCAGCGCGTCGCCATCGCCCGCGCCCTCGCGCTCCGCCCCGAAGTGGTGCTCTTCGACGAGCCCACCTCCGCGCTCGACCCCGAACTCGTCGGCGAAGTCCTCGCCGTCATCCGCGACCTGGCCACGAGCGGCACCACACTCGTCGTCGTCACGCACGAGATCGGCTTCGCCCGCGAGATCGCCGACCACGTCGTCTTCCTCGACGAGGGCCGCGTCGTCGAACAGGGCCCGCCCGCCCAGGTCCTGGACCACCCCTCCCACCCGCGCACGCGGGACTTCCTCCGCAAGGTGCTGTGACGCGCCGGCGCCCCGTCCCCGCGCGGGACGGACGCCCCGCCGCCCCACCTCCGTACCGCCTGCCGCCCCGTACCGCCCCACCCTCACCGACAAGGACCCCGCCGTCATGCCCACGCCCCGCAGCCGTCATCGCCGCACCACCTTGCTGGCCGCCCTCGCCCTCGTACCGCTCGCCGCCGCGCTCACCGCCTGCGGGGACGACGCCGAGCCCGCCGCGGCCGTGGCCGGGTCCGCCCCGGGCGGGATCGGTATCGGCGCGCTCTCCAACGGCGCCGCGAAGCCCGCGACGCTCAAGGTCTCCGCCGTCGCGGCCCTGCGCGCCCAGCTTCCCGAGGAGATCAGGGACAAGGGCGAACTCGTCATCGGCGTCGGTGTGCTGCCCGCGGGCTCGCCGCCGCTCAACTTCATCGGCAGCGACCAGAAGACCGTCACCGGCTCCGAGTCCGACCTCGGCCGCCTCGTCGCGGCGACCCTGGGCCTCAAGCCCGTGATCCAGAAATCGACCTGGGAGAACATGTTCCTCGGCGTCGACAGCGGCAAGGTCGACGTCGCCTTCTCGAACGTCACCGACACCGAGGAGCGCAAGCGCAAGTACGAGTTCGCCTCCTACCGGCAGGACAACCTCGCCTTCGAGACGAACAAGTCCGACGACTGGACCTTCACGGGCGACTACAAGGTCCTCGCGGGCAGGACCATCGCCGTCAGCTCCGGCACGAACCAGGAACGCATCCTCCTCAAGTGGCAGAAGCAGCTCAAGGAGGAGGGCAAGAAGCTCACCGTCAAGCACTACCCGGACCTCAACAGCACCTACCTCGCGCTCGGCGCCAAGAAGATCGACGCCTACCTCGGCCCGAACCCGGCCATCGCCTACCACACCCGCACCACCGAGGGCACCCCGCGCGCGACCCGCAGCGCCGGCACCCACTCGGGCGCGGGCTCGGGTCTCCAGGGGCTCATCGCCGCGACCGCGAAGAAGGACAGCGGCCTCGCGAAGCCGCTCGCCGGGGCGATCAACCACCTCATCGACGGCGGCCAGTACGCGAAGTGGCTCGCCGCCTGGAACCTCTCCGACGAGGCCGTCGAGCGCAGCGAGATCAACCCGCCGGGGCTCCCCCTCAGCGACTCCTGAATCCTGGACCGCACGAGACACCTCCCACCTCACAGGAGCGGAACCGCACCATGGCCACCAGCGTCCAGCCGGCCCCTTCCCCCGTGCCCGCGAGCCCCCACCTCCTCGACAACCCCGCCTGGGCCTCGCTCACCGGGCCCCACGCCGTCTTCGCCGAGCGCCTCGGCGGCGCGGCCCGCTACCCCGCCGACGTCGCGGCCTTCACCGCGCTCGCCGACCCCGGGGACCCCGCCGCGTGGGCGGACCTCGCCCGGCTCCTCGGGCCCGGCACGGTCGCCCTCGTCAACGGCGCGCCCGCGGCGCCCCCGGAGTGGGAGACCCTGGAGCACGGCCGGGGCGTCCAGCTCGTCGCCACCTCGCTGCGCTCCGAGCCCGCCCCCGAGGCGGTGCGGCTCGGCACGGAGGACACCGAGGAGATCCTCGACCTCGTCTCCCGCACCAAGCCGGGCCCCTTCAAGGAGCGCACCGTGACGCTCGGCACCTACCTCGGCATCCGTGAGGAGGGCCGCCTCGTCGCCCTCGCGGGCGAGCGGCTGCACCCGCCGGGGTGGACCGAGATCAGCGCCGTGTGCACCGACCCCGCCTTCCGGGGCCGGGGCCTTGCGACGCGGCTCGTACGGGCCGTCGCGCACGGCATCCGCGAACGCGGCGAGACCCCGTTCCTGCACGCGTCGGCGAGCAACACGAACGCCATCCGGCTGTACGAGTCGATCGGCTTCACGCTGCGCAGGCGCACGACGTTCCTCGCGGTACGGACGCCCGCGGCGGACTGAGCGGGCGGGGGCGTCCGCCGGTGGGCGCCCCTTCCGCTACCGCCCCGCCCGGCCCCGTACCGCTCCGCCCCGTACCGCCTCCCGCTTCCTCCGCCCCCGCCGCCGTCCCACCCCTGACCGACCGGAAGGGCCTCGCATGTCCGACACACCTCCGCTCCACCTGGCCGTCGCCCTCGACGGGGCCGGCTGGCACCCGGCCGCTTGGCGCGAACAAGGCGCGCGCCCGGGGGAGTTGTTCACCGCCACCTACTGGGCGGACCTCGTCCGCGAGGCCGAGGCGGGCCTGCTCGACTTCGTCACCTTCGAGGACGGGCTCGCGCTCCAGTCCAGCCGCCTCGAAGGGCCCGACGACCGCACCGACCAGGTCCGCGGGCGGCTCGACGCCGTCCTCACCGCGGCCCGCGTCGCCCCGCTCACGCGGCACCTCGGCCTCGTACCGACCGCCGTCGTCACGCACACCGAGCCCTTCCACCTCTCCAAGGCGATCGCCACGCTCGACCACGTGAGCAAGGGACGCGCCGGGATACGGGTGCAGATCTCCGCCCGCCCGCAGGAGTACGGGCACTTCGGACGCCGTGCCCTCGCCCCCCTCACGCTCGACGAACTCCAGTCCGCCCAGGGGCAGTCCGTCGTCTCCGCGCTCTTCGACGAGGCCGCGGAGTACGTCGAGGTGCTGCGCCACCTGTGGGACAGCTGGGAGGACGACGCCGAGATCCGCGACGCCGCCACCGGCCGCTTCATCGACCGCGACAAACTCCACTACATCGACTTCGAGGGGCCGCGCTTCGCCGTCAAGGGCCCCTCCATCACCCCGCGCCCCCCGCAGGGCCAGCCGCTCGTCACCTCCCTCGCCCACCAGACCGTCCCCTACCGCCTCGTCGCCCGCTCCGCCGACGTCGGCTACGTCACGCCGCACAGCGCCGCGCACGCGCGCGCGATCGTCGAGGAGATCCGTAGGGAGCGGGAGACGGCCGGGCGCGCGGACGAACCCCTGCACGTCTTCGGGGACGTGGTGGTCCTCGTCGACGAGGAACCGGGCCGTGCCGCCGAACGGCTCGCCGCGCTCGACGCCCTGGCGGGAGAGCCGTACGCGAGCGACGCCGAGATCTTCGCGGGCACGCCCGCCGCGCTCGCCGACCTCCTCACCGACTGGCAGGCCGCCGGGCTCACCGGCTACCGCCTGCGGCCCGCCGTGCTCGGCCACGACCTGCGCGGCATCACGCGCGGACTCGTCCCCGAACTCCAGCGGCGGGGCGCCTTCCGCACCGCCTACACGGCCACGACGCTGCGGGGCCACCTCGGTCTCGACCCGCACCCCGCCAACCGCTACGCGACCACCTGACGCCGGCCCCCGGAGAGGAACCCTTCCATGAGCGCACCGCTCAAGCAGATCCACCTGGCGGCCCACTTCCCCGGCGTCAACAACACCACCGTGTGGAGCGACCCGGACTCCGGCAGCCACATCGACTTCGACTCCTTCGTCCACTTCGCCGAGACCGCCGAGCGCGCCAAGTTCGACTTCCTCTTCCTCGCCGAGGGCCTGCGGCTGCGCGAACAGGCCGGAAAGATATACGACTTGGACGTCGTCGGCCGCCCGGACACCTTCACCGTCCTCGCCGCCCTCGCCGCCGTCACCACCCACGTCGGCCTCACCGGCACGATCAACTCGACCTTCAACGAGCCCTACGAGGTCGCCCGCCAGTTCGCGAGCCTCGACCACCTCTCCGCCGGGCGCGCCGCGTGGAACGTCGTCACCTCCTGGGACGCCTTCACCGGCGAGAACTTCCGGCGCGGCGGCTTCCTGCCCCGCGAGCAACGCTACGCGCGCGCCAAGGAGTTCCTGGCCACCGCGCACGAACTCTTCGACTCCTGGCACGGCGACGAGATCGCGGCCGACCCGGATTCCGGCACCTTCTTGCGCACCGCGCGCGCCGGGGCCTTCGCGCACCACGGCGAACAGTTCGACATCCACGGTCAGTTCAACGTCCCCCGCAGCCCCCAGGGGCGTCCCCTCATCTTCCAGGCGGGCGACTCCGAAGAGGGCCGCGAGTTCGCCGCGGCCGAGGCCGACGCGATCTTCAGCCGGCACGACACGCGGGAGGCGGGGCAGGCGTTCTACAGCGACGTCAAGGGCCGCCTCGCCCGCCACGGCCGCACCCCGGACCAGCTCCTCATCCTGCCCGCCGCGACCTTCGCCCTCGCCGACACCGACGCGGAGGCCCGCGAACTCGCCCACGGGATACGCCTCCAGCAGGTGAGCGGGCAGACCGCGCTGCGCCACCTCGAACACGTGTGGAACACGGACCTCTCCGGCTACGACCCGGACGGCCCGCTCCCCGGCATCGACCCCGTCCCCGGCGAGCACACCCTCGCGCGGGGCCGCTCGACCACACGCCACCACCGCGACCCGCGCGAGATCGCCCGCGAACTGCGCGAGCGGGCCGAGGCGAAGAACCTCTCGATCCGCGAACTCGTCATCGACATCACGGCCCGCCAGACGTTCATCGGCTCGGCGGCGACCATCGCCGCCTCGATCAACGACCTCGTCCAGCACGACGCGGCGGACGGCTTCATCCTCGCCCCGCACGTGAGCCCCGGCGGCCTCGACACCTTCGCGGCCCAGGTCGTACCGCTCCTCCAGGAACGGGGGGTGTTCCGCACGGAGTACGAAGGGACGACGCTGCGGGATCACCTGGGGCTGCGGCACCCGGACGCGTGAGGGCGGGGCGGGGGCGAGGGGCCGGGGGCGGCCGGGCGCGGGTACGGGGGGTGCCCGGCCGAAGCCCCTCGGTGCGGGCGGGGGACCGGCGCCCTCGCTCCACCCCCGCCCCTCGCTCCACCCCGTCCCTCGCTCCACCGTTCACGCCCGCCCCGCGCCCGTCACCCCGTCGCCAGCTCCGTGAGGACCGCCGCCGCCTCGGCCGGGTGGACGAGCCAGTGCAGGTGGCTGCCGGGGAGGGTGCGGACCTTCGTCGGGTTGCCGGGGGTGAGGGCGTCCGCCTCGCGGATCATGCGGTCCTGCATCGCGAGGGGGATGCTCGCGTCCTGCGCCAGGCGGACGAAGGCGCGCGGGATGGTCCCCCAGGTCCCGGCCCGGGCCCGGTCGTCCGGGGTGCCCGCGTCCAGGCTCTCGTCGGGCTGGAAGGTGTTGAGGAAGCCGAGCAGCTCGTCGTCACTCAGGTCCGCGCCGAAGGCAGCCCGGAAGGCGTCGAGCGCCGCCGGCTCCGCGGTACGGAAGTTGACCCGCAGCACGCCGAGCGCGGCCGGGTCCCCGGCGACCGCCGCGGCGAACGCCGCCGGGTCGACGCCCGCCATCTCGGGCTCGCCGTAGTAGTCGCCCACCGGCAGGTCCACGGGACACCACGCGGACACGTACACGAGCCGGTCGACGAGGTCGGGCCGGGCGTTCGCCGCCGCGGTCGCGGTGGCCCCGCCCCGGCTGTGCGCGACGAGGACGACGGGCCCGTGCTCCCGTACCCGTGCGAGCACGTCGACGAGGTGCGCCGCGTTGTCCGCGAGCGTCACGCCCTTGATCACGCCCGCCGCTCTCGCGAGCGCCGCCGCGTCCTGCGGCGCCTGGTAGGCGAGGGGGAACGTCGCGCCGAAGCCGTGCCCCGGGAGATCGACGGCGAGTGACCGCTGCCCCCGCAGGGCGAGTTCGCGTTGCAGGGGCGCGAACGAGAAGGAGTTGGCGAAGGCGCCGTGGACCAGGACGAAGGTGGGAAGGGTCATCCGCCCACCCTCCCGACGAGGGGCGTCCCCCGCAAGGTCGTGTGGCATCGGCACGTTTCGGCGCGGGACGGGGCGGAACGCGCCCGCGCCCGTTCCTCCGCGAGCCCGAAACACCCCGTAACGCGCGAAACGGTCGCTCTCGACAACTCCGTGCAAGCCGCTCCGCGCCGGGTGGCAGACTGTCGGGCGTGAGGTGTCAGGTGGCCGCCGGGTGCGGCGGGAGCGGGGCGACAGGTGGTGCGCGGGTGAACGGGCGGACGGAGGGGGAGCGTTGAGGATTCTGCATACCTCCGACTGGCACCTCGGGCGCTCCCTGCACCGGGTGTCGCTGCTCGACGCGCAGGCCGCCTTCCTCGATCACCTCGTGGCGACCGTGCGGGAGCGGGACGTCGAGGCCGTCGTCGTGGCCGGGGACGTGTACGACCGGGCGGTGCCCTCGCTGCCCGCCGTCGAACTGTACGACCAGGCGCTGCACCGCCTCGCCGCGCTCGGCGTGCCCACCGTCCTGATCTCGGGCAACCACGACTCCGCGCGCCGCCTCGGCGTCGGCGCCGGGCTGCTCGGCGCCGCCGGGGTGCACCTGCGGACCAGGCCGGCCGAGTGCGGCGAGCCCGTCGTCCTGTCCGACGCGTACGGCGAAGTCGCCTTCTACGGGCTGCCCTACCTCGAACCCGGCCTCGTCAAGGATGAGTTCGCCGCCCCCGCCGACCACGAGGGCGTCCTCGGCGCCGCGCTCGACCGGGTCCGCGCCGACCTCGCGACCCGCCCCGAAGGCACCCGCTCCGTCGTCCTCGCGCACGCCTTCGTGACCGGCGGCGCCCCCAGCGACAGCGAACGCGACATCACCGTGGGCGGCGTCAGCGCCGTACCCGCCGCGCTCTTCGACGGCGTCGACTACGTCGCGCTCGGCCACCTCCACGGCAGCCAGACGCTCGGCGAGCGGCTGCGCTACTCGGGCTCCCCGCTCGCGTACTCCTTCTCCGAGGCGGACCACCGCAAGAGCATGTGGCTGATCGACCTGGACGGCGCGGGCGCCGTCACGGCCGAACGCGTCGACTGCCCCGTACCCCGCCCCCTCGCCCGCCTGCGCGGCACGCTCGGAGAACTCCTCGCCGACCCCGCGCACACCCCGCACGAGGACGCGTGGATCGAGGCCACGCTCACCGACCCGGTGCGGCCCGAGGAACCCATGGCGCGGCTCGCCGCCCGCTTCCCGCACCTGCTCAGCCTCGTCTTCGCACCCGAGCGCCCGCCCGAGCCGGACGGACGCAGTTACGCGCACCGGCTCCAGGGGCGCGGCGAC
Source organism: Streptomyces sp. SID11385 (assembly GCF_010548245.1). Classification (GTDB taxonomy): domain Bacteria; phylum Actinomycetota; class Actinomycetes; order Streptomycetales; family Streptomycetaceae; genus Streptomyces. The sequence continues at coordinate 13,594 of NZ_JAAGLR010000656.1, forward strand.
CACGAGATCACCGAGGACTTCGTCGCGCACGTACGGGGCGAGGCCCCCGACGAGGCGGAGCGCGCCGTGCTGCGCGCCGCCGTGGACGCCGTACGCCTCGCGGCACAGGCCGGGGAGAGCCGCCGATGAGACTCCACCACCTCACCGTCACCGCCTTCGGCCCCTTCGCCGGAACCCAGACCGTCGACTTCGACCGCCTCGCCGAGGCCGGGCTCTTCCTCCTGCACGGCGCGACAGGCGCGGGCAAGTCCTCCCTGCTCGACGCCGTCTGCTACGCGCTCTACGGCGTGGTCCCCGGCGACCGCCAGGGCGTCTCCGCGCAGGGCGAGAAGCTGCGCAGCGACCACGCGGCCCCCACCACCCGCACCTCCGTCACGCTCGACTTCACCGTCTCCGGCCGCCGCCTGGAGATCACCCGGCAGCCCCCTTTCGTCCGGGCCAAGAAGCGCGGCACCGGCACCACCACCGAGAAGGCCCTCACCACACTGCGCGCCCACGAGCCGGCGCGCGGCTGGACCGGGCTCAGCCGCACGCACCAGGAGATCGGCGAGGAGATCAAGCAGCTCCTCGGCCTCAGCAGCGAACAGTTCTGCCAGGTCGTCCTCCTCCCGCAGGGCCAGTTCGCCCGCTTCCTCGGCGCCGACACGGCCGACCGCGCTCTCCTGCTGCGCCAGCTCTTCGACACGCGGCGCTTCTTCGAGATCGAGGGACACCTGCGCGAGCGCAAGGCCGAGACGGACGAGGCGGTGCGGGCCGCGGACGGCGAACTCCTCGCCCTCCACCACCGCATCGGCCAGGCCGCGGCCCTGCCCCGCGCCGAGGCCCCTGCCGCACCGCCCGCGGCCGGTGACCCCGCGCTGCCGGAATTCGTCCTCGCGCACGCCGCGCTCGCCCGGACGTACGCCCGGGAACGGCTCGACATCGCGCGCCTGCG
>NZ_JAAGLR010000692.1 GCF_010548245.1 Streptomyces sp. SID11385
CCGCCGCACCTGGGCGGGGAGCCACCGGCGGGCGGTCCGGCCGACGACGTGCGGGAGAAGGCGGTGCTGCCCGTGCAGCCGGGCCCGCAACGGATGCCGGCCGGTCCCGCCGACCCGGCGCTCCTGGAGGCGGCGCTCGCCGAGCTGGAGCAGATGGTCGGCCTGGAACCGGTGAAGCGTCAGGTGCGGGCGCTGTCCGCGCAGTTGAACATGGCGCGGCTGCGGGCGGAGCAGGGGCTGCCCGTGCAGCCCCCGAAGCGGCACTTCATCTTCTCGGGCCCCTCGGGCACGGGGAAGACGACGGTCGCGCGCATCCTGGGGCGGGTCTTCTACGCGCTGGGGCTGCTCGGCGGGGACCACCTCGTGGAGGCGCAGCGCTCGGACCTCGTGGGCGAGTACCTGGGGCAGACGGCGGTCAAGGCGAACGAGCTGATCGACTCGGCGCTCGGCGGGGTCCTCTTCGTCGACGAGGCGTACAGCCTCTCCAACTCCGGGTACGGGCGCGGGGACGCGTACGGGGACGAGGCGCTGCAAGTGCTCCTCAAGCGCGCGGAGGACAACCGGGGGCACCTCGTGGTGATCCTCGCGGGCTACCCGGAGGGCATGGACCGGCTCCTCGCCGCCAACCCGGGGCTCGGCTCGCGCTTCACGAGCCGCGTCGACTTCCCCTCGTACCGCCCGGCGGAGCTGACCCGCATCGGGGAAGTGCTCGCGGGCGCGAACGGGGACCGCTGGGACGAGGAGGCGCGCGAGGAGCTGGCCTCGATCGCGGGGCACGTGGTCGAGGAGGGCTGGATCGACGAGCTGGGCAACGGCCGTTTCCTGCGCACGCTGTACGAGAAGTCCTGCGCCTACCGCGACCTGCGCCTGATGGGGTACCCGGACCCACCGAGCCGCGACGACCTCGCGACACTGCGCCTGCCGGACCTGATGCAGGCGTACGGGGAGGTCCTGTCCGGGCGGAGTCCGGGCCCGCACGAGCCGACGGCGGAGGACGACTTCTGAGGCGCGGGGGCGACCGACGGGGAGACCCGGCCGAGGGAGGCAACCGGCCGGGCCCCCACGCGCGGGTGCCGCCGCCCTACGGTCTCCCCGTACGGCGGCGGCACCCGCGACCGGTTCAGCTGGTCAGGGCCTCCTCGCCGGGGCGGGGCTGCCGCTGGACCGTGACGGGCTCGACCTTCAGGCGGGCGCGCCCGGGCGCGATGCCCTGGGCGGGTTCCGGGAGGCGGTGGGCCGGGTCGGTGACCTCGCCGACGAGGAGTTCGAGCGCGTCCTCCAGGGTGACGAGGCCGAGGACCCGGCCGCTCGCGTCGGCGACCTGCGCGAGGTGCGTCGCGGCGCGGCGCATCACGGTGAGGGCGTCGTCGAGCGGCAGTTCCGCGCGCAGCGTGATCATGCGGTGCCACAGGCGCTGCGGGACGGCGCGGTCGGGCTCGTCGAGGTCGAGGACGTCCTTGACGTGCAGGTACCCCATGAAGACGCCGCCCGCGCCGAGGACCGGGAAGCGGCTGTAACCGGTGGCGACGGTCAGCTCCTCGATGCGGCGCGGGGTGACGGCGGGGTCGACGGTGACGAGCTGGGAGCGGTCGAGGAGGACGTCGGTGACCGGGCGGGTGCCCAGTTCGAGGGCGTCCTCCAGACGTTCCTGGGCCTCCGCGTCGAGCAGCCCGGCCTGTCCGGCGTCCTCCACGAGGTGGCTGAGCTGGTCGCTCGTGAAGACGGCCTCGACCTCGTCCTTCGGCTCGACGCGGAAGACGCGCAGCACGAGCCGGGCGCACGCGGCGAGGAAGACGGTGACGGGGCCGCAGACACGGGCGAAGGCGATGAGCCCGGGCCCGAACCACAGCGCGGCCTTCTCGGGCGCGGCCATCGCGAGGTTCTTCGGGACCATCTCGCCGATGACGAGGTGGAGGAAGACGACGAGGAGCAGCGCGATGACGTAGCCGAGCGGGTGCACGAGCCCTTCGGACAGGTGCACGGCGGTGAAGAGCGGTTCCAGGAGGTGCGCGACGGTCGGCTCGGCGACCGCGCCGAGGGTCAGCGAGCACAGCGTGATCCCGAACTGGGCCGCCGCCATCATCTTCGGCAGGTGTTCGAGGCCGTGCAGGACCCGGCGGGCGCGCGCGGAGTCCGCCGCGAGGGGTTCGATCTGGCTGCGCCGTACGGAGACGAGGGCGAACTCGGCGCCGACGAAGAAGCCGTTGGCGAGGATCAGGACGGCGGCGAGGAGGAGTTGCAGCACGCTCATCGGGCCGCCTCCAGGACGGGCGCGGTGCGCACGAGGCGGACGCGCTCGGCGCGGTAGTGGCCGACCTGGCGCACGTCGAGCCGCCAGCCCGGCAGCTCGGCGCGGTCGCCGGGGGCCGGGATGCGGCCGAGCAGGTCGGCGACGAGGCCGGCGACGGTCTCGTAGGGGCCCTCGGGGACATCGAGGCCGATGGCGCGGAGCTGGTCGACGCGGATGCCGCCGTCCGCCTCCCAGGCGGGGCGGCCCTCCTCGGCGGGGAGCGGCGCGAGTTCGGGCAGGTCCTGCCCGTCGTGCTCGTCGCGCACCTCGCCGACGACCTCCTCGATGATGTCCTCCAGGGTGACGACCCCGGCGGTGCCGCCGTACTCGTCGATGACGACGGCCATCGGCTCCTCGGTGCGCAGCAGCGCGAGCAGCGTGCGCACGGGCATCGTCTCGGGGACGCGCAGCGGGGTGCGGCTGATGCGGCTGACCGGGGTGCGCAGCCGCTGGTGGGAGGGCACGGCGAGCGCGTCCTTGAGGTGGACGGTGCCGGTGATCTCGTCGATGCGCTCGCGGTAGACCGGGAAGCGCGAGAGGCCCGTGGCCCGGGTGAGGTTGACGACGTCCTCGGCGGTCGCGGAGGACTGGAGGGTGCTCAGCTTCACGCGCGGGGTCATGACCTGCTGGGCGGTGAGCTCCTCCAGCGAGAGGGTGCGCACGAAGAGGTCGGCGGTGTCCTTCTCCAGGGCACCGGCGAGCGCCGAGTGCCGGGCGAGGGAGACGAGTTCGCCGGGGGTGCGGGCGGAGGCCATCTCGTCGGCCGGCTCGACGCCGAAGCGCCGTACGAGGGCGTTCGCGGCGGTGTTCAGGAGCGCGATGACGGGGCGGAGCAGCCGCGCGAAGGCGTACTGCGGCCCGGCGACGAAGCGCGCGACCTGGAGCGGCTTGGCGACGGCCCAGTTCTTCGGGACCAGCTCGCCGATGACCATCTGCACGGCGGAGGCGAGGAGCATGCCGAGCACGACGCAGACGCCGGGCGCGGCGGCCTCGGGCAGGCCGAGGGCCGTCAGGGGCTCTTCGAGGAGGTCCGCGAGCGCCGGTTCGGCGAGCATGCCGACGACGAGCGAGGTGACGGTGATGCCGAGCTGGGTGCCGGAGAGCTGGAAGGAGAGTTCCTTCAGGGAGCGGGCGACGGCGCCGGCCCGGCGGTCCCCGGCCTCGGCGGCGCGCTCGGCCTCGGCGCGTTCCACGGTGACGAGCCCGAACTCGGCGGCCACGAAGAAGCCGTTGGCGAGGATGAGCAGGAAAGCCGCCCCGAGGAGCAGCAGCGATGTGGTCATACCGCCGCCTCCGTGCCGTGAGGGAAGGGGGCGGCGCACGTACTACCGGACGATCCGTCCATTGCCGGAGAGGTTCACTCCTCTATTCGATGGGTCACCCGTGCCGGAAGGGGCACGGGCGGCGGCGGCACTCGGCGTGTGCCGCCCTACCAGATTAATCACGATTCGGCGGTGCCGGGCAGGCCCGGGGGCCCGGATCGTGCCGGGCCGCGGCGAGGCGTGCGGGCGGGGCGCTCAGTCGTGTACGGGGGCGTGCGCGTCCACGAGCGCGCTGAGGGCCCTGGCGTCGGCGACGGCCTTCTCGCGGGCGAGACCGGGCTGGATGCCGAGCACGGGCAGGCTGGTGCCGTCGCTGAGGTCGAGGAAGGCCCAGGGGTCGCCGCCGCGCAGCGTCACCCGGACGATCTGCGCCCAGCCGAGGGTACGGCGCGTGGTGAGGTTCACGACGGTGACGCCCTCGGCCGTGGCGACGATCTTGGGCCGCGCGAGCAGGAAGCACACCCCGGCGAGGACGACGGCGGTGAGCACGAAGCTCGCCGCCTCCCCGCCGCCGATCCCGAGCAGGAAGGCGACCGCCGTGATGACGACGAAGATCCCGATCCCGCACCCGATGAGAATCCCGCGGGTGAGGGAGGGACGGAAGGTCGCCGGGAGCGGGGGGAGGTCGGCGGGGGCGCTCATGCGGGGCACTCGTCTTTCACGGGAGAACTGGCGCTGCGAGCATACGGCACCGGAAATCCGGCCCCTCCGGCGATCGGGGAGCGGGACGAGGGGCCGAGCCCCACGACCCGGTCACAGCCGGCAGGCGTGGATCGCCGTCGTCAGGATGGCCCGCGCGCCGAGCCCGTACAGGTCGTCCATCACCTGCTGCGCGCCCTTCGTCGGCACCATGGCCCGCACCGCGACCCACCCTTCGTGGTGCAGCGGCGAGACGGTCGGCGACTCCAGGCCCGGCGTCAGCGCGACGGCCTGCTCCAGGTGCTCGACGCGGCAGTCGTAGTCCATCATCACGTAGCTGCGGGCAACGAGGACGCCCTGGAGGCGGCGCAGGAAGCGGCCCACGCGGGCGTCGTCGGTCTCCGCGCCCTTGCGGCGGATGACGACGGCCTCGGAGGTCAGGATCGGTTCGCCGATGACTTCGAGGCCCGCGTTGCGCAGCGACGTGCCGGTCTCGACGACGTCGGCGATGACCTGGGCGACGCCGAGTTCGATAGCGGTCTCGACGGCGCCGTCGAGGTGGACGACGGAGGCGTCGATCCCGGCCTGTTCGAGGTGCTGGGCGACGATGCCCTCGTAGGAGGTCGCGATGGTGAGCCCGGGGAAGTCCTCGGGGCCCTTCGCGGTGCCGGGACGGGTCGCGAAGCGGAAGGTGGAGCGGGCGAAGCCGAGCGGCAGGATCTCCTCGGCGTCGGCGCCCGAGTCCAGCAGGAGGTCGCGGCCCGTGATGCCGATGTCGAGGCGACCCGAACTCACGTAGAGGGCGATGTCGCGGGGGCGCAGGTAGAAGAACTCGACCTCGTTGGCCGGGTCGACCAGGACGAGTTCCTTCTGCTCGGTGCGCTGGCGGTAGCCGGCCTCATGGAGCATCGCCGACGCAGGTCCGGCGAGGGAACCCTTGTTGGGCAGGGCGATGCGCAGCATGACGGTGACGTCCTTCTGTGGGTGACAAAGGGGGGGCCCGCTTCGGGAGGGCCCGCTCCGCGCGGGGGCGTGCGGGACCGTGCGGGAGGGGGGAGCGTGGGTACGGCTCAGAGGTGCGCGTAGACCTCGTCGAGGGAGATGCCGCGCGCGACCATCATGACCTGCACGTGGTAGAGGAGCTGCGAGATCTCCTCGGCGGCGGCGTCCTTGCTCTCGTGCTCGGCGGCCATCCAGACCTCGGCGGCCTCCTCGACGACCTTCTTGCCGATGGCATGGACCCCCTTCTCCACCAGTTCGGCGGTGCGGGAGGTGGCCGGGTCGGCGTGCGCGGCCTTGTGCTGGAGCTCGGAGAACAGCTCTTCGAAGGTCTTCTGGGACATGGTTTCCTCACCATACGCGCCGCGGCGGCCCCGGAGCGAAGCCGGGGCCGCCGCCTCTCATCATGCGGACGCGGACGTCTCGTCGGTGGTACGGGGCTCAGCGCCAGGGCTCGACGACTCCGCGCAGCACGGTGGCGGTGGCGACGGCGGCGGTGACGGCCTCGTGGCCCTTGTCCTCGGTGGAGCCGGGCAGGCCCGCGCGGTCGAGTGCCTGCTGCTCGGTGTCGACGGTGAGAACGCCGAAGCCGACGGGGACGCCGGTGTCGACGGCGACCTGCGTGAGGCCCTGCGTGACGCCCTGGCACACGTACTCGAAGTGCGGGGTGCCGCCGCGCAGCACGACGCCGAGTGCCACGACGGCGTCGTAGCCGCGCGAGGCCATCGCCTTGGCGGCGACGGGGAGTTCGAAGCTGCCGGGGACCCGGAGCAGCGTCGGCTCGCTGATGCCGAGCTCGGCGAGGGCACGCAGGGCGCCGTCCGTGAGGCCCTTCATGATCTGCTCGTGCCACTGCGATGCGATGACGGCGACGCGGAGGTCGCCGCAGTTCTTGACGTTCAGCTCGGGTGCGCCTTTACCGCTCACGCGCTGCTCCTCGGTAGATGGGTTCGATGGGGGTGTACGGGTGTCCGGTCACTGCTGGGCGCAGGTGGCCGGGGCCTGGTCGAGCCAGGGCAGGTCGTGGCCCATGCGGTCGCGCTTGGTGCGCAGGTAGCGGAGGTTGTACTCGCCGGCCTGCACGGGCATGGGTTCGCGGGCGAGGACGGTGAGGCCGTGGTGGGTGAGGGCCTCGCTCTTGTCCGGGTTGTTGGTGAGCAGCCGCAGCGAGTGGACGCCGAGGTCGTCGAGGATGCGCGCCCCGGCTCCGTAGTCGCGGGCGTCGGCGGGCAGGCCGAGTTCCAGGTTGGCGTCGAGGGTGTCGCGACCGCGCTCCTGGAGCTCGTACGCGCGCAGCTTGGAGAGCAGCCCGATGCCGCGCCCCTCGTGGCCGCGCAGGTAGACGACGACGCCGCGGCCCTCCTCGGTGATGCGCCGCATGGAGGCTTCGAGCTGGGGGCCGCAGTCGCAGCGCAGCGAGCCGAAGACGTCCCCGGTGAGGCACTCGGAGTGGACGCGGACGAGGACGTTCTCGCCGTCGCCGAGGTCGCCGTGGACGAGGGCCACGTGCTCGACGCCGTCGGCGGTGGAGCGGTAGCCGTACGCGGTGAAGTCCCCGTACGCGGTGGGCAGGCGCACCTCGGCCTCGCGGCGCACGGCGGGCTCGGCCTCCAGGGGCGCGGCCTCGGTGGCGCGGCGGTAGGCGATGAGGTCGGCGATCGAGATGATGCTCAGCCCGTGCTTGCGGGCGAAGGGGACGAGTTCGGGCAGGCGCAGCATGACGCCGTCCTCGCCGGCGATCTCGACGATGGCCCCGGCGGGGCGCAGTCCGGCGAGCCGGGCGAGGTCGACGGCGGCCTCGGTGTGGCCGTTGCGCGTGAGGACGCCGCCGGGGCGGGCGCGGAGCGGGAAGACGTGCCCGGGGCGGACGAAGTCGTCGGGCTCGCTGCTCGCGGTGGCCAGGAGGCGCAGGGTGGTGGCGCGGTCGGCGGCGGAGATGCCGGTGGTGACGCCGTGCTCGCGGGTCGCGTCGACGGAGACGGTGAAGGCGGTGCCCATGGACTCGGTGTTGCGGCGGACCATCTGGGGCAGGTCGAGGCGGTCGAGTTCGGGGCCTTCGAGAGGGGCGCAGATGAGGCCGCGGCACTCGCTCATCATGAAGGCGACGATCTCGGGGGTCGCCTTCTCGGCGGCGAGGACGAGGTCGCCCTCGTTCTCGCGGTCCTCGTCGTCGACGACGACGACGGGGCGGCCCGCGGCGATGTCCGCGACGGCCTGGGCGACGGGGTCGAGGGCGAGGGAGAGTTCCTGGTCGTGCGGCCAGGGACCCTCGTTCGGGCTCCAGAGGGCGCTTTCGTGGGTGCCGGTCATGCGGGGGCTCCTTCCGGGGCGGCTTCCGGGGCCGCGTTCGCGCGGGAGCGCAGCCACCAGTCGCGCAGGCCCCACAGGACGAGCGCGAGATAGATCACGTAGACGAGGCCGGAGAAGGCGAGCCCGCTGGTGAAGGCGAGCGGGACGCCGACGACGTCGACGAGCAGCCAGGCGGCCCAGAACTCGACGAGGCCCTTGGCCTGGGCGAGCATCGCGGCGAGGGTGCCGACGAAGATGTAGGCGTCCGGCCAGGGGTTCCAGGAGAGGTCGGGCACGGCGACGAAGAGGCCGCCGACCGCGAGGGTGCCGAGTGCGGTGCCGCCGAGGAGCAGCCCGCGTTCGCGCCAGGTGGCGAAGCGCACGGCGAGGGTGCCGTCCTGCGCCTCCTGGCGGCCCTTCGTCCACTGCCGCCAGCCCCACAGGGCGACGACGATGACGAGGAGCTGTTTGCCGACGCCTCCGCTGAGGTGCGCGGAGAGGTAGGCGGCGACGAGGACGACGCCGGAGAGGAACTGGGCGGGCCAGGTCCACACCGAGCGGCGCCAGCCGAGGGCGAGGGCGAGCAGGCCGATCGTGTTGCCGACCGCGTCGGACCAGATGACGTGCTGCCCGAAGAGGGTGAACGCCTCGGCGTTGAGCTGGTCGACCATCACCGCTCCCCGGTGGGGGGCTCGCCGTGGCGGAGCATCCGCTCGACGTACTTCGCGAGGACGTCGACCTCCAGGTTGACGGGGGCGCCGGGCTGCTTGTGGCCGAGTGTGGTGAGGGCGAGCGTGGTGGGGATGAGGCTCACGCTGAAGGTGTCGTCGGTGGCCTCGACGACGGTGAGGCTGATGCCGTCGACGGTGATGGAGCCCTTCTCGACGACGTAGCGCGCGAGCTCGCCCGGCAGGGAGACGGTGACCAGTTCCCAGTGCTCGGAGGGCTCGCGGCGCAGGATCGTGCCGGTCCCGTCGACGTGTCCCTGCACGATGTGCCCGCCGAGGCGGCCGCCGACCGGGGTGGGGCGTTCGAGGTTGACGCGGGAGCCGGGGGCGAGGGCGCCGAGGCTGGAGCGCTTGAGTGTTTCGGCCATGACGTCGGCGGTGAACTCGGCGCCCTCGTGCTCGACGACGGTGAGACAGACGCCGTTGACGGCGATGGAGTCGCCGTGGCGGGCGCCCTCGGTGACGACGGGGCCGCGCAGCCGGAAGCGGGAGGCGTCGGCGAGTTCCTCGACGGCGACGACCTCACCCAGTTCTTCGACGATTCCGGTGAACACTTCAGCGCTCCTTGGGTGCGGTGGTGGGAACAGCGGTGATCCGCAGGTCGGGCCCGAGCCGCGTGCTGTCGCGTACGTCGAGCCGCAACGCGGCGGTGAGGGTGGGGATTCCCGCCTCGGTGAGGGCGGCGGGGCCGGCCCCGAGCAGGACGGGGGCGAGGTAGCCGACGACGCGGTCGGCGTATCCGGCGGCGACGAAGGCCCCGGCGAGCCGGGCGCCGCCCTCCAGGAGGACGCCGCGCACGTCGCGGGCGTACAGCGCGGCGAGGAGCGCGGTGAGGTCGAGGCCGCCGCCGTGCGGCGCGCGGGGCAGGCGCAGCAGCTCGCCGTCGTGGGCGGGCGCGGGGGCGTCGTCGGCGAGGGCGATCAGGGTGGGCGCGGCGTCGTCGAGGACGCGCGCTCCGCTCCGTACCGCCGTGCCCTCGGTGTCGAGGACGACGCGCAGCGGCTGGGGCGCGTCGGGGATGCCGCGGACGGCGAGGTGGGGGTCGTCGGCGCGGGCGGTGCCGGAG